>JBNKDD010000340.1:0-5643 GCA_050288085.1 Anaerolineae bacterium
GCTACCAGCAGTATCAGGGAGCCAACCAGATCGTGGAGCGGGTAGTGGATGGGTATCCGCGCAAGGGTTTATTATGGCATTTTCAGGGATCGGGTAAATCACTGTTGATGGTGTTTGCGGCGGGCAAACTGCGTCTGCACCCGGCCTTGCGCAACCCGACCGTGCTGATCGTGGTAGATCGGGTAGACCTGGATACGCAGATCAGCAGCACCTTCAACGCGGCGGATGTGCCCAATGTGATCACCACCGACAGCCGCGAGACGCTGCACCGCCTGTTGGGGCGGGATACACGCAAGATCATCATCACCACCATCTACAAGTTCGCCGAGGCGGGCGGCCTGCTCAACGACCGGGAGAACATCGTGGTGATGGTCGATGAGGCGCACCGCACCCAGGAGGGCGATCTGGGCCGCATGATGCGCGAAGCCCTGCCGAACGCCTTCCTGTTTGGCCTGACGGGCACACCGATCAACCGGCGGGATCACAATACCTTCTGGGCCTTCGGTGCGGAAGAAGATGAAAGCGGTTATATGAGCCGCTACTCCTTCGAGGATTCGATCCGCGATAAGGCCACGCTGCCCCTGCATTTTGAAGCCCGGCTGGTTGAACTGCACGTGGACAGCGCCTCGATTGATGAGGCATATGCTTCTCTGACCGGCGGCCTGTCCGACCTCGACCGGGCAAATCTGGCCCGGCAGGCGGCCAAGATGGCTGTGCTGCTCAAAGCCCCGGAGCGGGTCGAGGCGATCACCGAGGATATTGTCCGTCACTTTGATGCAAAAATCGCCCCCAACGGGTTCAAAGCACAGGTGGTGGTCTATGACCGGGCCGCGTGTATTGCCTATAAGGAGGCTTTCGACCGGCTGCTGCCGCCGGAGTCATCCTCGGTCGTGATGTCGGCCCAAGCCGGTGACCCAAAGGAATGGAAACAGTATGATCGCAGCAAGGATGAGGAAGAACGAATCCTCGATCATTTCCGCGATCCGAATCATCCGCTGAAAATCTTGATCGTGACCGCCAAACTGCTGACCGGCTTCGATGCGCCGATCCTTCAGGCCATGTATCTCGACAGGCCGTTGAAGGATCACAACCTGCTGCAAGCCATCTGCCGCACCAACCGGCCCTATGCCGATCCCGGCCTGGGGGTCGAGAAGACGCATGGGCTGATCGTCGATTACCTGGGTATCTTTGACGATGTTGCCCGGTCACTCGACTTTGATGAGCGGGCGGTTCAGCAGGTGGTATCCAATATCGAAGGTCTGAAAGCGCAGCTCCCCGAAGCGCTTGCCGCATGCCTGGCTTACTTCGAAGGGGTTGATCGCTCCCTGACCGGTTATGAAGGCCTGGAAGCTGCCCAGGATCGCCTGCCGGACAATGAAAGCCGAGACGCGTTTGCGGCAGATTTCTCGGTGCTGGCACGCCTCTGGGAGACCATCTCACCCGATCCCGTTCTCAAACAATACGAGGATGATTTCCGCTGGTTGGGGCAGGTTCACCAATCGATCAAGCCGCCGGGCGGGCATGGTAAGCTGCTGTGGCATGCGCTCGGTGCTAAAACCCTCGAATTGATTCATGAGAATATCCACGTGGAAAGCATCCGGGATGATCTCGACACGCTGGTGATGGGCGTTGATTTCATTGAGAATTTCATTCACAACCCCGATCCGGGCAGGGCCAAAGAGGTGGAGATTGAGATCGTCCGGCGGCTGCGCAAGCACCAGCAGAATCCCACCTTTGTTGAGTTAGGGAAGCGACTCGAAGAACTGCGGGACCAGCATGAGCAGGGCATGCTGATGAGCATTGATTATCTCAAGCGCTTGCTTCAGATCGCCCGCGACCTGTTGGAAGCGGAGCGTGCGGTTACCAGCGCTGCCGATCAGAAAGACGCTAAAGCCGCCCTGACGGAACTGTTCCACGAAACGCGAACCGATCAAACCCCGGCGATCATCGAACGCATAGTGAATGATATCGACGAGATTGTGCGCCTGGTTCGCTTCGAAGGCTGGCAGACAACTATCGCCGGGGAGCGTGAGGTTCAGCGGGCATTGCGGCGCACACTGCTTAAATATCAGCTCCACAAAGATGATGAGCTATTCAATAAGGCTTTTGATTACATTCGCCAGTATTACTAGACGGGAGCAACCAGATGCAAGTATCCAACATTCTTGAGTCTATTGAGCGGGGTGCGATTGCGCTGCCCGAATTTCAACGCGGCTATGTCTGGAGCCGAAAACAAGTTCGTAACTTCATGTTATCGATGTACAGGAAATATCCGGTCGGCAGCTTGCTGGTATGGGAAACACCTACTGAAACTGCTCCTGCGCGGGGTGATGCCAACCTGCAAGCGGGCTATGTCAAGCTGCTGCTGGATGGACAACAGCGGGTTACGACTTTGTATGGTGTCATACGGGGACGAGCGCCGGAATTCTTCGATGGGAACTCTGACGCATTTCTTGATCTCATGTTCCACCTGGACAATGAGGTCTTTGAGTTCTACGGCCCAGTCAAAATGCGGGATAATCCATTCTGGATCAACGTCACCGAGCTTATGCAAGGCGGGCTGGGGCCACATATCAGCCGAATCCATAATACGCCTGAACTCCAGGAGAATGCAGAAGATTACCTTGCGCGCCTGAACGATGTTGCCCAGATCAAGGAACACCGTTTCCACATCGAAGAGGTTTCAAGTGAAACGCGCAGTCTGGACACGGTGGTAGATATCTTCAATAAGGTCAACAGCGGGGGAACCAAACTCTCCAAAGGTGACCTGGCCCTGGCAAAGGTATGTGCCGGATGGCCCGAAGCCCGCGAGGAGATGCGGGCAATGTTAGATCGTTGGAAGGCCGCCGGATTTTACTTCAAGCTGGATTGGCTGCTCCGCAATGTCACGACGGTTCTGACCGGGCAGGCATTCTTCTCCGGCCTTGAACAGGTGTCCCCCTCTGCTTTCAGAGATGGTTTGTATCAGACAGAAAAGGCCATCAATTACACTCTGAATATGATCTCCGGGCGCCTTGGGCTTGACCATGATCGGGTGTTAGGCGGGCGCTATGCCATCCCGGTCATTACTCGCTACATCATCAAGCAAGGTGGACGACTACAAGATGCTGCCGAGCGAGATAAACTGCTGTATTGGTACATTCATACGTTTCTGTGGGGACGTTACACCGGTTCCACAGAATCTGTGCTTAATCAAGACTTGCGGGTTATTGAAGAAGCTCCTGATGGTCAAGCACTAAATCGCCTTATTGACCAGCTCCGCATCTGGCGCGGCGATTTGATCATCCGACCTGAAAACTTCCAGACCTGGAGCAAGGGGGCACGCTTCTATCCGCTATTATACCTGCTCACACGCATTGGACAGTCCCAAGACTGGGGCACCGGGTTACCCCTCAAAGAGAGTCTGTTGGGCAAGATCAACCAGCTGCAGGTTCACCATATCTTTCCAAAGTCTCTTCTATATGACCTTGAACATACACGGGTGAATGTGAACGCATTGGCAAATTTCTGTTTTCTTACTCAGGATACCAATCTGGTCATCAGCAATCGTAAACCGGAAGAGTACTTCCTGGAGGTTCAGAATGCACATCCCGGCGCGCTTGAGTCGCAGTGGATACCCATGCAGCGACGCTACTGGCGTTTGAAAAACTACCTGCAATTCCTGGAGGAACGAGAGAAACTGCTTGCCCAGGCAGCGAATGATTTCCTTGGCAGTCTCCTATCCACTGAGCCTGATACTATTGAGGATTATGAAACGATAGTGATCGAGCGAGAGCCTACCGCTGTGGTCGGTGGCATCGCCAGCGATGAAGAAGAGCAAATCCTGCGTGAAATCAATGATTGGGTGATCCGGATAGGATTGGCTGAAGGGGAGATCGGCTATGAATTGCTTGACGAGGACGAGGAGGGGCACGTTCTGGCTATCGTTGACTTAGCCTGGCCTGAAGGTGTCCAGGAAGGATTGAGCGACCCCGTAGCGATTCTCATTAATGAAGGGAGTGATATTGAAGATGTGCTAAACCGTGAAGGTTTCCGCTATTTCACCAGCATAGATGAATTCAAATCGTATGTGAATGAAGAAATCCTGGCGATTGAACCCGTAGCAGGCGGAGATTAATCGATGGCTAGCATGTATCCCCGTTACTTGAAAACTGACGCTGAACTTGAAAAGGCAGGGCTTACGCCAATCAGTTCAGCGGAGAGACGATTATTCGATCTTTTCAAGAAACATCTCCCAGATGAATATGCTGTGTTTCATGGTGTTTTACTCCAGGTGCCACGCCCGCATGGAGGTGGCGTAAGCGACCGTGAAATTGATTTCATGATCGCACATCCTGAATACGGTTTGCTCACTATTGAAGTCAAAGGTGGCCTCGTTCGAATTGATGGGGCCACCGGCCAGTGGACGAGCAAGGATCGATACGGAGAAGTTCATGAAATCAAAAACCCCGTTGAGCAGATCAAGCAGGCTTGTTATGACTTGAATCGGCTGCTTCAGCGCAACGATACTTTGAAAGAATTTGATTTTACGACCTGGTATGCGATTGCTCTACCGGATATCGATCTTGAGATGGATGATGATTTGGGACCGGGGATTCCACGAAATATGATTCTGGATCGCCGGGACGCACATCCACAACGCCTTACACAGGCAGTCGAGAGAATCTTCAAGCATTATAAACGCCAAGGTAAAAAACCGCTGGGGAAACGCGGAATGAAGGCCTTGACCCGAAAGGTCGCCCCTGACTGGTTTTTGCGTACATACCTGGCAACTGATTTCAAGCATGAAGAAGACCAGTTTAACCAACTGACCGCCCAACAATATGCGATCTTGGAGTTTATTGAAGCCAAACCTCGCGCAATGATTGCGGGCTGTGCTGGGTCCGGAAAGACAATGCTGGCAGTCGAGAAAGCTCGTCGGCTCTCAAAGCAAGGAAAACGGGTTCTGTTCACCTGCTACAACAAGAACCTGGCAGAGTGGCTTGAGGATACATTTGATTTACCTGATGTGGTCTTTCAGCATTTTCATAGTCTGGCTCAGGCGGTTACAAAGCAGGTTGGAACCCCCATACCCTGGAAAACAGACTTGGGGGTGGATGACGATACATATTGGGCAAAAGTGGTTCCCGAAGCACTATTTGATGCAGCGGCTAAACTGCCCGAAGATGAAAAGTTTGATGCAGTGGTTGTTGATGAAGGGCAGGATTTCAGGAACGCTTATTGGGAACCGGTGATGATGATGCTCAAAGATCCCGATGAGGGCATTCTGTACATTTTTTATGATGACAGCCAGCGATTGTACTCGGAGGATGACTTTCCCCTGCCCGAACCGGCAGGTCGGTTGAATCGGAATTTGCGAAGCACATTCGAGATTGGTGAGGAGATTGTCAAATACTATCGGGGAGTTGGTCAGGTATTTCCAGCAGGACCCAAGTCTGGCCGTAAGATACAACAGGTGAAACTTAAGAAGCATGATGATATGCAGGCTGTACTTGCTGATGTATTGGCAATGCTGCAAGATGAGAAGGTCAGGGTTTCTGACATTGTGCTACTCTCACCGTTAGGTGAGGGAAGAAGTGTGTGGAAACACAAAATGCAAATAGGTGACTTTGAATTGGTTAGGAGTGGGAAGATAAGAGGAAA
>JBNKDD010000341.1:0-5581 GCA_050288085.1 Anaerolineae bacterium
TAATAAGTTCAAAGGTGTCAGCGTCAGATTGACAGGTCTGACACCCTGACACTTCTGACATGTCAGGGCTGTCAGACTGTCAGACCTGTCAGAACTCATCTGACAGCCTCATTGTTTTTCATGTGACTTGCTGCAACATAGCCTTCGGCACTGCCGATCTGGGCGGGCAGCACCAGCCCGGCTTTCATCAACTCCTGGACAGCATTCCGGGCCTCCAGCGCTTTCATGGTCAGGCCGCGATAGACATCACGCAGGGCGATGCCGTCGCGACCGGCCTGGCGGATCGCCTCATAGACCCGGTCCTGCTGACGTCGCTCATCACGTCCGGCCCCATTGTGGTCGAGCTGCTCCAGCAGCCGGTGGGCGCTGAGCCGCCAGTGCTCGGTCAGCGTTTCGGCGGTGGCCCAGTGTGCCTGGGTGACGGTCGGTGCCGGATCATCCGTCTCCAGCCATTCGAGCGCGGATAGGATGATGGCCGCTTTCACCGCCTGGACGTGTATACGCCCGTATACACCCTTCAGCCGGTCGTCGAGCGGCGTCTCGATGTTCGGGTCGCACAGCTTCCGGAGCTGGCTGCTGTAGGCCTGCACCTCATCCCAGCACTCAGCTTTGATGTGGAGCGCCTCCGGCCCCTGCCAGCCATCCCCGGCCTGCTCCGGCATGGGCAGACGCTCGTGCAGTTTCTTTAGTCCGGTAAGGATGGCTTCCGGTGGCGGCTCGTACTGCTTGAGCGTGGGCCGTTCCTGGTAGTCCGGTTCCGGGGTGAGCAGCAGGAAGCGGGGCAGCAGGCCGTTCGCCCAATCCGCCTGGCTGATGGCTGCTGATAGTCCCGCCGGCGTGGTCACCCCCAGGATGGAAAGAGCAGCATTCTCGACGATGGTCAGCCCGGTCTGGGTATCCTTATCCGAGTAGTCCGGGCAGTCGTACAGCTCCATGATCAGGTCTTTCATTCCATACATGTAATCCTTGCGGTTGAAAGCCCCGAACAGCCCGGCCACCTCATCCTTGAACAACCCGCGCTGGGCGGCAAAGCCCCGCGCTTTTTGGAGCAGCTCCTGCTGGGCGTGGGTCAGTTCTTTGTAGTTGCCGGGCATCTTCCCGGCCAGCGCATCCTGGAAGCGCTCCGGTGAGCCGGGGGTGGGCATCAGCATGTAGGGGATCGTCTCGCGGATCACACCCTCCGCCAGCTTGAAGGCGGTGGTCTTGCGATAGAAGGTTGTGTCGGCCACGAACATCATGTACAGGTTAGGCCACAGCTTGACACCCCAGGGAGCGGTGACGTACAGCCGGCGAGCAATAGCCACTGCCAGCAGCCAGATACCCGCTGCCTGGTGGAACATCACCGGCGTCTGGTTGCCAATGCGAGATGCCCAGGCCGTGTACTGGCTCAGCCAGTCGGGCAGCTGGATGTCACTGATGGGCGGCAGGTCCTTGTCCGGCAGAGGCAGCTCCTGGGAAGGGGCCGGGATGCCCCCTGTCCGCTCGCTGCGAACCACTACCGATGGGGGCGATTCCTGCACCAGGCCGCCATATTGCTCCGGGTCGATGCCCAGCACCTCGCACACCTCTTTCGCCAGGATCGTCCCGCACCGGTAGCAGAACGAATAGCCGCTTTTCAGATTCAGGCCGAAGCTGGGATGGCGGTCGCCGTTCTGGTGGCGCTCCGGGTAGATGCAGGAGCAGTTGAGCCAGTCGCCGCGCTCACGATATCTGCGCTGGCGCAGTTGGTCGGCGATAGCGTTGATCACTGCCGGGTTGATGTTTCCATCAGAAGGGAAATGGCGTGGTGGCCGCCAGGACGTTTTCTTCGGTTGGTTGGCTTTGAAGCTCTCGACCCAGGTGAGCACCTCATCCAGGCCAGGAACATGCATGATTTCCAGTGCCTTCTCGACCGTGTACGGGTTTCCGGTCACCGGATGAACCGATGGTGGGGCGACCACCTGGCTGCCATCCGAGCGCAGCTCAATGTTGCCAATCGGGGTGCCCATCGCTTTGCTGGTGGTGGGCAACTCATCGACATACAGATAGACATGCATCCCCTGTCCGCTGCCGGTCCGGACCGTGAAGGTTTCGGCAAGATTGGGGTAGAGCATGGTGAAGGCGCTGTAGGCCGCCAGGCCATCGAAGTCGATTACCACCAGGTTGTTTGACACCTTGCCGCAGACAATGCCCACATTCTGGAGCAGGCCATCACGCTGCCAACCATAAATTTCGTCTTCAGACGCATTACGTGATTGGAACGCTGTCCAGGAGGGTAGAGAGGGGCGTTTGCCTTTGAGGGGCAGCACGCTCAGGCCCTGCTGCTGATAGGCCAGTGCTGCCTTGAAGCAGTCACTGCTTTGGGATGCCTGCACGATCGCAGGCGAAGAGTGCGATACATTCATTCGTTTCCTCCGTATCGATATCAATACTTGTGCAATTGGAGGGGAATGATGTATCCTCAGTTGTAATTAGTTACTGTGGAATGCACCATTCCCGGTCGGAGCCGCTGATCTACCACATCAGCGGCTTGTTCTTTTGATGCGTTCGGTTCATCAAGTCATCCGGCCACCTCCTTTCCAGAATGACAAATGCCAGCCGCCTGAATAACCAGGTGCTGGCATCAATCAAGGTTCACTTCAGTTGAATGATCGTTGCCGCGTGGGCCAAACCGTCCATCGCCATTGGAGACAATGACGTTGAGGTACCACTCTAAAGAATCCACGCGGATCAGCCATGAACGGCCAATATGGATTGCCTTGAGTTTGCCCGCGTAGCACAGTCGGCGAATATGTTGGATGTTGTATCCGGTGAGATCAGAAGCGGCTTGCGCAGTGACATAATTGTCGTTCACCACGCCGGGGATACTTTGTTGTAGATCAAAAGAAATCATTCGGCTTTCCTCCATCGCTAGCCTTGATTGAAGATATCGGAAACATCTTCTGTGGCGAACAGCTTGTTGAGGTTGCCTTGCTGAGGGAAACTCAGCATCTCAAGAAACTGTTCTGTGGCTAATGTTGATGGTTCGAATGATTTCTCATCGGATGAGGGCGGAAGGGATCGAACCTTCGGCCAAGAGCTTAAAAGGCTCCTGCTCTACCACTGAGCTACGCCCCCTAACGAGCGGAAGTATACCGCAGGCTTCTGCATCACGCCAAACTGAATTTGTCTACAAAAGATTCTCATATTACGAGCGTTGGCATGCGGTATAATTTCAGTAGGGGGGTACAGCAACCTGTGCCCTTACAATTAACTTAGTTAACTTGCGAGATAGTATTTTGGATTGGCTGCTCCCTTCCGAAGTTGCCGTCGATGCCGGTTTTCGTGATGTGATCGGCGGGCATCCCCTGGTGGCAGAGATCATGGTGCGGCGTGGCATCGATGATATCGAGCAGGCCCGCGCTTTCCTTGATCCGGCCTACTATACCCCATCACCCCCTGACACCTTACCCGATCTGGATACGGCGGGTCAACGCCTGTTGGAAGCGATAGAGCGGCAGGAAAAGGTATTGGTCTGGGGTGACTTTGACGTAGATGGGCAAACCTCTACCGCGCTGTTGTATGATGCCTTAAAAACGCTGGGAGCCAACGTGATCTATCACGTCCCGCATCGCATGAAGCATGGACACGGCGTTCAGACCGAGGTGCTGCAAGACTATATCAAGCAGGGGATCGAGGTGGTCTTAACCTGCGATACCGGTGTGGCCGCTCACGAGGCTGTGAACACGGCGCAGCAGGCCGGGTTGACGGTGTTGATCACCGATCATCATGCGCTGCCGCCAACGCTGCCGGATGCTTCGGCGGTCGTCAACCCACAGCGCTTGCCGGAAGGTCACCCGCTGCGCGATCTGCCCGGTGTTGGTGTTACTTATAAACTGGTTCAGCGGCTTTATGATCTATCAGGCTGCCCGGATAAGGCAAAGCGATTCCTTGATCTGGTGGCACTTGGCATTGTAGCCGACGTTGCCCAACAGCGGCTCGATACCCGCTATTTGCTCCAATTAGGAATCGAGCAGTTACGCAGCCCGGAGCGGATTGGATTGCAGGCGTTGATGCAGTCTGCCGGGGTCGATCCATCCAACCTGTCATCGGATACGATTGGTTTCCAGGTCGGGCCGCGATTAAATGCATTGGGCCGCCTGGATGATGCGAGATTGGCGGTTGAACTGCTGACCACCGACAGCAAGGTCAAGGCCCAACAGATTGCCGCCCAGCTTGAATTATTGAATAACCAGCGTAAGCAGATCGAAGATCAAATCTATGCAGCAGCCCAGGAGCAGATCGCCAAAGACCCGTCGCTGCTGAAATTCGAGGCGCTGGTGCTGGCCGGTGATCACTGGCATCCGGGTGTGATTGGAATTGTGGCCTCGCGGCTGGTGGAGCAGTATCATCACCCGACCGTCTTACTGGCGATCCCACCCGGTGAACCGGCCCGCGGATCGGCCCGGTCGGTGCCGGGGGTCGATATTGGCGCATCGATTGCTGCCCAGGATGAGATGTTGATCGGGCATGGGGGTCACCCCGGTGCGGCGGGTGTGGCGCTTGACCCTGACCTGATCCCCCAGTTCCGGCGGCGCTTATCGAACACTGTTCGCGAGACGCGCGATCCAAACGTGATCGATGGTAAGCCGGTCGATGCAGTGGTGTCGTTGGCCGATCTATCGATGGAACTGGTCGAAGAATTAAACCGGCTGGCCCCCTTCGGGGCGGGCAATCCACCCGTTCACCTGATGACGACTAACCTGCGGATGACAGCTCATGCCTCCTTCGGTGTGAAGAACAAACATCGCCGGGTGACGGTCGAGGACGAAGACGGCAACAGCCAAATGATCACCTGGTGGCGAGGCAGCGATTATCCCCTGCCGGGCGATCTGTTCGATCTGCTGTATATCCCGCGAATCAATGATTACCGGGGCCGCCGCTCGTTACAATTAGAATGGGTTGATGCGCGGGATGTGCCGGGTTTTGAAACAGCCCCCGGCCCCGTGTATGAGATTATCGATCTGCGCCGTGACGTTGACCCGGTGTCGCTGATCACGACCGATGACTATATCGTCTGGGCGGAAGGGCTGGCAGCAGACGAGACGCCCTTCGACCCGGAGTGGCTGATCTCCCGGCCTGCCAAACAGCGTCACCGGTCTCTGGTGATCTGGACGGTTCCGCCCGGCCCGCTGGAATTACAGCAGATGGTCAGCCTGACCGGGGCCAAAGTGATTACGTTGATCGGGCGGCACACCCCGGACGATCAGGTGCAGGGCTTTATCACCCGGCTGGGCGGTTTGGTGAAATATGCCCTGCGTGTGTATGATGGAGAAGTCTCCGTTCAGCAGCTTGCCGGGGCAACTGCCCAACGCGAGGTGACGGTGCGCCGGGGATTAGAGTGGCTGGCGGCTAAGGGACAGATTAACCTGGAATGGCTTGACGGCGACCGGGTGCGTTTAGCTGTCGATGGGGCGGCCTCGGAACCGGAGGCATAGGGTAGGCTTTCTGGTAGGGTGGCAGGTGGGTCATGGCCTGATGATCGCCGCTGACGCCCAGCTCCCATTCGACACGCTCATAATACGGTTCCACGTCCTCGTAAGCAATCGGCCAGTCGGCCAGC
>JBNKDD010000342.1:0-5564 GCA_050288085.1 Anaerolineae bacterium
CGTACCGGTTGAGAAACCAAAACGCCGGGGTACACCCGTCTGGATATGGGGATTGGTGGCTGTCATCGTGCTGGGAATTGGAGCCGTTCTGGTGGTAACCCGACTTGCCGGTCAAAATGATCCAGGCATTTATGATGCCTTTGATGATCCCGCCTATGATCGTGGATTCAATAACCAACTGTGGTATCAATACGGCGGACAGAGCTGTGAAATTCAACAGAGTGGCGGCATACTAACCTTCACCCGGACAGACCAACCCACCGGCGAGGAGTGTGGGCTGGGCGTGATACCACCGGGGATCTCGATCAAAGGGAACGAACTGGACTTCACAGAGGCTCGTTGGCAAATCGGTGATGATCACATTCCACCCACCGTTGAAGCGAACCTGAGATACCTGGCCGATCTACCAGATGGACAGTGGTATAGCCTGTGTGGGCTCATTGCATATGATAACAACGTCGACTTCCTGTTTGATGTCGTAGACACAAGGCAAGGCTCCATCCATTCTGAGTCTGTACCGCGCCTCTCATACAATCAATGGTATGTAGCCCGGATGGAGATTGATCCGGCCACAATGGAATTCTCGTGTTATGCCAATGGCGAACTGGTAGGTTCTTACACACCCGACAACGCCGACCAACTGCGCGAGGCGACATTCGAAGTAGGACTCCACACCTGGTTTTCGGAAGGAGCAATGGCAACCATTCAAGTCGACGATGCTCGACTTGGCATAAGCCAGTAGCAGTTTGGGCTTTCACAGCGAATATTTCTAATATCCACATAATTAATTGCATGCACACCGGATACGCGATATAAATAATGGGCTGCACAAAATAACGTTCGTATTGGTAGTTGGAAAAAGCTATGCAATCAGAACATCAACGACTCTCTCCTCATGAAGTATATTCCAGATTACCTGAACTCCAGGAGAGCCTGATTCTATTGGATGTGCGCAGCCTGATAGAACGCACGGTAGAAGGCCACATCGAAGGCGCAACCCACATCGCCATGAACGAGCTGCACTTCCGCATTGAGGAACTACCCAAAGATGCCGAGATTATTGTCTATTGTGCGCATGGTGTCCGCAGTGCAAGTGTCGCCGCCGCCTTGAAAAACATCGGCTACAATGCCAGCGATATGCTGGGGGGAATCGACCTCTGGACGAAGATCGGCCTACCTGTCACCAGGAACCGCCAACCGCTCTATGCACAAGGCTGATCGGTTATAAAAAGCATAAAGGGACAGGCCGGTAGGTCTGTCCCTTTTATGATCCTCAATTATCGGATGTCTTTTACGGTGTCGCCGTCGGAAGAATAAAGATCAACTGGCAGTCATCCGGGCAGGAAAGTATCGACTCATCGCCATTGCAAGTTCCATCCCCGCACCAGGGAGCAATTTCAAACACCCCTGGGAAGAAGAGCAGGAAGCAGTCATCCGGGCAGTTATCGTGGGTTTCGTCACCGGTGCAGATACTATCCCCGCACACATCCGGGCAGTCATCCGGGCAGTTACCAGGGTCTTCACCCGACGTGCACACACCATCCCCGCACGAGGCCGGGCAGTCACCGGGGCATGAACCGCTGTTTTCGCTGTGGGTGCAGAATTCATCACCACAGGCAGCCGGGCAGTCAATACCGCAGGTGCTGGCATTTTCGGCCCCATTGCAAGCCCCATCGCCGCACACCGGTTCCGGCGTAGCAGTCGGTGGAATTGGTGTATTCGTTTTGGTGGGTGCTGGCGGAGGAGCAGCCGTAGTCGCTGCCGGGGCATCTTCTTCAGGCTCGGTAGTCGCCGTCGGTTCCTCTTCTTCCGTTGGTGTCGGAGTCTCCTCGACTTCCGCACCTGTCTCACACGGACCGGTCGTCACGCCCTGGGCCGGATCGGTACACTGCTCAGGGACGTTCACCCGCACGCACACCTGAGAACTCGTCCCGACCGCATTGTAAGCTTGTAGAAAATACTCGTAGCTCACCCCACATTCCACCGCCCCATCCACAAAAGAGATAGCATCCTCACCGGGGCGGCCTAGTTCTGTGGCCGCTTCACCCGAATCGGCCAGCCTACGCGTTACAATGCTGCCCTCTTCGTTATCGCTGTTATCGGTCCAATTCAGCGTAACCTGATTGGCTGCCGATAGGCTGGCCGCCAGGCCAGAAGGTGCACCTGGCGAAGTAGTAGCTTCCTGCGCCGCTCCAAGCGAGCAAGCCAGGCTCGCCATGATCAGAATCATCAACACCCAACCAAACCTGATCAGCGGACGACGTTGAACAATAACACTATCTTCCGTTAACTTGAACATCTTCTTCACCCTTACCCTGTAAAAAAATCAAAGAATTACTTTTCTTATTGTAGTTGATTAGAAAACAAAATAGTATGGCCCGTGATTCCTATACTGAACTGAGGCACAGGGTTAGAATATTTTTGATGCTCTTGCAGCCTGACTATGCGACCGGCTCCACCTCGGCAGGCGTATCACTTGCTTCATTTGATTGCTTTGATTGCTTCTGCCAGCGTAATTCAGGTACGCTGATTTTCTGTGCCAGCTTGACTTCTCCATAGCGCAGCCGTACATATCCAATAATCAGCACCGTACCAATGATCAGCGCGCCGATTCCGATCAGCCCGGCTTCTGGCCCAAACCCGCCGCCGGTCCACAGGTCAGAACCACCCTGGCTGATGCTAATAAATGTAGTCTGGTTTGCCGCCGTCCCGCTGACCGGGAAGCCAAAGACGTTCCCCTGGAAGAAATTCCAGGTAATATGTATGCCTATCGGGATCGCCAGTTCGCCGGTGAGGATATAACCCATCCCCAGGAATATTCCCGCCAGAAAGATATTGAACGTGCTGACCGCTGTTGCGTTCGGGTTTCCGGCATGGGCCCACCCAAACAATGCGGAGGTAATCACCAATGTCGCGATGATCGCTCCGGCCCGGCCCACAAACTTGATGTTTCCCAGCCCTTCCGCCACTCCCTTGAACAGCACCCCGCGAAACAAGACTTCTTCATAGATGCCAACACTCAGAAAAGTCACCACGGCAGCTAGTATCCCCGCTGCAAAACCGGGCATATTAGCCGGGAAGACCATGTAATCTTCAATCGTCACCCAGCCGGCCAGCAGTTCAACAGCAAAGATCAGTGCCATCAAAAACACCCCCAGCCCCAACCCGAAGCCCAGGTCAAGCCACCAGTCTTTTTGACCAAGACGAAGCCCGTAATCCCTGAAAGTACGCCGATCAGGAAAGAGCGCCCCGACGATCACCAGCAGCAGCGCCCCGAACAGTGTCGATAGGGTCGCGACTACATCCAGCATCGGATAATTACCACTTGACATCTGCTGGGCGATATTTTGAACATCAATCTGGCCGGTAACTACCAGGACAAGCATGAACGCACCACCCAATACGAAGCCGGACAGCAAAGAAAAGATGACCGTCTGGATCGCCAGGATGACTAAACGCCACACCATCGACAGGCGGCGCTCATCAGGTATCCAGAACAGGCGCTTAAACCAACCGGCTGACGGCGAAGCTGTTGTTTCAGACATATCCCTACATTCTCCTCACTAAAAAAATGCCATACGGAGATTGTAGCACGATGCGCTGTGTTTCACGGGGAATTTCATATTAAGCAGGTTTGAAGCGATAATGAAAATAAGCCGATTCCGCCGTATACTCTACCGGTGGATAACTCACAGCCGAGGTGAAAATATTGAGTAAGCATGATTTAGCGAACAATCGCCGCGATAACTACTGGCATTCAACCTGGTTTGTCCCGCTCCTGGCCGGAGTGTTGGCAGCGGTGCTTTTTGCCATCACGCTTCAGACACACATCAACGGCAGCGCCGATTATTACGCCACCGACGTGGGCGAAATGCAGAACGCCCTGCCGCGCTGGGGGACGCTGCACTTCACCGGTTATCCGCTCTACTCGATCACCGGCTCCCTGATCGTCACCCTGCTGCGATTGATCGGCGTGGCACCCGCCGCCGGAGCCTCCATCGTATCGCTGCTCTGGGGAGCCGTGACCATCGGACTGGTCGCCCGGCTGATCCTTGAATTGGGCGCACGGCCATCAACCGCCCTGATCGGATCGCTGACGATGTCGGTTGCCACCTCGATGTGGCTCGATTCTTCCGTCGCCGAAGTCCACACCATGACGATGATGTTCACCGCCGCGATGGTCTGGTTGGCCGTTCGCTACGGTCGGGACGGCAGGCGCTCCGACTTGTTATGGCTGGCGGTCGTATCCAGCCAGGGCCTGACCCACATGCGGGCGGTGCTATTTGTCGCCCCGGCCATCCTGGTGCTGATCGCCCCGCAGTGGCGAGAGATCATCAAGTGGCGGAACCTGCTCCCGGTGCTGGGGATCGGGTTGGCCGCACCGCTTCAATACATCTACATGCCGCTCCGTGAATGGATGGGAGCCGATTGGACCTTCGGCCAGACCAGCACCTGGCACGGCTTCTGGACAATGGTGCTCGATACCAAAGCGGAGCGCATCATCAACCCGGCGTCCAGCCTCGCCGATTGGCTGGAACGCGCTCGGATCATCCTTTCTTTGCTGGGAGACGATCTGCCGCTGCTGTTGCAAGGAATCGGCGCGTTGGGTCTGTTCGCTTATGTCCGCCCGCGTGATAAAGACTCCTGGCGTGAGGCGATTGGCTTGCAGCTCGTCTGGCTTCCCTATGTCCTGTTGGGCCTGATCATCTGGGAAGGTCGAGTCTCCGATGCGCTGTTGGCCGTCAAGCTCCCTGCCCCGATGATGGCCGGAGTCGGCCTGGCCCTGCTGATCGACCGGCTCCAAAGCTGGAAACCCCCGGCGGGATACGCCGCTTATGGCCTGTGCGCCCTGGCTCTGATCGTCTCCGGCTGGCGCAACTACCCCGCCGTGACCGCCATCACCCGCGACCGTTCAGTCGAAGACCGGATCGCGATTGCCGATCAGGCATCAAACCCGGACGAGCCAACCGTCATGATGGCGCTGTGGGGACATACCTATTGGGGCCTGACCTACGCCCAGGCGTATCGCAGCCAACTAGAAGGGCTGACCCTGGTCGATCACAATGCCACCTTCGACCAGATTCTCGACGACGGCAGCCGGTTGATCACCCTGCCTGAGACTTTCTACGTTCTCCCCCCCTCAGACTGGGAATCCTGGTTAGGCGCATTCCATCTGAACAGCTACGCACCCGGCCTCGTCGAAATCACCGACCATCCGAACCTCTCCGATGCTCCACCCGAAAGCGTCCTGGATAACGGAGTCGCACTGGTCGATTACGCGGTCGAAGAAACCTCACCGGGCGTTTACCAACTGACCCTCTGGTGGCGCGCCGAACGTGAAATCGACCGGGATTACAGCGTTTTCGTTCACCTGACACGGATCGAAGTCCCGGCTTCGGGCGAAGATATTCTAGCCCAGGCCGATTCCGCCGCGCCGGTCTACGGCTGGTATCCGACTTCGCGTTGGGCAGTCGGCGAGACGGTGCGCGAGGATCAACGGGAGATCTACCTGCTCGCGAGAAAGGTCGGGGACCTGGCCACCGCGAACCACGCCCTCATCGAGC
>JBNKDD010000343.1:0-5545 GCA_050288085.1 Anaerolineae bacterium
ATATCCCTAACATCAGGATTTTATGGGGCCACGTGATGAGCATTTGGTACGGAAAGCGGAAGAGATATTGGGTCTTCGTTACCCTCCCATCTACCGCCGTTTTCTGCTTGAGTTTGGGGCAGGAGGTTTTTTCAGTTTTGAGGTTTATGGTATTACCACCGATGCAATCTCTAATGGCGTGTGGTATGCCCTGCAATTGCGTGAAAGGTTCAATCTGCCCAAAGATCTCGTTCCTGTATACGATGATGGTATTGGTTATAAATTTATGATTGATATGCGGACCCAGCAGGCAGAACCTTTTCCGATCATTGCATACCAGGCGGGGATTGCAGAAGATGAACAACGCCCTGAAACTATTGCAGATGACTTTGGCATCTTTTTTCTGAATATGGTAACGAAGAGAATTGATTACTATCACTCCGACGATTGGGAGGATTTTTAGAAATAGCTGAATTTCTGGACAGCCCGTGTGATGGGTTGCCGGACAGCGGTGCTTATGAACATTGAACGGAGATGCGATATGGATTATCCTGATTTGAGTCCCTATGAATACGAACTACCCTTTAAGCTCGAAAATGTGCTAAACGTCGGATGGTTGAATCGGTCGGGTGATTATCCCCAGGGAGAGACACCTGAGATCGTCGTGGAAAAGCTAACCTTTTTAATGGAACATAAACAAGATGTACACAAGATGAGAGGCGTAGAAGTATGTCCTGTTTGTACAAACTCAGGTGGCTGGATTTATCTCGACACGCTGTCGGGTGAATGTCTGTTAGGGATGAGCGAGTTGTGGATCCCCGGCAAAGATGGGCAGATTTTTGCTGCGCCAAGCCTGATCATCCACTACATTACCGAGCATCACTACCAACCTCCGCAGGTGTACATTGATGCGGTTACAGAATATGATCTAGATTCTGGGTGGAGTGCCCCGGCGGAATTCGACAGGATTATGAAAGAGCTTCGCGGCAAGTAAAGCTGTCAATACCACTATACGAATAAAGCCTGTGCCGGTCGGAAAACGGTGCAGGCTTTATTGTTTTCTCGCACAAACGCTTGACAATCTCAATAGTTGTTCGTAAAATAACTACTAGCAATTATTTAAACAACTATTAATTAGAGCCGAGCGTAAACCACCGATGATTATCATTCAATCAAGAGTCCATGTCGAGCAGGTTGGCGGTATGGATATTTTCAACTTCATGATCAATCCCTGTGATCGTAACTATCAAAGGTGGTGGCCGGGTATGCATCTTGAGTTTCACACCCTGAAACACGTTCCGGGCAGGGTTGGCAGTATCGTCTACATGGATGAGTATGTTGGCGAGCGCCGGATCAAGATGAAGGCCGTCGTCACTGAAGCTGAACCGGGCAAGCTGATCACCTGGCAGATGAAGAAGCTGATCCGGCTGCCGGTCCGGCTCTATTTAGAACTGGAAGATGATCAGAAAGGCGTTTTAGTTACGCATACAATCCGGGCGGGTTATGAAGGGATCGGCAGCATCCTTGATGTTTTCTTCCGGCTCTACCTATCAAACCGGTTTGAAAAAGCAATGGATGAGCACGCCCAGACCGAATTCCCGAAGCTGGGCGAGCTGCTCTTATCCGACAAAATTGCCGGTTGAGTGCGTGGTCATACCGGTTGATCGTTTTTAAAAAGAGGTAGCATGATAACAGATACACAGATTAAAAGAGGCATCAGGTTTGCCACCCCTGTAGTAAATGCACATCTCGACCGGCAAACCGCACAATCCATCCTCTCGACCATGAAGGCAAACTATGAGGCGTTGGCTCCAGAAGCCCCGGCTTTCAAATCGTCATTCAATGAAATGACGCTCAAGCTCGCCGTAGATACACTGGCATTCTATCGGGCGCTGCTCACGGAGATGCCTCAGCCGGAAGCACTCGCACTGATCCAGCCATTTGTTGATAACTGGATGGATGGGCAGTTTGACCGCTGGATTGTTCGAGTTGCTTATGCCAATCGAACCCTCCATCTTATCTACCGGAAGCGATGGTTCGCCGGGGCCAACCGTGCGGACGAACCGGATGGGCAGAAATTCGAGTTCATTCCACCATCGGGTAACCTGTACTATGGCCTGAATGTGGTGCGCTGCGGCATGGTTAAATTCCTCACCCGGATGGGTGCCTCGGAGATAGGACCTTACCTGTGTCGCGGCGATTATCACATCGGGAAGTATCTACCGAAGGGTGTCACCTTCGAGCGGACTCAGGTCATCTCGGAGGGCGGGGATCACTGCGATTTCAGATACTATCTGGCCGACCAGAGGTGATGGCCTAACAGGTCGGATGCAACGTTTCAAGAGGATTTAGAAAGTTATCGGAAGTTTAGACCGCTGCCCGGAGTATAGGGCAGCGGCCCTGATTGAGATTGTAATTGGAACAATAAGGGTATAAGAGAATACCCTGGAGGACACTTATGAATACAACAAGTTTTCACTCAAAGGTTGTCGTTATTACCGGAGCATCAAGCGGGATTGGGCGGTCGCTGGCACTGCAATTAGCTGATCAGGGTGCATGGATTGCCCTGGCGGCCCGCAATGCAGAGCGCCTGGAGGCACTTGCTGCCGATTGCATCCAACGCGGGGGCAAGGCTATCGCCGTGCCGACCGATGTAACCGATGAAAAGCAGTGCCGGGCGCTGATCGAACAGGCTGTAAGCGAATTTGGGCAGCTCGACATGCTGATCAACAATGCCGGGATGGGTGCACTCGGCCTGTTTGAAGATATGCCTGATCTGTCGCTCTTCAAGCGCGTGATGGATGTGAATTTCTATGGTGCGGTGCACTGCACCTATTATGCGCTCCCGCATCTCAAGAAAACGCAGGGCCGGATCGTCAACATCTCCAGCATGGGCGGTAAGCTGCCCCTGCCTTATAACGCAAACTACATTTCCAGCAAATATGCCATGCACGGCTTCTCCGATTCGCTGCGTATGGAGCTGGATGCGGCTGGCGTCAGCGTCACGGTGATCTGCCCAACCTGGGTGGTAACCGAATTTCACGAGCGGCAGTTGGACCGGTTCGGCACGCCACAGGGAGCTAAGGGGCGCGCTCTATACACCGACCGGACGATGACTGCCGACCAGTGCGCACAGATTACCCTGGAAGCGGCAGAGCGCCGCAGGCGTGAAGTGCTGATGGGGCCCGGCTGGTCCGTCTGGATGAAGATGATCGCACCGGGGCTGATGGATCGAATGATCATCAAGAAGCTTCTCAAGCGTACAGCAGCAGCACGGGCCGAGGGAGGATTACATGTCTGAAGCTACTCATCAGGGCTTGAGCGGCGTTCCCGAAACGCTGTTCATCCCGCTCTACAATCGAGCTATGGAATCACAGCGCCCTGACGCCATGATGAAGGACGAAAAAGCGGTGGAACTGGTCAGACGGATGAGGGCGGATGAGGACATCCGCTATGACTTTGACCGGGTCACGCAGGTTCCGATGACCGAGGCAAACAGGGTCGTGCGGATCATGCTCACCCGCGAAATGGATCGCTACGTCCAGGATTTTCTCAGGCGTCACCCGGATGCGGTTGTGGTTCAAGTTGGGTGCGGTCTCGATTCGCGCTTTGAGCGTGTGGATAACGGCCTGGTGGTGTGGTATGACCTGGATTTGCCGGAGGTCATTGAACTGCGCCGAAAGCTGATCGGCGGTGATGGAGGTCGTTATCATTTACTGAACTGCTCAGTGCTTGAGGATGCCTGGTTGGAGACGGTGAAGGTACATGCTCAGCACCCCTTCCTGTTTTTAGCCGAAGCAGTTTTCGTCTACTTCACAGAAGCGCAGGCCAGGTCGTTGGTGCTCACACTGCGCGACCATTTCCGAGGTGCAGAGCTGGTCTTCGACGGCTGGACGCCGTTCTATGTCTGGTTGGCCAACCTGCAAATCTCCCCCTCCAAGTTTGCGGGCCTATTGCAGTGGGGCTTCAGGCACGGCAAGGAGATCGAAGGCTGGGGCGAGGGCATCCACCTACTCGACGTATGGGGATTCCTCGACCGGCCTGAGCCACGCCTGGCCCGCAGTCAATGGATGCGCTACGTCCCACCCCTGGCCCGGTCGATGCGCGTCTTTCACTTTCAACTTGGGAAGACAGGAGGGCAGCATGTCCGAAATAACTAACCAGCGGCTGAGCGGCGTGCCCGAAACGTCGCTCATTACACTCTACATCCGAGCCATAGAATCACAACGCACCGACGCGCTCATCAAAGATGAGAGGGCTGAGGCGGTAGTTCGCCAGATGGATCAAGAGTACTTGCAAAAGACGACGGCCCTGACCGATGATTCCAGTCGGCTTGTTTTGATCCTGAAAACCCGTGAATTTGACCGCCACACGCAGGATTTCCTGAGGCGTCACCCGGAGGCGGCGGTGGTCCACATCGGATGCGGTATGGATACGCGCTTCGAACGCGTGGACAATGGCCGGGTGGAGTGGTATGACCTGGATTTACCGGAGATCATCGAGCTGCGCAGGAAGCTCATCGGCGGAGAAGGAGCGCGCCATCATTTCCTGGCTGGCTCGGTATTCGAGGATGCCTGGCTGGAGGCGGTGAGGGCGCATCAATCACATCCTTTCCTGTTTTTAGCCGAAGGCGTTTTCATGTACTTCACCGAAGCGCAGGTCAAGTCCTTGATCCTGACAATAAGGGAGCATTTCCCCGGCGCGGAACTGGTCTTCGATGCCTATTCGCCGTTCCTCCTCTGGGCGCATAATCGCAGAGTCACCCGCACCGGAATCGGCACCCACCTGCACTGGGCCCTGAAACGCCCGCAGGACATCGAACGATGGGGTATCCGTCTGCTCGATGAACAGTACCCTTACCAGGTCTCTGAGCCGCGCGTGCGCCGTGACTGGAAAGTGCGCCTTGTGCCCAAGGGGATAGGTGTTTTTCGCTACCAACTCTAAGGAGGTCGTCATGTCCGAGACGACTAACCAGACCCTGAGCGGCGTGCCAGAAACATTGCTCATCCCGCTTTACTACCGGGCAATCGAAACGCAGCGCCCAGACGCTATGATAAAGGACAAAAAGGCGGTGGAGCTGGTCAAGCAGTTGAGCATGGATGGATCCATCCGCTACGACTCTGACTGGATCAAGCAGACCCCGATGTCCGAGGCATCCAAGATACTGCGGATCATGCTCACCCGCGAAATGGATCGCTACGTGCTTGATTTCCTTGAGCGCCACCCGGATGCGGTGGTGGTTCACATCGGCTGCGGCCTCGATACACGCTTCGAGCGGGTAGATAACGGCCAGGTGGAGTGGTATGACCTGGATTTGCCAAAGGTCATCGCGCTGCGCCGGAAGCTGATTGGTGATGAAGGGGGACGCTATCACCTGCTGGGCTGTTCGGCATTCGACAGTGCATGGCTGGGTGCAGTGAGTGCGCACCATCAGCGCCCCTTCCTGGTCTTGGCCGAAGGTGTCTTGATGTACTTCGAGGAGGCGCAGATCAAGTGGCTGGTACTGACGCTGCGCGATCATTTCCCCGGTGCGGAGCTGGTCTTCGACGCCTGGAGGCCATTCGAA
>JBNKDD010000344.1:0-5542 GCA_050288085.1 Anaerolineae bacterium
ACATAACAGATTTAGAAAAGAAACCAAGAAGGTCTGTTGGTGATGTGTGCGGCGGGGGCCCACCCGGTCCCATCTCGAACCCGGTCGTTAAGCCCGCCAGCGCCGATGATACTGCCGGGGCAGCCCGGTGGGAAGCTAGGTCATTGCCTGCAGGCTTGCTTGGTTCTTTTGATCCCTTCCGGCTCCACGATGGGGCCCTTTTTGATTCCTCGCTCTAGCCCGTGATTATTCGGTTGACCCTGCGGGGCGATGGGTAGATCGCGGCACAAGCTGGAAAGAGATACCTCCGCAGAGTGAGGTATGGCTCTTTAAATATCATCTACAGTATGAGGGATGGTATTTTGCTTCTGAAGGGGGCCTGATCCCGGAGCCGCTGGCAGAGAACCTCGTAACCCTCACCGCAATCCTCGTAGGGGCAGTTCGTGAACTGCCCAGGGCGATTGACCAATCGCCCCTTGTTAGAATAGGGTTGCCAAAGAAGGGCAGTTTCTGAGAAGATGGAGGTTGACAAACCAAAGTCAGCTCAGGAAACTGCCCACAGCGGAGAGGGCCACAATCGCCCCGCTCCATGAGAGCCATAGTAGACGGTTCCCCGCTGTTTGGCAACTATGCAGAATTGTCATAAAGACGTCGCGCCACGAGCGCCATAACAAGGGCACAAGCGGCATAGCCAGGTCCTGAGCGCCAAGTCTCAGGAGAGAACCATGAACTATGTAGGAATTGATTGGGCAGACGAGAAACACGATATTTGTATCCTCAGTCAGGATGGACAGGTCGTGAGTGAGTTCGATATCAAGCACAATGGGGCCGGGTTCGAACAGTTGCAGGCCGTGCTGCTGGAACTGGGCGATGTGTCCATCAATATCGAACGCCCGGATGGGCTGCTGGTCAGCTGGCTGGACAGTCAGGGCTGGTCGGTGTTTGTCACCGCGCCCACTGAAGTCGCCAGCCGCCGCAGTAAACCAGACAAGAACGACCGGGGGGATGCCCGGTTGTTGGCCGAGTTGCTGCGCCAGCAGTATCCGGAATGCCGCCCCCTGACACAAAGCAGCCAGGCCGTTCGTGAACTGCGTTCAGTGGTGCAAGCCTATGACCAGCTGCAAAAGGAGCAGCTGCGCGTTAGCAATCAACTGCGGGATGTCCTCAAGCAATACTATCCGGTTGCCAATGACCTGTTCAGTAAGCTGCATCAGCCCTTAACCCTGGCTTTCTTACAAGCGTTTCCCAGCCCCCAGACGGCTCAAGTCGCCTCGCTGGAGGAACTGAGCGCCTTCTTTGTTGCTCAAAAGTATCGCTGGATGAGCAAAGTGGCGGACAAATATGCCCTGCTTCAAACTCCTATGCCGGTTCATCCCACGCCAGCCGGGCTGGTCACTCATATGTTAGCCCTGGTGGCCGTTTTGCAGACTTTGACCGCCCAGCTCTCTCAGCTCAAACGACAAATTCACTTGGTGCTTCAGACTCATCCTGAAGCCGATTGGTGGCTCTCGCTGCCCGGTTCAGGTCCGCTGACTGCTGCTCGTTTGCTGGCTTATATCGGCGACAACCGTGACCGCTTCCCGTCGGCTCAGACTTTACAGGTCTATGGCGGCACCGTTCCGGTTACCCAACAGAGCGGCAAACGTGTCCGGGTCTTCTTCCGTCAGAATTGTCACCATGCCCTGCGTGATGCCATCACCGATCTGGCCGCCAACAGCTGCGCCAAATCCGGCTGGGCACTCAGTTACTATCGTTCTCAGCGCGCCCTGGGCCATGACCATACCCGTGCTATCCGGGCCCTGGCTAATCGTTGGTTCAAAATCATTTGGACTATCTGGCAGCGTCATGAAGCTTATGATGAAGCCTTTCATGTCGCTAATCGTTCACAGCGTGGTCTTCCACGCCCCATTGCTGCTTAGGACTTGACTTTATAAAGACGTCTACGCGAAACCGAGATTCATGGGAAAGATTTGTCTTGCACCACACCATTGAGATCGAAAAACTGACTTATACCTACCCGGACGGCACACAGGCGCTCCGCGAGGTGACACTCAGCATTGGGCCAGATGAGCGGGTCGCGCTGGTCGGGCCAAACGGGGCAGGCAAATCAACCCTGATGCTCCATCTAAACGGCCTGATTCAGCCCACCGCTGGATCGATCCAGGTGGGCGGTCTGCCGGTGATCGAAGAGAACTACGGCCCGATCCGCGCCTGGGTGGGGCTGGTTTTTCAGAATCCCGACGATCAGCTTTTTAACCCCAGGGTATTTGATGACGTAGCCTTCGGGCCGCTGCACATGGGCCTGCCCGATGACGAGGTGCAGCAGCGATCGATGGAGGCGCTCGAAGCGGTCGGGATGGCGGACTACGCCGACCGCATCTCTCACCATCTGAGCATCGGCCAGAAGAAGCGGGTTGCCATCGCCACCGTATTGAGCATGTCGCCGAAGATCCTGGTGTTGGACGAACCCACCGCCGGACTCGATCCGCGTGCACGGCGTGACTTCATCGATCTGCTGCTGGGGATGCAGCGCACCATGCTGGTTGCCACCCACGATATGCGCCTTGTTGCGGAACTTTGCCCTCGCACGGTGGTACTTGATCGAGGTGAAATCGCCGCCGATGGCCCGACCGCCGACATTCTCGATGACGAGATCCTGCTCACGGAACACGGCCTGGAGAAGCCTTAACCACCTTTCCAAATCACTCGCGACAGAGCCAGCCCTGATGTAAACTTGTGTCAAGAAAGCAGTTAAAGCAGTTAACGACGCAGTATATCGATCTGGGCAAAAGCAATGAAACCTGCTGAAATGGAAAACATGGTCATCCTGATCGTTGAGGATGATGAACTGATCCGCAGCGTTGTTAAGTCGATGTGTGAGCTGTGGGATTTCAAGGTCATCCTGATGGAGGATGGCTTCAAGGCAAGCGCCTACCTGGAGCAAAACCCGCTGCCGGAACCGGTCCCTACCTTTGCCCTGTTGGATATTCGGATGCCCGGCCCCTGGGGTCACGAGATCGGCCAGAAAATCCGCGGGCACTCCCAGCTCAATGATATTGGCATCGTCATGATGACGGCTTACGAACTGCGCCGGTCGGAGGAAGAAGACGTTTTCAAAATATCCGGGGCTGACCGGATACTCTATAAGCCGCTGCCCGCGATGGATGAATTGCAAAAGCTCATTGAGGAAGTCTTGATTTCCCGGCGTCTGCCTGTCAAAAAGGACCGCGATGAGCCAGCCGCCTTGAAGATACCCGTCCGGCCAATAGTGGATACGCATCTCAGCGTTTTTTATCCCCAGGAAGTAGAGACCGGTAAATGCTACCGGGCCAGCGTTTACGTTCACCTGGAAAGCGCGTTGGTGGCTGTAAGAAAGGACCTGGAAGCTGACATAACCGCTGGGGGTCCGACCTCACCCAATGACCGGTCCAGAACTTCATCGCGGATCATAACCGGGACGCCGATTACGGTCACCCCGGAGTGCAGCGGATTGGCGTTTAACCCGCCTCGCCTGACCCAAAAATGGGGAGAAGACTGGGTCCGTTTTCTCTTTGATTTCGAATCCAAACCGGACCGGCAGACCGGCACTGTTCAGGTGCAGGTGATCCTCCGGGTGTTTGGGGTTGAGATCGGGCGGGTTGATTTTGTGTCGCACATTGTCCCGTCCACCGAGGATCAAAGCCTGCCTGAGCCGAAAAATCCCCTGGCACTGAAGACCCAACCGATCTACAAAAAGGTATTCATCTCGTATTCACACAGCGATAAACCGGTGGTTGAAGCCATCCACGAGGCCAAACAAGCGCTTGGCGACGAAATGTTCCCGGATACTTACACGGTGCGTACATCGGGTACCGGCTGGCAGGAGACGTTGGCAAAGGCCATTGACCAGGCCGATATCCTCCAACTGTTCTGGTCGGAGGAGGCAGCGTCGTCGGTCGGCATCCGGGCCGAGTGGACTTACGCTTTACAGAATCGCTGCCCCAAGACTCGCTGCCAGAACTTCATCCGCCCGATCTACTGGCAGCAGCCGATTCCCGCCAAACCGATCAAAGAGCTGGCTCACTTACCGTTCACCTATGTGCCGTTGGATAAGGATGGGGAGTGAGTGATCTCATCTCTCTCAAAGTGCTTTGATGTCGCCAACAAAAATATTGCGAGTATTGATCATAGAAGATACACCCGATAGGCAAAATGTCCTGATGTCGCTGTATCGTGCACACGCGTGGGTGCTGGTTCATACGGGTGAACGTGCAATCAAGCTGCTGGGCGCTTATGACTTTGATATTATTTCGCTTGATTATAATTTGAGTGGTGAACTCACAGGATTAGATATTGCACAGCGTCTTTTTGCATCACGAAACAAAGATGCAAAAGTGATCATCCATTCACTGAATCCCAAAGGGGTTGAGCAAATTTCTAATGTGTTACCAGATGCGTTGGTGTATCCTGTCTCAAAAATGATTCGCACTAATCGACACTTCAAACGATTGAGAGCTGAATTGGATAATCATGGGGTTGACTTTAACTGGAAGAATCCAATCCATTGATGACACAATGCACCGTTATTCTAGTATGTGCCGCTGGCCGAGGGTAGTGAGTGATCTTGCTCTCTAGATTGTGATATCCCTTGTGGACTATAATGGTATCATATATAATACCATTATGAATAATCGTCAAATCGTTATCGATACTAATGTGCTGATTTCTGCCTTGCGGTCGCAGCGCGGTGCAGCTTTTCGGCTGCTGAGTCTGGTTGGTCAAGGGAAATTCGACCTTCATGTATCGGTCCCTCTGGTTATGGAATACGAGGCAGTGCTAAAAAGAGGTATCACATCGCTGACTGATCAGGCGATCGATGACGTGATCGATTATCTGTGCAGCGTGGCAGATCACGTTAAGGTGTTTTTCCTGTGGCGGCCTTTTCTCAAAGATCCGAAGGATGACATGCTGCTTGAACTGGCTGTTGCTGCTGGGTGTGATACGATTGTTACCTATAATGGCAAGGACTTCGTGGGCAGCGATCAATTTGATGTACGGATACTAACGCCGAAAGCGTTTCTAGATGAGATTGGAGAGTTAGCATGAGTACGATTAGCTTAAGGATACCTGATTCCCTACATCAGCGAGTCCGTGAATTGGCAGATCAGGACAACGTGTCGATCAACCAATTTGTCACGCTGGCACTGAACGAAAAAATATCTGCACTGGATACCGAAACTTACCTGGCTGCTCGGGCCAAGCGTGGCAGCCGCCAGAAGTTCGAGGCCGCGCTGGCTCAGGTTCCTGACGTAGAGCCGGATGAAGCAGATCGACTATAGGGATCGATCTGGGCTTTTATAATCAAATATGAGTTCGAGGGTGTGGGAGGGGACTGGTGAGCAGATCGCCAAAAGCTGCATTATGCGTGTTTGTGCTGGGCTTAATACTTCTGCTGGCAGGTTGCAGTAGGGGTGAATCTCCGACCGCGCTTCCTTCTACAGAGATGCCACCTGACCGCCCAGATGAAACACCAACCCCTGTACTGGTATCTGGTACATCTGCCGGGCAGGCGTTGGCGGACTTC
>JBNKDD010000345.1:0-5533 GCA_050288085.1 Anaerolineae bacterium
CCATCGCCCGCCCAGGAGAGGAAGCGGCCATCGGCCAGCGCCAGCGCGCCCCTTACCCCCCAGGTATGACCTGATAGAACCACCAGGGGCTGCCCGCCGTTATCCCACAGTCGCAGGGTGTGGTCAGCCGACCAGGAAAGGAAGCGGCCATCGGCCAGCACCAGCGCACCTGTCACCCCCCTAGTATGGCCCTCCAGGACACGGAGCAGATATCCTCCGGCTGAATTCAGGAAAGTTCCTTTCACAGGCTGCAAGCCTGGCAGAAACACAACCTTATCGAGCAACTCTGCAATTTCAGGTTGGTTCATGTGAGCGTACAGCCGACCAGTCAGTTGATTGGCCAGCTGGCTCTTGTCCTGGCTCAACACGTGCAGGCTGATTTCAAGGGCGCTGGCCAGCAGGCGGAGGGTCCCATCCCTTTCCGCCAAGCGTTGGGCATCAACCAACAGTGCATTAGCCGAGGTATTGTCCAGTTTGGCCTGCAGCCAACGGTAGTCGAGTAGCCGCCTTCGCAGCTCATCTCGCCGCCCGGCTTCAAGCAGATGATAGCCAACCCACAGCCAGGCATAAGGGCTAGGTTCTATCCAGGCTTTCAGCAGAGCCTGGTGGATAGCGGGCAGGTTCGTCACACGGGTGCACAGGTAAGTACGGATCACGTCATGCAGCCGGATAGTCCGGCGGCTCACATCATAGTATTGGAACAGGCTGTGGTAATGCATCGCCTTGAGGGCATCTTCCGTGTTAATCTCGTTCAGGTTGCCCGTCTGCTTCCACAGCCGTTCGATCTCCTCAAAGGGGATATCGGTTTCTTCCGGGAAGACTGCCAGTTCCAGGAAACGCGGCTCCCAGTCACCCAGCTTACCAATCGACAGGTCAAGGCTGCTGCTCACCGCGCGGTTGCGGTCTCCCTCGTCGGCCTGGTCAAAGAAGGTGATGCCGCGTTTATCCAGCCTGCGCTGCACCCTATCCAGGGCTTCGAGCAGAGTGAAACCATCTTTGAATTCATCCTGCAGGTAGGCGGCCACCAGCTTGAGCAGCAGCGGCCAGCGGCCCAGGGCATCGGCCAGTTTTTCAAACGGGATTAGATCGGCGGGCAGTTCATCCGCCCAACTCAACAGCAATTGAGCCGCTTCACCACTTGCCATCTCGTCAACGATCAGCGGTTCCTGAGCCTTGCGGGCTACCTGCGCGATCCGGGTGGTAATCAATGTGGTGCAGCGGCTGCCCAATCCGAGGAAGGGTTCCAGGTGAATCGGTTTCCAAACGTCGTCGAGCACAACCAGCAGGTCACGCTCATCAACCAGTTCACGCAGGTGGGCAGCGGCAGCCTGGGTGGTCTGAAAACCGGGCCGTTCGCCGCTGAGCACCTCAATCTGCTCGATGATCAGGCTGATCAGGTCAGGGTTTTCGCCAAATTCGACCCACAGCACGCCATCGTCAAAGCGGAACTGCACATCCTCATCATGGCACAGCGCTGCCGCCAGGGTAGTCTTCCCAAAGCCACCCCCGCCTTGCAGGGCAGTCGTGATGGCAACGGTGCTTTCGTTAAGCAGCTGGTTGCGGATCGCCGCAAATTCACGCGGGCGCTGGACGAAGTCTTCCGGCAGGTCAGGCGCGGTGAAGGGAACACGGGGTACATCAGGCGGTGCGGTCAACGTATTGAGCAGGCGCTGCCAGGCCAGTTCGTTTTCCGGCTGGCTCTCGCGGAAATCGAGCACATCCACCTGGCTGACCCAGCGCGGCACTTTAGAAAAATCGATGTCATCCGCCACCACCGGGATGACATACCGCCCGATCTGCCGGGCATAGCGCCACTCACGTTCCACCACCGCCGATTCCAGGGCAGTCGGCGACAGGCACAGCACCATCACATCAGAGCCTTCAACTGCTTCCTGGATCTGTTGCCACCAATCGCGGCCCGGCTGCATGCTTTGTAGGTCACGCCACAGCTCAAAACCGAGCTTTTCCAGCCGTTCGTAGAGCGCTCGCGCAAACAGCCGATCCGACCGGGAGTAGGACAGGAAGACTTTGGTCCCGCCGATGTCGTCCGGTTGCTTCAGGGTGATGAAGTAGTTGATCGTCTGGTTGATGATGTCACGCCCGGCTATATTGATGTCGCCCTCGTGATCACCCTCGATGTTGATGTTGATATCTTGATCGTCCATTGAATGCCCTATTTGTGTTGGTTGAGTTGCTCATCCTGTATTGTAGTGATGAACCCAATAGGGGCAAAATGCTCCTTATTGCACTAGCAGACGAATAGGCGGAGATGACCACCACGCCAGAGCAAAGTTATTCCATCATGGTGTGCGTTGGTCGCCTACTCAACTACTTCCAGGCCATTTTGAACGGTCACGATGTTGGTAAACCGTTCGAGGGGCTGAACTTATAAAACCATACACTATGCGGGTGATCTTGACTTCACAGTCTATACCCTCTTCATATTTTCAGTAATTGATGCTAAACTAGAATCTGTCAATAGGCCGAAGCAAATCAGCATGAAAACCAAATGATGTGTGATTGAATTGTCATAGAATGGCAATGCCACATACATTGCGATCAGCTTCGTTATTTTGCATTTTCTGAGTAGTTCAGGGAGGACGCTTTGCCAACAACAACCGAACGTGTATATCAGCTAGTAGCTGATATGCAGCACACCACTGGCCTCGATCCCTTCAAGAAGCTATTCTGGACTGAGTTGAATTACGACCGAGTCAGCGATCTGGTATCCAGGCGCGACTGGCCCTCTTCAGCAATAGAAGCGCTCGCCGAAGACCCGATCCGCCTGGCCGAACATGATGGCGGTTTTGGTCGGTTTGATGTCATCTACTGTCGTCTGAATGATAGATTGCTCATTGCCCCCCAGCGCCCAGTGATCAATCAGTTGTTACAAGAGTATCCCTATGCACTCTACATTTTCAGCGACGTGAACCAGGCTCACTGGCATTTGGTCAATGTCAAATACGATGAGAAAGCGCACAACCGGCGCTTATTCCGACGCATCACCGTAGGGCCAAACGAACGTTTACGCACAGCATCGGAACGAGTCGCCATGCTCGATCTGGCGTCGCTTAATCCAGACCTCTTTGGTTTATCGCCACTTGTTATCCAGCAACGCCACGATGAAGCCTTCGATGTTGAGGCGGTTACACGCACATTTTTCCGCACCTATCGAGGCATTTTTGAAGACGCAGAAGCCACAATAACCGGTTTTACCGATGAGGAAAACCGGCGGCTCTTCACCCAGAAATTGTTCAACCGGCTGATGTTCATCGTTTTCCTGGAACGCAAAGGCTGGCTGAACTTTCAGGGAGAGACCGGCGAATATCTATGTGCTTTATGGGACGATTACCAGCAAAGAGGAGCAGAACTTAGAGAAAACAACTTCTACGCAGACCGGCTTAAGCTGTTATTCTTTTCCGGCTTGAACACGCCCAACGAAGTCAACCTGATGGATGGATTCGGTGAGGACAGCTTTATCCAATCGCGTATCGGCACAATGCCTTACTTGAACGGTGGATTGTTTGAGCAGGATGGAGACGACAGGCGTGAGGACATTTTTGTGCCGGATGAGATCATCGAACGTGCGATTGAAGACCTGTTTTATGCCTTCAACTTCACTGTCACCGAGAGCACCCCGCTTGATGTAGAGGTAGCCGTAGACCCGGAGATGCTCGGTAAGATATTCGAGGAACTGGTGACCGGGCGACACGAATCCGGCAGCTACTATACCCCCAAGCCGGTTGTCTCTTTCATGGGACGTGAGGCCTTGAAAGGATACCTTCAGACTGCCAATCCTCACGAGGATTCAAATGCTATTGTCAGGTTCGTTGACGACCACGACCCGGCGGGGATTCGCGATCCAGAGACGCTTCTTTCCGCACTAAAGCAAGTCACGATTTGCGATCCAGCTTGCGGCAGCGGCGCATACCTGCTGGGTATGCTGCGCGAACTTATCGACCTGCGGGCGTGTTTATTCGCCACCCGCCAGATCGACGATCTGACCACTTACCAGCGCAAGTTAGAAGTCATCCAAACCAACCTGTATGGTGTTGATCTCGATCCTTTTGCAGTGAATATCGCCCGGCTTCGATTGTGGCTATCGCTGATCGTTGATTTTGAAGGTAGCAATCCCCCTCCTTTGCCTAACCTGGATTTCAAGATCGAGGTGGGAGACAGTGTGCTAGGGCCTGACCCGTCGGGTGGGCTGACCGTCGATATGTTCCGCCGCCAGCAGATCGAAAATTACTATAACCTCAAAGCACGCTACCTGATATCGCACGGCAGGGAGAAAGTTGCCCTGCGAGACCAGATCTCTGAGGCAAAAACCCAGATCGTCGAGTGGGCGCAGAGCGGCCAGGACGCAACCGGCTTTGATTGGGCGGTTGAGTTTGCCGAAGTGTTTGATGATGGTGGTTTTGATGTCGTGATTACTAACCCACCCTATGTACGCCAGGAACTCATCCGTGAGATCAAACCCACGCTCAAACATATTTACGGAAATGATTTATATAGCGGGACAGCAGACCTATATGTCTATTTCTTCTACCGTGCCCTGCAACTACTCAGGCCAAGAGGGATAACCTGTTTCATTGTCTCGAATAAATGGATGCGCGCTGGTTATGGAAAAAAACTACGCACGCACCTTGCCACGCAGTCAACTGTGCAGGCTATAGTAGATTTTGGTGATCTTCCTATCTTTGAAGCAACAACTTATCCCTGCATCACCCTGTTACGCAAGCACAGACCACCAGAAGAACATGTTCTACAAGCTCTGACAGTTGATGACATATCTGTTGTAGAGCGGATAGCTGATGAGGTAGCAGCAGAAGCCTGGATGCAACCACAGCACAGTTTAAATGAAGACAAATGGGCACTTGTGAAACCCGAAATTCTTGCTCTTATAAATAAGTTGCGTGAGATAGGTGTTCCCTTGGAAACATATGTAACCAGTGAATTCCATTGGGGCATAAAGACTGGGCTAAATTCGGCATATGTAATTTCTTCTGAAATGCGGACGAGGTTTCTTGAAGAAGATCCGCGAAGTGATGAGTTGCTGAGACCTTGGTTGCGTGGCCGTGATGTGAAACGATGGACAGTCGATTGGTCGGGCCTGTATATAATAGCTGTCCAAAACAGCGACGATGAGGATGCAAATAACTCATGGGGTCACATTGAAAACGAGAACCAAGCGCGAAAGAAATTTGCGGAGGTTTATCCGGTTATTCACAATCACCTAAGTCAATTCGAAGAGTCACTAAAGGCGCGAAGTGATCAAGGGCGCTTTTGGTGGGAATTACGAACTTGTGCTTACTACAGCGCGTTTAATAAGCCTAAAATAGTTTGGGCTAAATATGGTATAAGCCCAGCTTTTGCCTATGACACTGAAAAATACTATTTAACAAATACATCTTTTATTCTTCCTACAGATGATATTTATCTGGTCGGTATATTAAATTCAAACACCATTCAATGGCTTGCCTATCACACCTTCAATATTGTTAGAGGCGGATATATTGAATGGATTACTGCT
>JBNKDD010000346.1:0-5505 GCA_050288085.1 Anaerolineae bacterium
CTTACATAGGAGAAAAACTGAGTGCGCGTATTAGTTACCGGCGGGGCTGGCTTCCTGGGTTCACATCTGGCGGATAAACTGCTGGCCGAGGGTCATCAGGTTATCGCGATGGACAACCTGTTAACGGGTTCGACCCGCAATATCGAGCACCTGGCCGGGCATAAAAATTTCCTGTTTATCAAACATGACGTTACCAATTATATATTCGTAAAAGGTTCGATAGATGCGGTGCTGCATTTCGCATCACCGGCCAGCCCGATTGATTACCTGACCTACCCGATCCAGACCTTGAAAGTCGGGGCGCTGGGGACTCATAAGGCGCTGGGGCTGGCGATGGATAAAGGAGCCAGGTTCTTACTGGCTTCAACTTCCGAAGTCTACGGCGACCCCCACATCCACCCCCAGGAAGAAAGCTACTGGGGCAACGTCGATCCGATTGGGCCGCGTGGGGTCTATGACGAGGCCAAGCGGTTTGGTGAAGCGATGACGATGGCCTACCATCGTTATCATGGCCTGGATACACGGATCGCACGGATATTCAATACTTACGGGCCTCGGATGCGACTCGATGATGGGCGGGTGGTACCCAACTTTGTCGGGCAGGCAATCCGGGGGGAGCCGCTGACCATTTATGGCGATGGCACCCAGACCCGGAGCTTCTGTTTTGTGAGTGACGAAATCGAGGGCCTGTATCGTCTGCTGATGTCTGACGAGAATGAGCCGGTCAATATCGGGAATCCGCACGAGATGACGATTGTGGAGTTCGCCGATCTGATCAACCGGCTGACAGACAATCCCGGCGGGACAATATTCCAGGAAGGGAAGCGGATCAAAGGCGATCCGCAGAATCGCCAGCCCGATATCACCAAGGCTAAAAAACTGCTCAATTGGGAACCCACCATCGACATTGAAGAAGGTCTTCGCCGCACGATTGAATACTTCCGGATGCGGTTGAGTTCGTCATGAGCAGCCTGCTGACCACCATCCGTAAATCCAGCCTGGGATGGCTGATCGTTCCCCTGGTTGTACTGGCCGCCGCGACCGGTCTGGCATTGGCCCGGCTGCCGCTGTTGTGGGCGGCGATTGGCTTACTGGTGGCGGTGCTGGTGGTTGCTACCCTGGTCGATCCGCTGGTGGGAATCGGGGTTGTCTTGATCCTCGGCCCGACCAAACCGCTGACCGATTATTTTGTGCCGCAGCTTCCGCTTGATATCGGGCAGATTGCACTGATTATCACGTTGGGGGCCTGGCTGCTTCATGCTGTCCGGGATCACCGGATTACGATCCCCGGATCCCCGTTAAATCTCCCGTTGATTGCCTTTATCGTGGCGATCAGTTTGAGCATGGTCAATGCCCTGTCGATTGGGTATTCGATCAAAGAGTTGATCAAATGGGCGCAACTGCTGATCGTGATGTGGTTGGTAATCGGAGAGCGGCGGTGGAAAACGGTGGTCGGGTTGGTGATAGCGGCGGCGCTGGCTCAAGCGCTGATCGGCATCTGGCAGTTCGGGATTCGGGGGGATGGCCCGGAGCACTTCCTGATTCTCGGCGGGCGGTTTTACCGGGCTTACGGCACATTCGAACAACCTAACCCCTACGCCGGGTTTATCGGGTTGGTGCTGCCCCTGTGCGTCGGGTTGACGCTGGGGGCGCTGTCGGTGTGGCTGAGGAATCTGACTGATGATTTGTTGTTCACCTCACCCCTGATCTCTGGTCGGCCTAAGCCGACCGCCGTTCTTTCCCCTCTCCACAAGTCTGCGAAGCTGACCGGAGAGGGTGAGGGAGCGCCGCCAACGGCGGCGCGGAAGGGGGTGAGGTCTATCCTCTCCCGCCTCCGCCGCACCAACCTGCTAAAAGTCGCCCTCCACAGCCTGAACCGTGACGCGCTGAGACTATCCGCGCTGATCGTATTGTGCGGGGTGCTGTTGGCGGCGCTGTTGATGTCGTGGTCGCGGGGGGCGTGGCTGGGATTCGGAGCGGCCTGTGTCGCGATCCTGTTTGCATGGCCGCGTAAAGCCTGGGTTGGAGCGCTGCTGGTGATCGGTGGAGCGCTGGCAATGATCATCTCGCTGCGGTTTAATCTGCTGCCTGCCTCGATTGCCGGACGGCTGACCGGGTTCACCGACTTTATCCAGACCTTCGATGTGCGCGGCGTGGACGTGAACGACGCTAACTACGCCGTGCTGGAACGGTTGGCGCACTGGCAGGCCGCCGAATCGATGGCCCAGTACCATCCCTGGTTTGGCGTGGGGATCGGCAATTACGAGCCGGTCTACCCGGCCTACTCACTGATCAACTGGCCTGCGCCGCTCGGCCATGCGCATAACATCTATCTCAACATGCTGGCGGAAACCGGCGTGGTCGGATTGGTGACGTACGCTGCCCTGTGGATCACGGTAATCTGGCAAACCTGGCGCGTGACGCGTTATGTCGATGTCTGGCAGCGCAGTCTGGCTATCGGGTTGTTTGGGACGTGGGCGCATCTGAGTATGCATAGCTTCCTCGATAAGCTGTATGTCGCGAATCTGCATTTGCATATCGGGGCCTTGCTTGGTATCTTGAGCGTCTTGATACTGATAGGAGATAAATTTTGGCAGAAAAAACAGACAGCCTGACGCCGACTTCCGCCGGGGCCTCTACCGAGGGTCTGGTGGGACGCGTGCGGGCTTTAATCCAAAACAAAGAATTTGAACGGTTCTGGAAGTTTGCGGTCGTCGGTACGATTGGCGCGGTAATTGACTTTGGGACTTTTAGAGGCTTGCTGGCCTTGGGCTGGCTCGACAATGTGGAACTCAGCCTGATCGGCAAGGCAGCGTTGACCGGTGTGGGAATCGCAGGGACGATTGCCTTCACGATGGCGGTGATCAGCAACTTCATCTGGAACCGGTACTGGACTTATCCCGACTCGCGGTCGAAGTCGGTGGCGTCACAGCTTGTCACCTTCTTTCTGGTCAATATTGTCGGTATCCTGATCCGGATTCCGATCCTGGAACTGTTAAGTAAACCGTTTGACAATCTGGCCCATAGCATTCTGCCGGGGCTTGCGGGGAAAATGGCAGCCATCATGGGGGAAGGTGCCGTTGGCGAGAATATGGCCTGGGTGCTGGCGGTCGTGATCGTGATGTTCTGGAATTTCTTCGTCAACCGGTATTGGACGTATAACGACGTGGATTGATTTTTTGGCTCATGGGTAAAAAGAATGAAAGCAGCATTTTTTGATAGCCTCTCCCGCGAAGTTTATTCGCGGCGGTTTATCTATCACTCTTTTTACAGTTGAGCCTTCTTTTGGGCGCAGCATGATGCGCCCCTACACAGGGTTGTAGGTTAGGGGATCGATGAGAAGCATTGCAATTGATTACACCGCCGCGATGGAACAGGTCGGGGGGATCGGGCGGTATACCCGCGAACTGGTCACGGCGCTGGCACAACAGGACACTCAGACCGATTACCGGTTGTTCGTTGCCGGACATAATCAGCGATCCTTGCCTGAACCGCCGGGCTCCAATTTCACCTGGAAACCGGCCCGGCAAAGTACGCGATGGTTTGCGCGGACCTGGCACCGGCTGCAAGTCCCGCTGCGGATTGAGCAGTGGACGGGCCCGGTCAATTTGCTGCATGCCACCGATTTCACACTTCCGCCCACCAGCCGCCATACCCGCACGATCCTGACCGTTCACGATCTGTCGTTTGAGCGGGCCCCGGATACGGCCACACCGGAACTCCGGGCCTATCTCAGCAAGGTTGTACCGCGCTCGGTGGAAAAAGCTCACCTGATTCTGGCCGACTCCGAATCGACCCGGCAGGACTTGATCGCCCTTTACGATGTGCCGTTTCAGAAAATCCAGGTGTTGTACAGCGGGGTGGATGATCGGTTCTATCCCGTTCAGGATAAGGAAGCGCTCAAGGCTGTACGTGAGCAGTACAAGATCGGGAATCAGCCCTTTATCCTCAGCGTGGGCACGATCCAGCCGCGCAAGAATTATGGTCGCCTGCTCGAAGCCTTTCACCGGATGGACCGGAAAGACATGAAGCTGGTGATTGCCGGGGCGAAGGGCTGGCTTGACGATCCGCTGTACAAGCAGGTCAAAAAGCTGAAGCTCGAAAACCGGGTTCAGTTCATCGGTTTTGTGACGGATGAACACCTGCCCGCGCTGTACAGTGCAGCCAGTGTGTTTGCCTTCCCCTCGCTGTATGAAGGATTTGGCTTGCCCCCCTTAGAGGCGATGGCCTGCGGCGTGCCGGTGGTGGTATCAAATACCTCATCGCTGCCGGAGGTGGTCGGTGATGCGGCTGAGTTGGTCGATCCGTATGATGTGGATCAATTAGCCGACGCTATCACGAGGGTGCTCGACTCCGATACGCTGCGCCACCGCTTGATCAATCAGGGGCAGATGCGGGCGCAGGGCTTTTCCTGGCGGACAGCCGCTCGACAATTGCTTCAATATTACACGAAGGCGATGCAACAGAATTAATTCGTTGGCGATGGCAGGTTTTGGGGATCGCCAAAAATAGACAGATTGTAGAGGGGCGAGCGCTGACTCGCCTTTTTGTTTCAGGGGCCGGGAGTATCTTATGTCGCGACGTTCAGTATTTAAGCTTTTGTTGGCAGCCGGGATAGTGATGATATCCTGTGCTTTGGCTTTTGGCATCTGGTGGTCATCAATAAAAGGAATACGCCCTGGTGATACGGTTTTATGGGAAGTTGAGCTTGGAAGTTCAGCCAGTGCATCTTTTTCTCCTGATGGGCAAACAATCATTGCCGAATGTGATTATAGATTGTGTTTTTTTGATGCTGACACCGGTGAACTGTTAAATACCACCAATATTATGCCGGTGCTGCTGAGAAGTAGAACCAGGCCTGTTTATTCACATAACGGAAAATGGATAGCGGTTCCGGGTCTCGGTAGTGCAGTCATAATTGACAGCCAGACAACTGAGACTGTGAGAACCTTCTTCCACACACCGGATGAAGAGTTCTTTTCGGCCCATTTTAACCCGGATGATACACAGTTGCTCACCTCAGACAGCAGACATCAGGTAGCTATCTGGGATGTAGAAACTGGAGAGAAGCTCATTAGCTGGGAAACCGGTGAGTGTTCCAATGACTATGACCTGGGATGCTTGCTATCTGCAACGTTTAGTCCTGATGGTGAGCAGGTTGTCACCACTGATGCCGCTGGGCATGTGATCCTTTGGGATGCTTCTAACGGTAAAGTGATACGAGAATTCATCGGTCACAAGTACGTGGTGGTTCAGGCACATTTTGACGCCGATGGCAAAAAGCTCGTCACAACCGGTTACTTCGAAAATGCGCATGTCTGGGATGTTGATTCCGGTGAGCTATTGTTTGCCATTGATGATTCTGCATGGTTCTCTGATGCGGAATTCAGTCCAGATGGCAGGTACATCGCTGTAACTAAAATGAGACCTGATCCTTCCAGCATTCGATTATATGATGCTGATACCTTTGAACTTGTTTATACCTATTCCGGGTATTCAGAATAT
>JBNKDD010000347.1:0-5493 GCA_050288085.1 Anaerolineae bacterium
CTGCGGGCGCTGCGGGTTTTCAGATATTTTGACGCATAACCTTATCAGGCTGGCTAGGTGTGGATACGCTCCGCATCGTGCCATTGCACTTTAGTTAACATGGCGCTGCTCTTCCGGCCCCATAGAACCGACTCGCGCGCAAATGCGATTTTATCTCCGTTGTACTGTTTTTGGGAGGCCGTCATAATCTGTGCCGACGGCTTGATACCAATCGGTGACTTGCCAAAACGCTTCCCAAAGTATTCGGGAATATTGTATTGGAATTCATAGTCTGTTGTTGCTTCGGCATGGCGTGATGGCATCCTGGCACGTTGGTATTGGACGACTTCTGCAATTTCCTGGCGATCATAGGAAAGACCGGCAGCGTCCAGATAGGCATACAGCACGTCGAGCATTTCCGCGTAAAAGGTGTCGAGGTCTTCACATGCCCGCAAGAAAGTTGCCTCTTCCTGATCCCAGTAAATCGGCCCAAACTCTCTTAAGACCTGTCCACGACCTTCGCCGGACAGGATACGCTCAACCTCGTGGTTATAAAGGGTAACCTCGGCCCGGAGCATACTGCCAATACTCTCAGGCATTCGCAGTTCACAGATGTACCTGACAAAATCAGTATAGCCAACTTGATACCGGTCAGCCAGGTAGGCCATAATAAAGTAGCCTAGCTTCATGCTGTGCAATGCCATGGTTGTCCATGAGAAAAGTACTGCCTGCTGCCAATCTTCTGTCGGTAAACTGCTTGTCCCTACAATTACATTTTCAAATTCGACTATCTCATCCTCTTCGTGGATCGATCCATGTGTTTCATTCAGGGGGATTCGCTGGGTGATGATACCGAATTGCTCGCGGTATTCAGGGCTGTCAAGCTCCGTGTTCGGATAAACCTGGCATAGGTAGATAAAGAGCTGGTTCTTCATCGCGGTTCCCAGCAGAGCTTCAATGCCTTCGGTCCAGGTATCATAGGTTTCACCCGGTAGCCCCAGGATCATCTCGGTATATACTGGAATATTGATCTCGTCGAACCGCTCCTGAAGATTCAGGTAGGTATCCATCTTGATGTTCTTGCGGCGGATATTTTCCAGCACCTCGGCAGTATTACTCTGCCGCGCGAGCGTGATACCTTTTTCGAGATTTTCCCGGTGCATCAATTGCGCAATTTCATAGATTTGATCGTCGGTATTCTTGCCAAAGCAAGTTCGGAATTTCTCTGGATAGCCATATCTTTTATTCGTATCTACCAACGCCTGGGCGATTTCAAGGTCCTGCTTGTACATGCCGAAATTCGCGTCAGCATTAAATACATACCGGATCTGATGTTTAGCAATCCACTCCAATTCACTCTTCACCCGTTCGACCGTGTGATAACGCAGACGGGTATTCAGTCCACCTTGCCCCCAGAAACAAAATGTACAGGGGAATGGGCAGCCGCGATTTGTCTCGACAATGGCCTGGAAATTTAGATGAGGATAATCCTCAAACAGATAATCATATAACCCTATAAGATAAGGTGACGGGTATTCATCCAGGTTCTTCCGCAGCAGGTTTTCCTCTTCATTCCGAATACATTCTCCTGTATCAGGATGCTGCCATGAAATTCCGGGAATGCCTTCAAAGGTGCGGCCTTCAACCAACTTCGCAAGGATATTGGCAAACGCCGTCTCTCCTTCACCGCGTACGGCCACATCAATGAAGGTATGCTCCTTGAAATAGGCTTCCGGACGGTGTGGTACTTGTGGCCCACCAAATACAATCAAGCATTCAGGAAAGCGTTCTTTGACGTGTTTAGCCAACTGCAATGTAAATTGCTCGTTCCACATGGAAAGGGAAAAACCGGCCACATCTGGTTGTTCGTATTTCGCGACAAGAGTATCGAGATCGTCTTTGACAAACACAAAGGGTTGAAACTCATAATGTTCCTGGATCACAACCTGTGATTCGGCATATGCCCGCAGCAAGCCAGAGACAAATGGTACGTAAACAGTATCTCCCATCTGGACGTTGAACTCGGAAAGATAAACGCTTTGTTTCCATGAATTTTCATTCATTGTAATTCTCCATCACTCTCTGGCCATTTCTTTGTCGTTTTCTTTTAATCTACTTAAGCCTTCAGTAATTTTACCGAATCATGGGGGATATTATCATTTCGACTTTTTACTTCGTTTCCAGGAAGCCGCCACCTCTGGCTGTCGTTAGGGATTTTGAGGTTTGCCATTCACTATAAATCGAATCTAATAAATCCGTCCCTCACGAATCTACTCGGCCTTGATCGCCGCCGTCCAATCGGTGGTGAGGGTGTCGAGTTCATCATCCATCAGGGTGGCCTGACCCTCTATCGCCGTCGTTGAGACGAACTTGCCGGTAGCAATGATGTCCATTTGGTGAACGACTCCGTTTGGTTCCTGTCGATCACAACGCAGATCGGGGATGCTGAATTTGCCACTTTCAATGGGCACCGGATCGGTGGGAAGCTGGAGAAAGATTGCCAATTGGTTGGTGATCTGGCATTGGCTGTCTTTACGATCAAAGCTGATTTCGTTGTCCGCGGTTACATCAAACACCAGATCGACGTTGATTGTCCCCAGGTCACCGCCGTCAAAAGTAATTGCCCCTTCCCATCGACCGGGCGTTGATTCGACCGCCGCCGGTTGCCCGCCGCCACCCGCCGAAGGAACATTGGTCGGGCCGCAGGCTGCCAGTAGAAAAATCAGGCTAACAAATGATAAAAACTGGATCACGCGATTCATAAAGCTGCTCCCTTCACCAGTAGCGCTCAATCAGGGCGCGGGTCTGGTTGATACCCTGAACCGGATCGCCATCCCCCTCATATTCGATGCTGATCACGCCATCATACCCGGCGGCTTTCAGCGCTTCGATGCGATGCGCATAGGGGATGGTCGTCTCCTCGCCATTTGGGTCAAAACTGTAGCTCTTAGCGTGGACATGGATCGCATAAGGTGCGAGTTGTTCAAAATCGGCATCGGCCCGCCCCGGCGCAAAATTCCCAAAGTCCAGGCAAATCCCCAGGTTGGGCGAATTCACCCCTTCCACGATGTCGATCAACTGATCGGCCTGGGCCGCCTTGCCGTGATTTTCTAATGCCATCCGCACACCGAGCCGACCAGCATCGGCTGTCAGCCCTGTGAGCGCCTCAACGACCGGCTGCACCTCATCCCCAACCGGCTCTTGATCGACCGTGATCCGCAGGATGTTGGCGTCGAGGTTGCGGGCCGTTTGCAGCGCCAACCGGATATAAGCCTGCGCCCGGTAAAGTTCGGCGGGCCGACCCAATTCGGGATCGCAGTCCCAGGCGGCCAGCCCGATCACATCCGCGCGGTAACGGGATTCGGCCACCCGGCGCAGCAGCCCCGGATCATAAAAGCGGTCGGGTGGGGTCGGGCTGGGGGGATTGGTCATCCGGCGGATGGCCCAGAACACCCGGTTACCATACGGCCATAGGAACAAATCCTGTAGTTCTACCTGCTCAAAGCCGAGGCTCCGAACAGCAGACGGGATATCCCATAGACGCATCTGCCCGGTGTACAGTGATTGGTGAAAGGCCCAGGAAGAAACGGCAAGCTCCACGAACTGATTCCTCCTTTTGGTGTGCGATCAGTTTACCAGCCTGTGCGATCTGCCGCCACCGCTAGACAATCTGTTAATTTCGTGTAACAATTTACTGCCGCTTAATGCAGATTTAACATATAATCATTAAACTGTTAGTGGTAATTAGTATAGTTAGCAAAGTAGGTTCAAAGATGCCAAACATATCAGAAAGACAGTTGAAGCAGGGGTTTGTTTCGGGTGATGTATTGGAAGGGCTGCTGGCAAGAGGTTGGCAGGTGATCGATACCCAGGTCATGTTATCTTCTGAAGACAATCACAATATGGTGTGTCTGATTACGCTCAAATCGGGCTCCGATACGATGACTCTCCCGGTGCTGGATTGCACCAAGGTTCGTGAGGTGATCCGGCGGGCGAACCAACATACCTATCGCAGACGCGGTCTGTAGACGCCGTAGTTCACAAGTTCTACAAATACTTGACACATTTTGGAATATTACGTGGTATGATATGATTTATAGGGTGTAGGTTGAGTGTTGAGGAGTTGAAATTTTATGATGGGCCAACGAGAGGTTGTTCAGGAGGGTTGTGTTACCGGAGATGTGTTACGTAACCTGATAGCGCAAGGGTGGTTAGTCATCACTGCCACAGAAGACGACAGTTCAAATCATAAAAGCATTTATCGAATGACATTACAACATAATAATCGACGCATGGTTGTACGTGTGCAGGATAATCCATTTGTGCGTACTATCGCCGGGTACGTTACTCAAAATCCGGTGTTCTAAGTCCTCTCACTCCAACGAGTGTTCAGGAAGGGGCATAAACTTATGCCCCTTCTTGACTCATAGCCACATAATCACGGCCTGCCGCTGCCATCTCCCTGTTTAACGATAATACTCCCTTTAGGCACACCCAGCCGGTCGATCACCGCCGGGCATTTAACCTGAAACAGGAAAAAGATTTTCGGGCCTTCATGGGTCAGGGATTCAAAGTTGCCCTGCCCTTTTGCGATGACCATGTCGGCTTCGGCATACAGGTTTTGGAAGGGTTCTGAGCATTTATGCAGCACCGTGCCCGCCGCATCAAGGCCGTTGCTGACCAGCGTCGCGACGGTGTCCAACCCGGCGGCCTGAGCATCTTTCCAGGTCACATCGTTCATGGCCGGTGCGCCGCGCACCGCGTAGATCACCTTGCGATCAAGCGTCTCGATGAACAACCGGTCGAACACTGTTTCCCCGGCATTATCGCCCAGGTGGAGGATCGTCTTGGCCTGATCCAGCGCCTCCCAGAAGGCTTCCCGGTCATCGATAGCAAAGGGTTGCTTAACGGCCCGCTCGATGCTTTCCCACAGGTCATAATCCAGGTCGCGGGCCAGGTCAATGATGTTACCCGCGATGCTCAGGCGCAGCGCCATATCATCCGGATCACCGGCCTTGTTGACCATCTCCACCAGCTCCGGGTAGATGGCTAATGCCTGCTCGGTGCTGCGTTGTTTCGCTTCTCGATAGGGGTCAGGATTGCCGGTTACGGTCTGCACGGCGCGGTGAACCTCAAGGGCTGCCTCCGGCGGAGAGTAAGCCGGATCGATCTCCTGGAGGACGCCCGCCACCTTGCGGATAATCTCAATCTGCCGGGCATCATCCATTCCGGCCAGCTGCGCCGCGTTGAGGGCCTGATTCATGAAACAGAGATAACATTCGGGTTGAAGCTGCATAGTGCTTTCTATCGCCGTTGAATCTGAGACAAGATGCCTCGATAATATAAGAAAAGGTCGGGACAAACAAAAAACGGGCGATCATCGCCCGCAATAGGTCTTGGCTGTTGATACCCCCCATCCTCGCCCGACTTACGGTCGGTCGTCGCGCTCGGATTTGCCCCCCTTGCAAGGGGGGCGGATGATGCGAACACCGCAGGTGGAGCATCACGGGGGGT
>JBNKDD010000348.1:0-5467 GCA_050288085.1 Anaerolineae bacterium
GGGGGCGAATCCGAGCGACAGCGAGGATGGGGGGTAAAGCTCCACTTAAAATCCCTCACTTTTTCGTGCATCCGGCCACCCTCAAAGCCCCAAAATCTGTGTCAATTTGACGTAGCTGCAAATCGTGTAGTCGGTCGGAATCGGCGCTTCACCTGATTCGGAAAACAGGCAGGTCGTGAGCCCGGCTGCCTGCCCGGCCTTGACATCAAGCTCGCGATCACCGATTGCCAGTACCTCATCGCGCTCCAACCCGTGAGTCTCGATCAGATGTACAAATGCCTGGGGATCGGGCTTTTTGGGATAGCCCTGGTCAATCGACAGACACTCCTTGAAGTACCCATCCAGTTGATGCGCTTTCAACAGCCGGTTCATCCCTTCGGTTCCCCGGTGTGTGAAGATAAAGTTGCTGCCACCCCGCTCGACAATCGCCTTGCAGATATCCGGCACGCCGGGATAAGGCTTTTGAGTTTCCGGTCCCATGCTGTAATAGTGCATGCCGAACTGTTCTTCCAGTGCTTCTTCCGTTACGGCGTGTCTGTCGGCCAGCGTTTTGAGGCAGTGCCCCAGCGAGATCAGGGTGAGCTTTGCGATATATGGCAGCTCTTCAGTAGCACCCAGATCGGCCAGCCCATCTTGAAATGCCTTGTTAATGGCCGGGTAGGTATTGATCAACGTGCCATCAAAATCCCAGATAATGTGACGAAACATAGTGTATGGCTCCTATAAACTCCGACAGAGATAATGTTCAAAATGCAGGCAGGGCTCAAGCCCAATCGACTCCGCCAGTCGGAGCGATGGCAGGTTGGTGTGTTCAGCCTGATACCGTGGGATCAGGTCGCGGTCGGCTAAGTAGGATAAAGCCGCCAACACCACCCGCCGGGCATAACCCTTGCGCCGGGCATGTTCCACCGTATACAGTGCACCGATCTCCCACACCCAGCCAAAGTCCCGGTAGGCCATGCAGTAGCAAACCGGTTCCTCGCCCTCATAGATGATAAATGCACACGCGCCCTCAGCAAAATATTTCCTGTTTTCATCAGCCGTGTAAACGCTGTTTGTAAACAGGCTGATGATTTGATCATCCGGCGTTGTTGACCTGACCACTTCCTGATCGGGCGGGATGGCCGGTATCTGCCCGATAGTGTAGGAGATCAACGCCCGTTGGAAGTCAAGGTGGTAAGCGCTGTTGAATACCTCTTTGGTATGTTCCTCCGCGCACTTCAGAATAAAAGGTGTGCCGGATGGGTGGGCTGCTTGCACGTGAGCCAACAGGCATTCCGCCGCCGCCCGATCCGAAGCGACCGGTAAGAAAACCATCCCGGCGTTGGGATAATTTTTCGCATCCCAGGCCAGGGCTTCAGGGCGATACGAAAGCAGTACGCCGGTTGATTGATCCTCCTGGATGAAAGTGCAATCAACGACATCAGCGTAGAGGTGGAGATACTTCAGGTGTACCAGGTGCCGGAGCGGATCAGTTTTCAGATAGGAGAGTGCTTGTTGATAGATTTCTTTCATTGTTTGAGTGTGCACATTTTAGGAACTTAAAAGATTACTTTTTATTCTCTTCTTTAAGTTCTTCATCATGCCGTTTTCTTGATGTTTTGAATACTTCCCAATCCAGAAGCAGATCAATATGCCATGCGGGGAGTACATTACTCATTCCTGAATAGACTAGCATATATCTCCCTGCATCCTCAATATAACGGTATTGCGGTGGTTCTGACCACAACATACCTAACAACAAATCAACCCCGACTATGGGCACTTGCTGATCAATAAAAGTTAGATGATGTGGGTCGAATAGAAATACTGGCGAGCCGCTATAACCAGATAAAGTCCGCAATTCAACAATGAAACTATCCTCTTCGAAGTATCCTTCATCAGTTCTTAGTGGCTCACCCGGCATCATGGATATATTCCCGAAGCGAACTGAAGGTAAATTACGTTGTACACCATCGTGATCAATGTATCGTCCTACCATAAAGACATCAACGCCCGGACTGATGCCGTGTGTCTGTACTTTATCTTTGCTCAGCAACATTGGTCGTAGAGCAAAGGCATACTTATAGATTTTCTGGGGATCACCGAATTCATAGATTGCAATGTCATGTTTCTTCCCAGGGTAGATTTCCTCGTATGTATGCCAATCGTCTTGTGTTAACGAAATTACATCGAACTTACCATCACGTGTATTAAGTCGGATTACTGGTGCGGGTAATCCGCTTTTGGGTTTGACTATATGTTTGCAAGTTACGGCATACAATACCGATCTCTCTGGAAAAGCTTCCGACCGAACGCCAACAAAGAATCCAGTTCCCCCTGTTTGCGTTCCATTTTTAGCATCTTCTTCTGTTTCATAAAGATAGAAAACGCTATCGAGAATCATGGGATCGATGCGTGGCATATTGAACCTCCAAAAAACAACACAATACAGATGTCATCAAGTGGAGATGATTGGTTACAGTTCACGACGAAACATCCTCCGCACCCCGATCCTTCACCGATTGTTCCAGGCTGGCCCATAGATTCGGCTTGCCTTCAGATGGCTTCTGGTCGGCGATCCGCTGTTCCAGATTCCCCCATAATGAACTGTCTTCGCCGGGGAAAATATTGCGCAGATACAGCATCGTGTACAGCCCGACCTCACGCCGGAGCGTATCCATTTCTTCGCGGAGTTCGGTCATCTCCCCTTCGACATCCCGGCGCAGTTTCTCGTCAGGAATCTTATCGAGCGTCTTCCGCAGGATTCCGAGCCGCCCCTGAACTGCCAGCAGCCGCGCGATCTGATCGGCTTTCCGTGCGCCGAACCGCTCCCGGATCGGGGCGATCAACTGCTTGCTCTGCGCGATCTGGTCAACCATCGCCGTTTCCTGCGCCGTGACTCGATCCAGGTCGCCGAGCACTTCCCGAATCCAGGCCCGGCCCTCTTGCAGACCGCGTCGAATCGCCAGGGCGATGAACAGCGCCGCACTCAATCCAAAAGCCGCCGCATACAGCAGCAGGGATCCGCTGCGCACGCGGGTCACCAGGTTATTGAATGCCATATGAATCGCTGCCGCCACCAGCAGCCCAACCAGCCCGGTCAGGATCGCCCGCCGCCGCTGCTCGAACCGCGCCAATCCCAGCGAAATCCCGACCACCGCGCTCGCGCTGGCATGGATCAAATTCGTTGACAGCACCCGCCCGGTCGCTATTTGTAAGCTGGTGGCCGTCGTGCCGACGTAGGCGTAATTCTCCGCAATCGCAAACCCGATCCCGATCGCGAAGCCGTAGATTGCCCCATCCACAAAGTAGGTGAAGTTCGCCCGCCGGACAAGGTAAATCAGGATCAGCGCCTTGAGAATCTCCTCGTCAAACGGGGCGATGAATCGCTGCAAGGTGCGGTAAGCGATCAGCCCGTTGTTGATCAGCACCCGGTGCAGCCCAAACGCGATCCCGTAGGCAGCGATTCCCCACAGGAAGCAGATCACCACCGTGCGGAAGGTGTCGTTTGTGCCAAACAAATTGAGCCGGTAGATTGCTAACAGGCTCAACAGGGGTACAGCAGTCGCAATGATCAATGCAAGTGATAACATGCCAGAAATGATACAGGTGATCGGGGTGTACGGCAATCATTGATTTGATCCGCAAAGGGCTTTGTCATGCTCCAAATGTGGCCTGGAGTCAATACGAATTAAAGGAATTCGTGTCATTCGTGAAATTCGTGGACTCTCTTCCCGCCACTTGCGTTCTTTTTCGGCTGCGATACGATCAGGCTAGAAAGGGTCTGTACCATGTCACAACAAATGCCTCCCGAAAAAGAATGGCTGTCTGATGAAGCCCTGGGTAAAGCTCGTAAGCGGCGGCGGCGGTCGCAATACCTGCAAGAAGTGATCGTCCCCTGGTGGAGCTATGTGCTGATCCTGGTGTTGGCGCTGGGTCTGATCGGCAGCACCCTGATCTCGATGGCCTTCCGCCCGGAGCCGACTCCCGATCCGACGCCCAGCATTACCCCCACCAGCTCTAACTTGCCCGGTGGGATATTGCGGACAAACGGCACCCAGATCGTGACCGACACCGGCCAGCCGATTGTTCTGCGTGGGATCAGCATGGATAACTTCTTCGACGAATACTCGCGGCAGGCCCGTCCCGATCAGGAGGCATTCGGGCCGACTGTCTTGAGCTACGCCACCCAGGAAGATATTCAGATGTTGGCGGATAACGGCGTCAATGTGATCCGGCTGGGGGTGCATTGGAGCTGGATCGAAAACCGCCTGGTACTTGACCTGGTTGATCAATATATCGAATGGTGCAGCGAAGCCGGTATTTACATCATCCTCGATATGCAGATAACGCCGCCCAACCGTTACGTCTATGAACAGGGAATCTGGGGTAACATCGAGGCACAGAGACGTTACATGGAATTATGGCGGGTGCTGGTTCGTGAGTATCGCAACGAGGCCGTTATCGCCGGGTACGACATCTACAACCGGCCCAACCCGCCGGACGCGGATCAATGGTGGGAACTGGCGCAAGACACGGTTGATATCATCCGGGCCGAGGACCCCTACCACCTGATCTTTGTCGAAAAGCCCATCAATGAGGACGCATCCTTTCAATTGTTGGAGGGGGGTAACATCGTCTACGCCTTCCGGGATTATGAGCCATATCTGGTGACTCACGCCGACGTCCAGTGGTCAGGGGATACGCGCCTTCCGGTTGCACCCTATCCCGGCACGGTCCTGACCGGCCTGAAATCGTTGGGACGCTCGGATATGCCGTACTATGAGTCACCTGTCGGGAATCGCTGGTTTGACTGGGCGGTCGGCCCCGTCAAGCCGCCCGACGATGCCGACTGGGGATCGATTGTGCTGTTTGCCGAAGGCTCCCAGGACGTGGCTTTTGATGAGGTGCTGGTATATGAGAATAATATTCCCCTCCAGTTAAACAACCTGGATTTTGAGATAGTCAACAAGGATGAACTTGGCCGCCCGCTCGGTTGGTATCCTTACCTGGATGGTGAATATTCGGTTCCCTATGATAACGATTATTCCATTCCCGAATACCAGAGCCGGACTGAAAACAGCCGCTATGGGGTCGGGATCGTTGGTGAAGGTGTCCGCGCCGAGTGGCGTCAGGGGCAGTGGCTCAAGACCGACGAGTATTTTCCGGTCTTGGAGAACGCCGAGTACAAGCTCCAGGTCTTTTTTAATCCTATCGAATACTCCGGTACGATTGGTGCGACCCTTGAATGGTATCAGGAAGAAACCCGGTATTTCGATGATGAGGTGCTGCGGGCTATTGTCGATGAGCAGCTTGCCTGGTCACAGGCCAACAATGTCCCCCTGTTTGTCACCGACTTTGGCGCGAGCCGTTTTGCACCCAACCAGGCCAAGTATCGCATTCTCCGTGACCGGATCGGAATCTACAATGAATATGGCCTGAGCTGGACGGTCTGGAACTACCGTGAAACCCAGGCCAAATATGG
>JBNKDD010000349.1:0-5464 GCA_050288085.1 Anaerolineae bacterium
TATTGGATAGCAGTTCTTCAGCCGTAATGCCCAGCTCACCCAGGGTCTTGGCGAAGGCTTCGTTGGTTGGCGCAAACACAGTGTAGGGGCCAGGGCCGGACAGTGTACCTGCCAGGTCGGCGGCTAAGACCGCATCAACCAGGGTCGAGAAGCCCGCATTCTCAAGTGCAATATCCACAATGGTGGCATTGATCGTTCCCTTCTGAGCAGCGACACCAGAAGGCAGGATAACGGCATCAATCACATGGATCACGCCATTGTCGGCCTGGATATTGGCAGTTGAGATCGGTGCTTCGTTGATGTGGGCATACCCGCGTCGCACCGAGATGGTGGATAGGTCGCCGTTTGCCATCCGCAGTTCGCCCAGTGCTAACACCTCGTTGGCAGTCAGTTCACCTGGGGCAACGTGATACAGCAGTACCTCGGTCAGCAGGGCTTTGTTAGCCAGCAGTTCCTCGGCGGTGATGCCTAACTCATTAAGCAGCCCTTCAAAAGCGGCATTGGTGGGAGCAAACACGGTGTACTCATCAGTCCCATCCAGCACATCGACCAGTCCGGCAGCCTGGACGGCGGCTACCAGTGTTGAAAACTGGCCGTTTGAGACGGCGATATCCACGATAGACTCGTGACCGGCGGCTTCCGCGCTGGGAACGAAGAAACCAGCCGTGAACAGGGAGAGGACCAATGCAACTACCAGAAACTTGTTGATCTTCACAATACTTTCTCCTGAGTAATCTAACAGTAACTCTATGAGCGTGTGATTGAATTTTATCGATTTGCAAATATATTGTCAAGTTTTTGTCAATGTTTTGACAATTTATTGTTTGGCATGTATAGATTTTCCGACAGTGATCCTGTCCCAAAAGCCTCTCCTGGCGGTGTTATCTATAATGAAGACACAACAGGAGAGAGCATGGACACCACTACACAATCAACCGACCACCGTAACCACAGCCTGATCCTGAAGCTCATCGGCGGCCTGATGCTGCTCGGCGGATTCGCCGCCGCATTGATCGGCCCCGTTGAAATCTATGCCTATTACGCCTTTACCGGGGGTGGCAAGTTCCACTATGATGGGTTTGGTTTTGGCTCCTTCATGTTTGCCTATATCACCAGCCAGGTAGCCGGGTATTATGCGATAGCCGCCGTGCTGATCCCTTTAGGCTGTGGTCATCTGAAGTTACGCCGCTGGGCCAGGTCATTGACCCTTACCGGGCTTTGGATCTGGCTGGTTGCCGGTTTCCCCCTGACCGTCATCGCTTACCTGATGCTCTTCCAGGCGAAACGGTTGGCCCTGCCCCTGATAATTATTGTGCTGGTGCTCGCCCCTCTGATCTACCCCGTTGCCCCGCTGCTCCTGATGCGATTCTATCGTGGGCAGAACGTGCAGCTTACCTTTGAAACCGCCGACCCCCACCCGGCCCCAATCGATCAGATACCCTTGCCGGTGCGCGGATTGTGCGGCTTATTGATCCTGACCATCATCACCCTGCATGCTCCACTGCTCCTACGTGGAGTCTTCCCGTATTTTGGCAGGCTCCTGACCGGCCTGGACGGATTCTGGGCGCTGGATATCTTGATTGTCGCACTGGCCGTCCTGACCTGGGGATTGGCCCGCCAGAAGCTTTGGGGCTGGTGGGGCGTACTGATCGTCGTCGGACTGACCACCTTATCGGGCATCCTGACTTTTCTTCAGGTTACCCTGCGTGACGCACTGTTTGCCATGCAGCTTCCGGCCTATGAAATGGACTGGTTCAAAAATGTTCCGATCCTGGATGGCTATTACGGCTTATTCACGATCAGCCCCCTGATCGTTACCCTGGTGATCATCATTCTGGTCAGGCGGCATTTTGGAGCCAGACAACCCGTATAAAAATCATTGGCCCATGTTTAAAGTCAGGGAGCCACGAAGTTGATTCGCGGCGGCTGCTCTACCCGATAGACATGAGCCAAAATGTTAATGCCCAATAGCTATTTCCACGGGATCAGATAAGTCTTTAAAAGACCATTATCTTGTTCCACTTAACAGGGCATCACGCATCAGGACGAATTTCATAAAATTTTCATACTTTGGCTATTTAATTGATTTATGATGGAGTCAATACCGCAGACAAAAGGCTCTAAGTCAATGACACCATCGTATGAAGTCGAATATCTGGTAGCACCCAGCACTATTCTTATTATCTTTAATCCCGGTTATCAAGTCTCCCGCCACCAGCACGAATTAACCGATCAGATCGTCTGCTGGCTGGATCGGGCGGAAGGCTCGATCTATCTCGTTCTGGATATAGCCGACCTCCAGATTGATTGGCCCGCGTTGGTGACAGAGCTGGTAGACTTGAGGGCGAAGGTGCTGCCCCAGGTAGATTTCAGAGCCCTCATTATCGTAGCCAGCAACGATATGCTGCCGCTCTGTACAGAAAGCTTTTCCCACCTCCAATATGAAGGATTCCAGGTCGCCATTCTTCCCACCTTGAGGGAAGCGATGGGTTACATCGGCGACACCTACTACCATGATTAGCCGCGGCTAAAGCTGTTTCCCCGCCCGTGAAACTTATACGCCAATCCTCCCCCTTGTGCTAAACTAACCTGAACAACGCAGCGAGTGACTGACTCGTTCCAAAGGAGTCAACAATGACAGACAAAATCCTCGTAACCTATGCTACCCGAACCGGCACAACGGCAGGGGTAGCCGAAGCGATTGGTAAGACCCTGGCTGAAGACGGCACCCGGATTGATGTCCTGCCCATGCAGGAAGTCACCGACCTGTCTCCTTACCGGGCGGTGGTGGCAGGCAGCGCCATCCAGGACCGGCAGTGGCTGCCGGAGGCCATGCAGTTCATCCGGGCAAACCGGGCAGCATTGGCCCAGAAACCCTTTGCCGCCTTCCTGGTCTGTATGACGTTAGCGATGAAGAGCGGTGAGCAGTACCGCTCCAATATCTCAGACTGGTTGAACCCGGTACGGGCGCTCGTCAGGCCGGTCAGCACCGGATTGTTTGCTGGAGCATTGGATATCGGCAAAATACCATCGTTCAGCGACCGTCTGAAATTCCGATTGAGCGTTCTGTTTGGCGTCTGGTCAGAGGGTGATCACCGCGACTGGGACGCCATCCGTGACTGGGCAGAGAGCCTCCGCCCGCTTTTGCGATAAAATTTGTCGTGGTATGGTGGTATGTGTGTAAGGATAAACAATCTGGAGGGAGAAACCATGCATCAGACCTATGTCCTATCTCATCAGGATGCCCAGAAGGTAATTGACACGATCCGGGCTAAACTGGAACAGGATGGCCTCGGCGCAGCGGTGGCAGTCGCCGACGTTCACGGCGAATTGATCGCCTTCTTGCGCACCGATGGCTGCCGCCTGCCATCGATCTATATTGCGATGAACAAGGCTTTCACCGCCGCCCGTGAACGCACCGAATCCAAATCGGTCGGGGATGCCTCAAAGCGCGAACAGTTCCCGATGACCAACTACGGCGACCTGCGTTACACCGCCTGGGGTGGGGGAATCCCCATTCTCTATGAAGGTGAGGTTGTCGGCGCGGTGGGGGTCAGCGGCCTACCCGAAGAAGTTGATATGGAGCTGGCCCGGCTGGGTGTGGCTGCGCTCGACTAATCGGTAGGTTAGGGGAGGGTCGCTTATGGTCAACTGGCTTGATGCCGTTCATTACGATCCAATACCCTCTTTGCTCGACTCGTTGAATCCGGCGCTGGAATTTTGGACAAAGCGCGATTTGCTGGGTGAAAATCCTGGCCCGGTCGAGTCGTTGTGGGAGCTTCCCGAAGTCGGCAGGCTGCTCAACAAACAGCGCGAAGATGGATCGTGGAAATATCCCAGTCCCAAGCCCGACATCCGCAGCTCGGAAGACTACGACCAGCTCGAAACCTATCGCAGCTTGGGGATGTTAGTCGAGATGTATGGCTTCAACCGGGCACATCCGGCCATCTCACAGGCCGCAGAATTTCTGTTCCGCTTCCAGACGGATGAAGGAGATTTTCGGGGAATCTACGGCACGCAGTACACTCCAAACTACACTGCCGGGATCATGGAATTATTGGTCAAGGCGGGCTACGGCGATGATCCGCGAATCCACAAGGGATTCGACTGGCTACTAGAGATTCGACAGCTTAATGGCGGTTGGACGATCCCGGTACAGACTGTTGGGCTTGGTTTGAATAGAGAGTCATTAAGCGCCGATCTTGTGGAGCCCGACCGATCCAAACCATCCTCTCAATTAGTGACCGGGATTGTATTACGGGCATTTGCCGCTCACGAGACATACCGCCATCATCAGGTGGCCTGGACTGCCAGTGAATATCTAGCGACTCGATTCTTCCAGCGCGGCGAGTATCCCGGTCGGCAGACCAAAGACTTCTGGACAAAGTTCAGCTTCCCCTTCTGGTTTAACGATCTGTTATCTTCCTTAGATGCGCTCTCGCTGATTGGCTTCTCCCGCGAGATTGGCCTGATCCAGGAGGCCCTTGATTGGTTGCTAGAGCATCAGTGTGAGGATGGGCAGTGGGAATTAAAGCTGCTGCGTGGCGGCAACGATCCGCAGTTGATCCTGTGGGTCGGCCTGGCGATCTGCCGGGTCGTGAAGCGTTTTTATGATCAGTAAGAAATAGGGCACAGTTCAGTAGACTGTGCCCTATTTTATTTCTATTCTATTTGGTGTTAGAAAACCTTGATTGTCACCGGGAAGATCAGGTGCAAAATCAGGCCAAGCAAGAACGTTCCCCCCGCCAACCGGGTAAACCGGAACGCAATCGACACAAACCACAGCGGCCAGACCGGGTAATTCTCCGGACGCTCTGTTGGCTTGGGTTCCGAATAGCGTTTCAATGTATCGATCAGCATCGGCACGGACAGCAATGTCAGCAGCAACCAGACGCTCAGATCACCGGTCAGCACCAGGATGATCACCACCGGGTAAAACGCCACAAACAGGATTTGATTCAGGCGTAGCGCGGTTTTCTCACCGAGGATCACCGGCAGCGTCCTGATTCGGCGCGGCTTGTCCATCGATATCTTGTCGATATGCTTCCCGATCAACACCGTCGTGACCACCAGCGCATAGGGCAGAGTCGCCAGAATGGCCCAGCCGGGCAGTGATCCGGTCGCCGCGAAGTAGGTCCCACCGGTCATCAATGGTCCCCAGATCAGGAACACGGCTAATTCACCCAACCCGATCCGCTTGAGCCGGACCGGGGGAGCCGTGTAGAAGTAGCTGATGAATAATCCCGCCAGCGCAAAGGCCGCAATCGGCCAGCCCCGCATCGCGATCAGAAAGACCATAATCCCCAGATCGACCACATTCAGCAGCAGAATCGCCAGCCGCATCTGCCCCCTGGTGACCAACCCCGACAGGATCGGATGGGGCGCATATTGCGCACGGGCATAATCTTCCGAAGAGTCCAGCCCTGTTTCCAGATCGAAGTAGTCATTGAGCAGGTTATTGCTG
>JBNKDD010000350.1:0-5462 GCA_050288085.1 Anaerolineae bacterium
TCGTGCCGCTTATTTGAGTCACCAGTGGGATTTGTTCCGGGCTGCTTGATTTTCTCTGTCAGGTTTTGCTCACACCCTTCCGACCGTTTTGGTGGACCTCACGGATCTTTTCTAGTAAGATTTGGTCTTCCTGCTCGCGCTGGCTCGCTGACCGATACGTCCAGCGCCCGACACATCAGTTCTATCGCATAGTCACCCCGGTTGGCCACAATCATCTGATAACTTTCCCTGGGCCTTGGCTGCAAATGCTGATAGCTTTTTTAGTACATCCCGCTCCTGCCGCAAGATTTCGTTCTCGCGTTTCACCCGTTTCAGTTCCGCTTTGAGTTCTTCCAGTGTTTGCTCCTGCTCAGCTGGTGTTGGTTGCTCACCATACTTTTTTAGCCAGCGATACAGCACACTCTCACTGATCCCTAGATCATAGGCGATTTCGGCCTTTGGCTTGCCACTCGTTTCGGCCAACCTCACCGCTTCTTGCTTGAATTCTTTGGTATAGCTTTTACTCATTTGGTTTCTCCCCGATTTAGTTTATTCCTCCCGCTGTTTTCCCTCCACTAAATCGGGTGAAGCCCAGTTGCAGTGGCGAGACTCGTGGTGCACGCAGCAGCATCGCTAATTGAGGCTGCATCCGGCCCACCACATGATAGCCATAACCCCGGCTGTGACGATCAACACGCACTCCGGCAGCATTGGAAAATCCCACCCCGGCCACCCCACCGCGAGCCACCAGTTCCTCGTACACCGGGCGGGCAACCTGTTTGATCAGGCCCTGACCGCGATAATCTGGATGGGTTGCCATGTTTACACACATTCCCACCAGTGCAGGGGCATAAGTGCCGGGAATATATAGTTCGGTCAGTAAGCTGCTATACTGAGCGGCCAGCACAATCCCGTCCCAGGCTCCCCAGGCCAGTATGGGAAAAGTGGCGTGTAACCGTTCAAGAACATCTGCCATTTCCGCGGGAGAGCGGTCGAAAGCTGATGACAAAAGCGAGGCCCATTCATCTTGGTCATGCAAGGTCAAAGGTAAAAAGTTCATTGTGCACCCAGGCCGCCGGATTCCAGAAATATTGTATGTTGTTGGATTTATGCCAGTTGCGCAAAATTGTGGACCCCGACAAATATCCACGAATGGCAACTTGTACTATAAGTGGGGGTAATCCCTATGCTTACCCGGCCAAAAGTAAACATATTTTACCAGATGTAATTGAATCGCGTGCCGAGTCGCAGAGAGGGTAGTTTGAAGGAAGTCACACAAAAGCGAGGTTCGGAAGGCAATTGACTCTCGGTTTTGCATTCTGCCGGATTATGCTATGGTGAGAGGAAACCCAAAAATCACAGGAGCGTAGAGATGCGGAGGAGCCGATCATATGGGATTCTGGTGGCAGCTCTTATCCTGAGTGGCTGTACCAGTTTGATTTCCCGACTAACCCCCACGCCGGAGCCGGTGATGTCCGACTGCTTTATCTATTTCCACCTGACGGCCTGGGAAGATCTCAACGCCAATGGCATTCAGGACAATGGCGAGGATCCGCTTGAAGGGGTCGAGTTTATGGTCAACGGGCCGTATGCCTATTCCATCTCACACGGGAAGGGGAGCACTGATGCCGACGGCTACGTATCTATCGATACCTGGTCGCCTGGTGACTGCTCGGAGACAGACGAGTTTCAGATCAATGCTGTCCCTCCAGCCGGTTATGCGTTACCTGCCGATCTACCCTTTAGGACCAAAGCAGATTCGATGTCGAATGATTATGCATTTGGATTCTTGATCGACTGAATATAGAAAGGATATATATGCCCAACCGCGAAAATACACGCCTGTCCGATTTGCTTACCACTACGCGCCATGACACCTTAGCCGCTTTGAAAGACATTGATCTGGAACAGATCATCCACCCGGAAAGCGGCTGGCGCGTCCGGGACATGGTCGCCCACCTGATCGCCTGGGATATCGCTGCCGTTCAGGCTCTACAATGTTTGCAGAGTGGAAAGGTTGATGCAATGCCAGACTACAGCAACATTGAAGCCTACCACGATCCTGAGGTTGCCAAACGCAGGGACATCCCGGCAGAGGATTTATTCGCGGAGTGGGCAGCTATTCACGAAGAGTTTAAGGCCGTAGTTGAGAGCATACCAACGGAGCGTATGGAAACGCCCTTCCCATTTCCCTGGGGTGACCAGGGCACGGGCTCTTTTCTGGTCGAAGAGATGGCTAGTCATGAGCAGGAACACCGGGAAGAGATACAAAAATTGGTGTAGTGTTATCACAAGCCTGCTTCATCTGAAGGGAGGATACACATGCCCACTCACAACAATTGGCAGCTGGTCGATTTGCTTACCACTACGCGCCAGGACACATTAGCAGCTTTGAAAAAAGTTGACCTGGAGGAGATCATCCACCCGGAAAGCGGCTGGCGTATCCGGGATGTGGTCGCCCACCTGATCGCCTGGGATATTGCCGCCGTTCAGGCTCTGAAGCATCTGCAAAGTGAAACAGTTGACGCGATACAGGATTTAAGCGATATGGACGCCTACAATGCCCGTGAGGTCGCCAAACGCAAGGATCACCCAATTGAAGAGTTACTCACGGAGTGGGCAACTCTCCATGAAGAGTTCAAGACGTTGGTTGAAAATATATCCGACGATCTAATGGGAACCCGTTTCCGCTTCCCCTGGGGAGCAACCGGAACGGGCTATCAACTGGTTGAAGGGATGGCAGGCCATGAGCTGTATCACCGCGAGGAGATACAATTGTCAAAATAAGTAGGACTTGTGCATGATGTTCGGATTCGCTTTTGGGTCTTTATCTGCTTCGTTAGAAGGATGAGAATATCGCCATGAAAAAACTCGCTCGCATATTTGGTATGCTCTCATTGACCGGCGGCATCATGACCTCACTGCGGCCTACCTCTGGGATACTACCGACCCTCATCTGGATACCAAAAGTATTCACCGCGGCGCTTTCGCCACTATCGGCGCTGTTTGGCGGGATCGGCACACTGCTGGGTATCTTCTCTGGGGACATACAGGCTGCCGCGACAGGCGCATTGGGTGCGGGTTTGAACGCTGGGCATATCCGTGCCAATATCCGCCAGCACAAACAATTTGAACAGGCATTCGGCCCTGACTGGCAGCAGCGAATCCCGCTGCGGTTATGGTCGCGGCTGCACCCCACCCGCTGGTCAGGCTTTAATCCCCCGGTTAAAGGGGTGAAGTTCACACAGGATGTACAGGTCGGCATTCATGCCGAAACCGAAGATCCACTGTATACCGACATCTGGCAGCCCCCCGATCATGTGCCATATACCGGGGTCGCGATATTGTACAATCATGGTGGCGGCTGGGCGTATGCCGACAAGGACTCAGGAACCCGGCATTTTTTCAGCCAGTTAGCTGCCCAAGGACACGTCGTGATTGATCTGGCCTATACGCTGCTGCCAAAGGCCAATCTATGCAGCATGGTAGCGGATGTGTACCGCGGCATTTACTGGATCAAAACTAATGCCGATGACCTCGGTGTCAGCCCGGAGCATGTGGTACTGATGGGCGGATCGGCAGGCGGGCATATCTCGCTATTGGCGGCCTATGCGAAAAGCGATTCACCGCTGCGTCCCGATGATCTGCCACCGGCGGCAGATCTATCTGTGTGCGGGGTGGTGACATACTATGCAGCGATTGATATGGAGTACATGCAGCGCCGTTTTGAACGCAACCAGCCTGACAGGTACTACGATCTGCTGGCACAGTCGGAGCTTGGGCGGCAGGTGCTGGAAATGAACAAACGTCAAATGCAGCGCAGCCGGTTTTTGCCATCCTATGGGGAGATCATCTCAAGCGTTCATTGGATGCCCTTGTTAGCAGGCGGGATGCCGGATGAAGTCCCGGAGATGTACGCACTTGGTACGGTGACCACCCATGTGGGGCCTCACTGCCCGCCAACGCTGCTCTTTCAGGGGACACATGATGTCACAGAACTGCTGCCCGAAGCGCGGCGGCTGCATCAGGCGCTGCTGGCGGCAAACGCACCCTCCATACTTGTAGAGTTCCTGGAAAGCGAACATGGCTTTGATTTGATCGTGCCGGAGATCAACCCGGCAGCACAGGCAGCGTTATATGACGTAGAGCGTTTCCTGGCGATATTGGCCCAGGGATAGCAAATAACTTATCAGAACAAAAAACAGGCCCGTGAATAAGCAAGCCTGTTTAAGTCTCACTTTGATTTTCTATACTTATACCTGCCCGGCAAGTTCTTCCGCCTCGCTGACCATATCGTCGAGAATCTTCAAGCCCTGATTCCAGAAGTCAGGATCGGTCAGGTCGATGCCAAGCGGCTTGACGATCTCGTGCGGCCAATCCGAGCCCCCAGCAGACAGCATCTTGATGTAGCCATCGGCAAAACCATCGCCCATTTCCTGATAACGCGCGTACAGCGCCAGCACCAGCAGTTCACCAAAAGCATAGGCATACACATAACCCGGCACGGAAATGAAGTGCGGGATATAGCTCCACCACAGCCCGTAGTTATCGGTCATGGTGACACTGTCGATGAACATGGCCCGCTGCGTTTCCATCCACAATTCGCTGATCCGCCCGGTGGGGAGTTCGCCCTCCTCGCGGCGGGCGGTGTGGATAGAGTTTTCAAAGCGGTTCATCGATACCTGCCGGAAAACGGTCGCAAATGAGTCTTCGAGTTTGCCGGTCAACATTGCCAGCCGCGCTTCGGCATCGCTCTCGTGGGACATCAAATCCTGGAACACCAACATCTCGCCAAACACAGAAGCTGTTTCCGCTGTAGTGAGCGGGGTATCCGCCTGCAATAATCCCTGATCGCGAGAGAGGTACATGTGCATCCCGTGTCCCAATTCGTGAGCAAGGGTCATCACATCACGCGGTTTGCCCTGGTAATTCAGGAAAACATAAGGATGCACCGATGGAACCGTACTGATCGCATAAGCGCCACCGCGCTTGCCGGGGCGCACCGGGCCATCGATCCAGCCGCGCTCAAAGAAATATCCGGCAATCTCTGACAGGCGCGGGTGGAACTTCCCAAAGGCATTCAACACGATCTCGCGGCCCTCTTCCCACTGATATGTCCGGTCAGCGGCGGGCAGCGGGGCATAGCGGTCGTAATCTAGCAGTTCATCCAGGCCGAGTAATTGGCGCTTGAGGTTATAGTAGCGGGCCACGATATCATAGCGCGACGTGACCGCGTTGATCAGCGCTTCGACGGATTGATCGTCAACCTCGTTCGCCATGTTTCGCGAACTGATCCAGGTGGGATAGCTGCGCAGACCATCATCCGAGGCTTTGTCTGCCAGGATATTGTTAAAGATGTAGGTCGTGATCCGCTTGAGGTCATCCAGCCCACCGGTAATCGAAGTCGCCGCTTGCTGCCGGACATCTCGATCCACATCGTGAAGTTTGGTTAACACCACCTCTGCCGGGACCATCTCGCCCTC
>JBNKDD010000351.1:0-5457 GCA_050288085.1 Anaerolineae bacterium
TTTTCCGGGTCGAATTTATTCGACATATCATCATTAGCATGAGGATTGATCCTCATGCGGCTATCGCTCGTAGCATATACCCAGATAGCGATCCAGCAGATCGGCGAGGACGGGGTAATCAAAGTCGTGTCCCCTGGCGGTATGCCATATTCCCAGGCAGCCCAGAATAAACACACTCAGGGGCAGGGCCAGCGACAGCAAAACCAGGGCAGGCTGACTTAACACAATCGTTGGAATCAACAACAGCCCCAGCAACACGACAGCGGAGATCACAAAGAGCAGGAGCATCACAATACACAGTGCCGTTCCGGTGATGGTCGGCGGCAGCCAGAATAACAGGCTGAACAATTGCAGGGTCAGCGCTTGCCGGGTATGATGCTTCACATAGGGCGAGTGATTGGCGAAACCGATATAGATGGCGGTGGTAGCCGCGATAAGCAGCATCCACCGGGGACTACCGGTAGCACACCGGGTGCTTATCATTACCGGCCCAATCGCATGGGCCAGTAATGATAAGCATCGTTCATGTTTCTTGCGCTTGTCTGCAATCATGGTGATCAGGCAGTGATCAGGCTCGGATAAAGCGCATCAGCCCAGGCTTGAATTGCCGTCCAGTCGCGGAAATCCCCGGAGGTATCAACCTCGGCAAAGGCACGATACATCAGGCCATAGGCGACCGACATCTTGGCGTAATCCATTGCCCCGGCAAACAAGCCTTTTTCAATCGGCACCACCTCTGGAATGGCCTCACAAACATGTTCAATAGCCTGGGCAACTTTGATGTGATCTTCTTCATGAGGGGACAGGGCTATCGTCATACAGGTCAGGAAATAAGCGACCGGTATTTGTGATAGGGCGTCACGATGTTTTTTGACAAACTCCATCGCCTCTGGTTTCCATTCATCTGAAATAACCGGAGCACCAATCACCACCGCGTCGTAATTAGAAACATTGTCGATATGATCGATCAGGCTGACAGTTGAGAACGATCCACTCTTATTGAAGGCCCGGCCAATCGCATCAGCAACACCACCGGTTGAGCCATAGTTGCTGGAGTAGGCCACCAGGATTCTGGCATCCGTGTTGGTCGCATTGCCGTAATTATTTTCAGCGAACTGCACCGACGGCTCCCGTAAGGCCCAGGCAGACACCCCACCACAGGCCACAACACTGATCCCGGCCACACCCATACCGGTTAGAAACTGGCGTCTTGTTAACTTGCGTTTCTCGGACATCATTTTCTCCTCAAATATTTTGTAATCTGGCTAACGATCCATTTACGGTTAACGGCAAGATGGAGCAGTACAAGACCAGCGAAGACACAAACCACCGTCGTGTGGAAGTGGGTCACCTGGGGAGCGTAGATCAGCGTAACGATGATTCCACTCAGCACCACCAGCCCAAAGACAATCAGCATCAGCCCATCGAGCAGCAGCTTCAACTGGCGCTGCGTCCTGATCCTTGACACCCAATGCGCGATCCAGCGCCAGTGAAGTACCAGATGTGCAGCAACCACGAGAACCATGCCAATCCCCAGCCATTTATGCGTGTTGATATCGATATAGGCGCTGACAGCAGCTGCGATTCCCAGCGCCAAAAGCACACCATTCACCCAGAGCCCCACGGTCCTTTTTCGGGCCGCGGGGTTGACATGACTGGTCAATGGAATAGAACTCATGGCTGTCACCTTTTGTCAAAATACTGCTCATCAACTAACTGCCATAAGCATAGAAAAAATAAACGCAGTTGTTCACCGTCTGGGGTTGGGTCTTATACCCTACTCACGGGGGGATCAGGGGAATCCACTCATGTCCTGTTGGCACTTGCATTAGGATAACCAGTGCCACTATCATAGTTATATCTCTGGGCGCAGCATGCTGTGCTCCTACAAATGGCTGTTACGGATAAAAACTAAATTTCCGGGGTATGCAAAAGCCGCTCACCATGAATCAAAATGAACGTATCAAACTGGCTGTTCTGATTCCCGTCTATAATAGCGAGGATACTATCGGGGCACTGGTTGATGTTGTCACCGAAACCTTCGACGCTCACCCTACGATTGAGTTGCAGGAGATGATCCTGATCAACGACAGCAGCCGGGACCGGAGTCACGAGGTGATCATGGAAGCCATCGACCGTCACCCCGGCCTGATCAAGTATCTTCACCTCTACCGGAACTTTGGCGAACACAACGCCGTAATGTGCGGTTTACATCATGTCAGCGCCGATTGTGTTGCCATCATTGACGATGATTTCCAGAACCCGCCTTCGGAGATCAGTCTGTTGGTTGACTGCCTGCGGACAGGGGATCATGATGTGGTCTACAGCTACTATGAGAAGAAGCGTCACTCCTGGTTCCGCAACCTGGGAAGTTGGGGCAACGACCGGGTAGCAACTCTCTTATTGGGCAAGCCACGAGACTTATATCTCTCCAGCTTTAAGGTCATCCGCCGCGAACTGGTCCAGATCATCACCCAATATACCGGCCCTTACCCCTACATCGATGGGTTGATCCTGCGCTCTACCAAGCGCATTGGACGGCAGCTTTGCAAACATGCCGACCGCGAGGTGGGTAAGTCCGGTTATACTCTGAGTAAATTGATCCGCCTGTGGCTGAATATGTCCACCGGCTTTTCGGTCACGCCCCTGCGGATAGCGGCCTACCTGGGCTTTTTTGTATCGCTGCTGGCGGCGCTGATGGCAGTTGCCTTCACCATAGAATATCTTCTCCCCGGCCAGGTCACACCACGAGGCTGGGCTTCTACCATCGTTGCGATCACCTTTCTGGCGGGCCTCCAACTGAGTGTGTTAGGGGTGATCGGCGAGTATCTGGGCCGCCTGTTCCTGACGATCAGCGGCTCACCACAGTACATTATTCGTGAAACATATGGGATCGGGGAAAAGAACAATGAAAACTGAACAGGCTGATTTATTCAAAAACCTGAACGTCCTGATCCTGGGTGGGATGGGCTTTATCGGCAGCAATCTGGCGATCCGCCTGGTGGAGATGGGAGCCAACGTCACCATAGCCGACTCCATGCTGCCGCAATATGGTGGCAATATAGCAAACATTGAACCCGTCCAGGATCGGATACAGATCAGCTTTTCCGATATCCGCGACCAGTACAGCATGGAGTACCTCGTCAGGGATACGGATATTATCTATAACATGGCCGGGCAGACCAGTCATATTGACAGCATGACCGACCCGCTCACCGACCTGGATATCAACTGCCGCAGCCAGCTTTCGATCCTGGAGCTGTGCCGGAAAGCCAATCCCGGCGTGGTGATTGTCTATGCCAGCACGCGCCAGCTTTACGGACGGCCCATTTACCTGCCGGTCAACGAGGAACACCCGGTCGAACCGGTAGACGTGAACGGGATCAACAAGCTGGCCGCCGAGCAATATCACCTGCTTTATTATCACGTGCACGGCCTGAAATGCGTATCGCTGCGGCTGACCAACACTTACGGCCCGCGGCAGCACTTACGCGGCAGTACCCAGGGCTTCGCCGGTATCTTTATTAGAAAAGCGATCTCCGGTGATACCATCCAGATATTCGGCGACGGCAAGCAGTTGAGAGACTTTAACTACGTGGATGACGCGGTAGATGCTTTTCTCCTTGCCAGTCACCGGCCCGATATGTACGGCAAGGTCTATAACCTGGGTGACCATGATCACTATTCCCTGCTCGATTTTGTGCAGCTTCTCCAGCAGAATTGTGACTTTAAATATGAGGTGATCCCTTTTCCGCCGGAGCATAAGGTAATCGATATCGGCGATTACTATGGCGACTATGCCCGGTTTCAGGAGGCCACCGGCTGGAAGCCCAAAGTCCCGCTTGCTGAAGGCTTGAAGCGCACCGTTGAGTATTTCGTTCCGCGCCGCGAACTGTATTGGTGAAAGAGCCTATGATTCCGATATTTGATTATCAGCGTGAACTGGCGAAGATCGAGGAAGAAGTCATTGAGGCGATCCGGCAGACGCTCCACTCCGGCCAGTTGATCCTCGGCCCCCAGACCCGGCAGTTCGAGCAGGCATTTGCCGAGCAGGTCGGGGCCGAATTCTGCATCGGGGTGACCTCTGGCACCACCGCCCTGCACCTGGCAATGTTGGCTCTCGACATCGGCCCAGGCGATGAGGTGATCACCGTTGCCAACACCTGCCCGCCGACCATCGCCGCCATCGACCTGACCGGTGCGACCCCGGTTTTGGTCGAGGTGCGTGAACCTGACCTACTGATCGACCCGGAGTCGGTGCGTCGGGCCATCACATCCAGGACACGCGGCATCATTCCGGTGCATCTATGGGGCCAGAGCGTTGATATCGAGGCTTTGCTCGCCATTTCACAGGATACTGGAGTCCCGATCATCGAAGATTGCGCTCAGGGGCAGGGTACACTCTACCGGGGCCAGCATGTGGGAACCTTTGGCCGGGTGGGCTGTTTCTCCTTCTACCCGACTAAAAACCTGGGAGCCTATGGCGACGCCGGGGCAATCGTCACCAATGATCAAGAGCTGGCAGACCGGATCAGGCGGATGCGGATGTACGGCTATTCACGCTCCAACTATGCCATCGAAAAAGGGATGAACGCCCGCATCTCCGAGATGCAGGCCGCCGTGTTGAGCATCAAGCTGGCTTACCTGGATGATTGGCTGGCCCGCCGTCAGGCCAATGCCGCCCGCTATCAGGCCGAGGTGGTAAATCCCCGGCTGCGTCTACCCCATCTCTACCCGGATCGAACCCACTCCTACCACCAGTTTGTGATCCGCTGTACGGATCGCCAGGCCCTGCTTCAGCACCTTGAGCAGCACGAGATCGGCTATGGCATCCATTACCCGGTTCCGATCCACCAGATGCCCGCCTATCAACACTTACAGACCTCGCCGCTTCCGATCACCGAGGCAGCCAGCGAGGAGATCGTATCGATCCCGGTGCATGAAGCCCTTGAGGCTGAAGAAGTATCCACTATCATACAGGTGTTGAATAGTTTCTGATGGAGCCTGAAGCCTACGCAGAACTCGATCAACTGGAAAGCAGCCATTGGTGGTATGCCGGGATGCGCCGCATCACCGAGGGGTTGATCCGCCGCCACACATATGACAATCAGCCGCTCACCATCGTCGATGCAGGCTGCGGCACCGGGCATAACCTGGAAGCACTGTCGATCTTCGGGCCAACCACCGGCTTTGATTATTCGATGCTGGCCCTGCAATACGCCAGCAAAAAGGACGGCGGCAAGCTGACCCGTGCTTCTGTCGAAAACATCCCCTACCCATCCGAATCCTTTGACCTGCTGACCTCCTTTGATGTGATTTACGCCTGGGAAGTTGGGGATGATGTACAGGCCCTCCGCGAGTTTGCCCGTGTGCTTCGCCCCGGTGGGCATCTCGTGATCCGCCTTCCCGCTCTGCCCGCCCTGAAAGGCCACCACGATCACATTGTTCATACGGCTC
>JBNKDD010000352.1:0-5418 GCA_050288085.1 Anaerolineae bacterium
TGCTGGCTCGGTCTTCGACTGGCTGCTCGATACTATTGTGCTCACCGGCGACGATATGCCTCCACAGCACCTTTATGATCTGGCCGATCACCTGGCCGGGAGCGCACCGCCAGGGGCAGAGGATCTGATCTTCGTCCCGTATTATTCCGGTGAACAAAGCCCTGGCTGGAATCCAAATCTAAGGGGCTTCATGTATGGGATGACCTTCCAACATGGTAAGCCGCACATTGTACGGGCCTTCCTGGAAGGGCTGACCTATGCGCTGCTGCGTGTGCGCCGAGCCGTTGAGGAAAGCCAATCGCAAAGCATCCAAGAGATCTATCTCACCGGTGGATTGACGACTTCTTCCGTATGGCCACAGATCATTGCAGATGTCTTTGGAAAACCCGCCGTTTTACCGGCATCGCAGGAAGGTTCCGCGCGGGGAGCCGCCATGTTAGGCTGGATCGCGCTGGGGGCTGCGGACGACTATCACAGATTTCAGGATGAAAGCGCTGTCCGTATATTCCCTAACTCTGAAAATCACGCTCTATACCAGGAACGCTATCGCCTTTTTTGTTCATTGGTTGAGCACATCAGCAGCTTCTCAACTGCTCAGGAGAGATAACATGTTCACTGGCTCATTAGTACCCAACATCACCATATTCGATTCTACCGGCAAGCTTGACCTTGATAAGACCAAGTGGCATATGGATTGGATGTTCCAACGCGGATTGGATGGTTTGTTTCTGACCGGTTCATATGGCTCTGGCCCATTGATGTCCGTGGATGAGCGTACCAGCGTATTTCAGGCTGCAAAAGAAGTGGTGGCGAATTATCCGGGCAAGATCCTTATCGCTCATGTAGGTTGCATTGATACGCAATCGACCATAGACCTTGCCAGGGCAGCCGAGTCAATTGGCGTTGATGCGGTAAGTGCCGTGCCACCTTTTTACTACAAACATAGCGAAGAACTCGTTATACAGTTCTACAAAGACCTGATCGAGAGCACGCAGCTTCCGGTTTTTGCCTATAATAATCCGTCAACGTCCAGGTTTTCATTCAACCTGGGCACTGTTAAAAAGCTCTGTGAATTGGGCCTCGCCGGAATGAAGGACAGCCCGCTGGAGGTAGGTTTTGTCAGCCGGGCCTTTTATGAACTCAAGCATGATCAACGTGATTTTCAGATCATTCTGGGCACATCCAATGGATGGCTACCCTTCTACTATATGGGTGTCAGGGCGATGGTTGCCGGTATGAACAACTGGGCACCTGAGATCATAACGGCGCTGGTCAGTGCAACCCAGGAAGGTGATCAGGAGAAGGCCGAGCGATTGTATATTATCATGATGGATCTAAGCGCTAAAATGCACTTTACGGACAGCACCATTGTGTCAATGATGGGGCTCTATGCACGGGGATATGATGTGGGATACCCACGCAAGCCTATGAAACTACCGCTCTTTGCAGATGCCCGGTATGAGGAAATCTACCAGTGGTTGGAGGAGGGTTTCAAGCAGGCGAATCTGGAACTTAGCACAGCTCGGTAAAACTATTTGTCTGGATAATTGAGTGAGGGGGAGTGGGCTTAAGCCCACCATCTTGAGTATATTGCAGGCTTGAACTGCGTAAGAGGGAACCACGCCCGAACAAGTTAAATTACGTCCTCTGACAGAAGAAGGACAATTAAGTCGTTCCAGGAAAGATGAACAATGAATGGTAGAACGGGCCAGATCACTCTATGCTGAGCGACCCGGACAGCGAACCGGATATCAGGGGAAGACCTCTCGACGCGTTTGAACCTTCCACCCACTGACGATGAGGTGGGAAGGCTTGCGGCGACATTTGACAGGATGCTGTCTCGACTGGACGAGGCTTTCCGGCGCGAACGGCAGTTCACGGCGGATGGGTGCGGCAAACAAAAACGACGTTTTGTTTGGCGTCTATCCCGGCAATTACGATGAAATCTTTGTGAACATCAAAACTCAGATAGCGTTTCATGGCAGTACAGTCCTTTCCTCATAATGAGATTGAGGCGGCGTGTCATTCTGGGTAACTTTGCGTTCCATTCACCAATTCTGGGCGACGATATTTTTCCCGGCAAACTATACGCTTTAGAAAAATTTCACAAACGATTTCCTGATTACCTGTTGATGATATTAGTACTACAGCCGCACTAAGGTAGGAGCTCGTGCCAAGCGGCGGCAATAATAACAATGCCGGGCACGAGCTTGGTGGCGACGGCGCCACCGGGACCAGCCAAGAACATGTCTGGCTGGATGTACCGTATTTCATAACAGGTTAACGAGTAGCTTTCGAACTTCCGGTACGGTCAGGGGCAGCAGCTCTCCTGAGGCGTTTTTTTGCACCTTCATTGTCCACGGCTCTACGGCGAGTGATGGTCAGAAAAGCCAGCGCCATCATCGAAAGCGTGATGTGCCGATACCAGGCTGTCCATTGACGAATCTCATATTGGCCCGAAACTAAGATAGCTGCAATGAGTCTACACTTGGTTAGGATTTCCTAACCATTGTGCTGCACATCAGAATGCCTTCAAGGGTAATCGCGTCTTCAAATCGAGATTGAACGAGCCATACGGCGTAACATGTTCATAGAAAAGTGGGGGCAATCCACGCCAATCCGCCTCCGTCATACGCTCAGACCAGCGAGGAGCTTCTAACACCTGCTGAAGCATGAGGTTGTTGATATTGATCATACTGTTCTGAAGCAGATGCAAAGCCTGGATCGAAGTTTCCTGGCCGATCCGATCTGAGTAAGTCAGTTCACCATTGTTGCCAAAGAAGACAAAACGGTTGGCGCTGTGCCAGTTCTCCACGATGTTGAGTGCTTCCAGAATCTCACGACTTTGTCACAGGCCAATCACGAATTTCGTCATCCTGGGCTGTTACCTTTAACAATGAAGGTATAGCATGAAAAATGAGCGCGACAATAGGATGGAAGGTGAGATATTTAGAGTTTGATAGATTGACAACTAATCCGACTTTGGTACAGTATCGGCCACCCGAGCTCGCTTTCCGATATCATGCGCTGACGACTCTGGAAGTCACGTCTTTACCCGTGCTGATTGATTCATGTGGGGCGGGAGATTAGCCAGGGTAGCAGTAAGGAAAAAGAAATGTTCCCCGCAATTCAGGTCTCAATGCGCAGTCTATCAATACGGGTTGTTGCCGCTTTTGTAGGGGTCATTATCGCGACAGCATTTGCCGCCGGTATTCCGGCTTACCGTCTGATTCGTTCCGAATTGGAGCAACAGGCATGGGCACATATCTCGGACGGCGGGCGGACGACCCAGGCTCTACTTGACGCGGAAGAGAATCGTTTGAATGATATGGCGGCGTTGACCGCTCAGCGGCCCACCTTACAACGATTACTGCGTGAGGAGAACGCATCTGCTCTAAAAGAATATCTTCTTGTTTTCCAGACTGATGCCGATCTGGATATCCTGGTTGTGCGAGACTTTTCGGGAAGTGTCCTATCCGGCAGCCGGTGGTCATCGCTTCCTTACCGGCAAGATGTAGGCTTCTACACGCTGTCTGATCCGGAACCTGGGCTTGCCCTGATCGCCAGCCAATCGATAATTGATGCGCAAACCACCGATCTGTTGGGTTACGTGACGGTAGGCGTTCTCCTGGATAATGCGTTTGTCGGCCAGCTTGAGGATCAGACCGGGTTTGGTCAGAGCATTATTATGGAAGGCCAGCGGGTGGCGACCAGCCTGCCAGACAACCCGGCAATGATTGAACTGGATCAGACTCAGGGTGAAGTGTGTGTTGCCAACCAGAGAAGCGATTGTTATTACGTTATTCTCCACCCGTTGATCGATTCGCAGGGGCATATTGCCGCCCAGGCCGAAATTGCTTTGCCGGTGCGCACATTGCTTGTTGCTGAGCGTCGGGCTCTCAGTGTACTGATCCTCGCCACATTGTTGGTCGCCGTGATTACTTCGACATTAGGAGGATTGTTTGCCCGGCAGTTGATTGCTCCTTTGAGACAACTGACTTTTGCCGCTCGCAATATCAGCCGGGGCGATTTTATTACGCCGATTCCGATGCCCAAAGAGCCGGACGAAATCGCGACCCTGGCCTACGCATTAGAAGAGAGCCGGGTCAATACCTCCCGTGCCCTGGATAATTTGTCACAGGCCAGAGCATGGCTGGACACCCTGATCCAATCAGTGGCGGAGGGGATCGTTACCGTTGACCAGCAAGGAAAGATCACATCCTTCAGCCGGGGAGCATCACACATCACCGGTTGGTCGAGAGAAACCGCCCTGGGGCAGCAGCTTGACGGCATCTTGAAAACAGCGGAGCAGGATAAACCCTTTAGCAAACGCATCCTCCACAATGGGATGACGCTGACGCACCAGATCGACATCGTGACAGCGCAGGGACGCAGCGCCACAGTAGCCGTCACCGGAGCAAAACTCAAACCACCCAACGGCGGAGCCAGACAGACTGTACTGGTCTTTCGTGATATGACAGAAGAAGAAGCTGCCCAGCGCTTGAGATCTTATTTCCTCGCTAACATTTCACACGAATTTCGCACACCGCTCTCTGCCCTTAATGCCTCGGTCGAATTGTTGATCGATGAGATTGAGGATTTTTCTGCGGCTGAGATGTGGGAATTGTTGAACTCCATTCACCGAAGCGTTAAAGGGCTTCAGACCTTGATCGACAATTTATTGGAAAGCAGCAAAATTGAAGCGGGACGATTTAGCATCCGCCGCCGCCCAAGCGATCTGAACGACATTATTGCTACCGCTGTCCAGACCCTCAATCCGCTGCTCGACCGCCGCCAGCAAACCTTATCGGTCACCGAGCCGGTGAACCTCCAGCCGGTTAATGTCGATCCGACCCGGATGACACAGGTGTTAGTCAATTTGCTGTCAAATGCCAGCAAATACAGCCCGGTTGGGCAGCCAATTGATTTAATCGTAGAGCGGGCGGATGACCATTCGCTGCGCATTGCCGTCGCAGACCGCGGGCCGGGAATCTCGCCTACTGATCAGGCCAATCTATTTCGCCGTTTTGTCCGCCTCGATACTCAGGACGGAGCACAATACGGCGTTGGTTTGGGATTATCGGTTGTCAAGGCGATTGTTGAAGAGCATGGCGGAACAGTAGGGGTAGAGGCCCGGCAGGAAGGCGGCTCGATCTTCTGGTTTATGATGCCATTGAAAGGCGATTGATATGATGAAAGCATTAGTTGTAGATGATGATCTGGACCTGGCTGATGTATTATCCTTCACCCTCCGAAGGGCCGGATTTGAAGTGATTGTGGCTCATGATGGGTGTTTAGCTATTGAGCGGTGGCAGAGTGAAAATCCCGACCTGATCATCCTTGACCTGAATCTTCCCAAACTCAATGGGTTGGCTGTTTGCCGTCAAATACGAACTGAGTCCGATACCCCGATCATTA
>JBNKDD010000353.1:0-5371 GCA_050288085.1 Anaerolineae bacterium
GCACCGACTCTCTTATGCGGATGGCACAAACTATTCAAACCCAACTTGAGAATAAGTCTGGGCAGGCCGCCGACTCGGCCATTGTATTTGAACCGACCGGTGCAACGGTAGTTGAGTCTGGTCAGACCGTTGAGGCCGACCACATCCGGCTGGTTCAGGAAGAGGCCGGTGCAGTTCTGAATGAACTTCAGGCGGAGATTGAGGAACGCCGCCAGTCGGATACTGTTCAGGATCAGGCACAGTTGGATGCCGTCACCTCCGAAGCTGCTGAACGAACCGCTGCTATCGAGGATGAAATCAGTCTGCGTGTCGCCGATATCCATCAGCAGATGGTTGACCTCCGTAATGAACTGCAATCGCTGGAACACATGCAGTTTCTCGGCGAGGCACGCTATCGTGAACTCAAGCAGCGATATGGTCAGGTGTTTAAGGCTGGCATGGGTGCTGGGGCATTCTATGACATCCTGAAGACCATGGACCTGCCAAAACTCAGCGTTGAGCTTTGGAGCGAGGTTCGTACCAGCCGCTCCAAGCAGCGTCGCAAGAAGGCAACCAAGCGCTTGCGCGTGGTTGAAGCTTTACGGAAGAGCGGCAATCGTCCTGAATGGATGATCCTGACCGTTCTGCCGGTTATCCCCCCGGACTTGCGTCCGATGGTTCAGCTTGACGGTGGTCGTTTTGCCACCTCTGACCTGAACGACCTGTACCGCCGGGTCATCAACCGCAATAACCGTCTTCGTCGCTTGTTGGAATTGGGTGCGCCGGATGTTATTGTCCGCAACGAAAAGCGTATGCTGCAAGAGGCTGTTGACAGCCTGATTGATAACAGTCAGCGGGGTAGGGCGCTTAGTCGCCGTGGCCGCCGTGAACTGAAATCCTTGAGTGATATGCTGAAGGGTAAGAAGGGCCGCTTCCGTCGCAACCTGCTGGGTAAGCGTGTGGACTACTCTGGCCGCTCCGTAATCGTGATTGGTCCAAAGCTGAAGCTGCATCAGTGTGGTTTACCCAAGACAATGGCGCTGGAACTATACCGGCCTTTTGTTATCAGCCGCCTGGTGAAATATAACTATGCTTCGAACGTCAAGAGCGCCAAGCGCATCATTGAGCGCGAAAAGCCGGAAGTCTGGGAAGTCCTCGAAGAGGTGATCCAGGAGCGCCCGGTGCTGCTCAACCGTGCACCGACCCTTCACCGCCTGGGTATTCAGGCTTTCGAGCCGATCCTGGTTGAGGGTAAGGCCATCCAGATTCACCCCCTGGTTTGTACGGCATTCAATGCTGACTTCGACGGTGACCAGATGGCGGTGCACGTACCGCTCTCAGAGAAAGCTGTCGTTGAGGCTCGTGAGTTGATGCTGAGCACCAGGAACCTGTTGAAGCCTGCCGATGGTGCTCCGGTGGTTGGCCCCAGTAAAGACATGGTGCTTGGTATCTACTACCTGACCATGGAGAAGCCTGGCCAAGAAGTTGACCAGGTAGACCCTGAAACCTTGCGCAGCTTCTATGATCTGGATGAAGTTGAATACGCCTATATCCTGGGGCAGATTCATCTGCACACAGCTATTCGTGTACTCAAGATTTATGATGAGGGTGAACCCCTGGAACACCCGATTGTCACAACCGTTGGTCGTTGTATCTTCAACCGGATCCTGCCGGATGGCTTCCGCTGGATCAATGACACTCTCGATAAGAAGAAGGTCAACCAGCTGGTTGGGCGGGCTTACACCGCCTTTGGATCTGAAATTACGATTGACATCGTTGACAACATTAAGAACCTGGGCTTTAAATTTGCCACACTTTCAGGAACCACAATCGCGGTCAGTGACCTGGTGGTACCGGAAAAGCGTAACGAGATCATCTCAAGCGCAACCGAGCGTGTTAACCAGATCGAGCGCGAATATCGGCGTGGTCTGTTAACCGAACAGGAACGATACCGCACCACCATTAAAGAATGGAATGCGGCTAAGACAGAGGTTCAGGATGCTATCAAAGAGAGCATGGACCCGTACGGCAATCTTGCCATCATGTCACGTTCTGGATCGGTGAAAGGTGGCATGGGCCCGATCACTCAGTTGGCCGGTATGCGCGGTTTGATGGCTGACCCTTCTGGTCGTATCATCGACCTGCCTATTCGGAGTAACTTCCGTGAGGGCCTGACCGCACTGGAATACTTCATCAGTACACACGGTGCGCGTAAGGGGCTGGCGGATACGGCACTCCGTACCGCTGACGCCGGTTATCTGACCCGCCGTTTGGTTGACGTTGCCCAGGACATGATCATCAACACACTGGACTGCGGCACGGAAGGCGGTATCTGGATATCGCGAAACAAGACGGTTGCCAACCAGTCTATGTACGAACGACTGATTGGGCGAGCCGCCGCTGCCCCTGTTGCCCATCCTGAAACGGGTGAGATCATCGTCGAACGCAACGATATCTTTGACGAGCAGAAGTCGCAGCTGGTTGATGATCTCGAAGTTACTGATGTCTTTGTCCGCTCACCGATGACCTGTGACCTGGTCAATGGCCTGTGTATTCTCTGCTACGGACGTGACCTCGGTCGCGGTGAACCGGTTTCGGTCGGATCGGCAGTTGGTATTGTGGCCGCCCAGTCGATTGGTGAACCGGGTACCCAGCTCACTCTGCGGACTTTCCATACTGGTGGTACAGCAGACTCAGGTGACATCACGCATGGGTTGCCGCGTGTTGAAGAGCTGTTCGAAGCTCGCAAGAAGCCAAAAGGTGAGTCGGTGATCACCGATATTGACGGTGAAGTGGAAATCTACACCCGCGAGGGTATCCGTTATGTGTCGGTTACTGACAGTCAGGTGGTCACCGAGCCATATGATGTGACCGGTTGGAGCTTGCTCGTCGAGGATGGTGATGAGGTAAACGCTGGTCAGGAACTTGCCACCTTAGAAGATGAGGTCTTCAAAGCGGAGAATGCCGGTCGTGTGTCGCTTGATGGTAACACGCTGACCTTGATCTATGAGGTCATTGATGAGCGTGAATACGAGATTCCCAGCGCGGCCCGGTTGGTTGAAGTTGAAGGCTCTGACGGGGAAAAGCGCCGTCTTCAGGATGGTGATGTCGTCAAAGCTGGCGACCAGTTGACCGAAGGTTCAAAGAACCCGCATCGTATCCTGCGTATTCTTGGCCTGGATGCTACTCAACACTATCTGTTGGAAGAGGTGCAAGAAGTCTATCGTACCCAGGGTGTGAACATCAATGACAAGCACTTTGAGATTATCATCCGAAAGATGCTGTCGAGAGTTCAGGTCACCCGGAGTGGCGATACAACGCTTCTGCCCGGTGAGCTGATTGATCGCCTCGCACTTCGCGATATCAATGAGCAGATACTCGCTGAGGGTGGTATCCCCGCGAGTGCTCAAAATATCCTGCTCGGCGTCACAAAAGCCGCCTTAAACACCGACAGCTTCCTGTCAGCTTCGTCCTTCCAGCACACCATCAAGGTTCTTGCGGGTGCGGCTATCGAAGGCAAGGAAGACCCGCTGATCGGGTTGAAAGAGAATGTCATCATCGGCAAGCTCATCCCGGCGGGTACTGGCTTCCATCACTACAAGGAACGTCGTGCCAAACTTGAAGCGATGGAACAGGAACAGGCGGATTTGGTGCCTGACTTCTTCGATATCCAGCCAGAAATGCCGGACAATACTAACGACGAAGAACCTGTTGAATAACGCTTAGTGAAATGGAATCAAATAGGCCCGGCATGCCGGGCCTATTGCTTTACTCAATAGAGTTGATGGTCGGTTATTCTTCCTGAATCTTGGGCATATCTCGCAGTGCGTTGTACGCGGGGCGAGGGTGTTCAATATCACGCAAGATGCTGTAGGCAGCCTGATTAATATCGAACCCATCCAGGGTTGCCACGTTTAAATTCCACAGGAACATCGGCCCCATGAAGTCCCAGTTTTGCGCCATCAGGTAGGCCTCCCGGATATATTGAGCCTGTTGATCCTGGTTGACGTAAGCGATGAATGGCTGCTCTGCTGTGACCTCTAATCCCAGCCCATCCATCGATCCCCAGCCAAACTCGGTTGCCCACAAGGGATGATCTGAATCCCCATACTCAGTCTGGATATCCCGGTAATCTTCAATCGTATCCAGGAAGAAAAAGCTGGGATGATCATTGTGAGTCGGTGGTCCGTTGGGATCGTTGCAGCACCGGATTTGAGGCGGGTTGGCCCATCCGTAAGGATGTATCCCCACTGCATCGACATAGTTGCCTAATCCGGCATCATACATCTGGCGTAGATACAACCGGTCGTCAATGGCAATATCGTTTGTGGTGCCGGTCGGGGCAAGTCCGGCGCTGATCACCAGGATACGCCCATCCTCTCGCTTGACCGTTTCATAAGCGCCCGCTAGCAGCCTGACATATTCTGCACCTGAAAGGGTTCCGCCCCTCCACTCGCGGGATAGATTGGGTTCGTTCCAGATTTCCACCGCGGTCAGTTTGTACTTGTAACGCAGTACAATGAACTTCACGAACTCATTGTATAGGTTATAGTCAACCGGCGGGCCGTCTTCTTCGGTCGTATTTCGTGCCCAGTCTGGGGCTTTGACAATACTGAGTAGAATATTTAGCTGTCGGTTAAATGCGTCATCCATGAATAAATCGAGTTGCTCTAACTCGACGGAGTACATCCCAGGCGCATATTCGATTTTGCTCCAATCAACCTGAACCTTTACCCAGTCGAACTCAAGTTCGTAGGCTATCATATCCAGGACACGATGCCGGTCATCATCTGGGATTGAGAAGTGTCCTTGAATCCCGGCACGTGCTGTGATTATTGCATTTCCTGGTGTTAAGGGTAGGGGGGTAGGTTGGGAGTCGGCGGTGGGGGTACTTGTGATGTCAGAGGCCACCGGCGTACTCGGAACCAGCACAATAGACGCCTGATAATTTGGCATATAGAGTCTTTGGCTTTGTGCCGCAAATGGATTGCTCAACCCATTGACCAGCATAATAGTACTTAAGCTGCTCCCGGTTCGAAGGGCTGTTTTCCAGACCGAGGTGCCAGGATCAAAGCTCAGCACCTCTGCGCCGACAAACTGGCCGATCTCCGGGATGAACAGCCGCATTCCTTCACGAAGTAAGGACGGGTTGACAACCCCGTTAGTCTTCCAGATGCTCTCAACGGCTGTGCCATAATATGCCGCGATGCTTCCCCAGGTTTCGCCAGGCTGCACAGTATGATATTCTGCGGCATCTGGGAAGGCTGCATGGGTAGAAATTGGTGTCAGTAAAAACAACGAAAGTATTGAAACAAAGGCAATCAACTTATAACATGTAGTATGTTTCATGGTTCTGTCCAGAAAGTTTAAGTTGGGTCAGGCGATAGATTTT
>JBNKDD010000354.1:0-5354 GCA_050288085.1 Anaerolineae bacterium
TGCTAATGCAGTGTCTGCCCCCCTTGCAAGGGGGGCAAATCCAAGCGAGAGCGAGGATTGGGGGGTAATGAACAAGCAAAAATTAACCACACAATGTTGCCGGTTGGGTATCTACTCCGATAATTCCGATGTACAGAACGCGCAGCGCGTAGCTTCGATGGCAATTTCCGATTTGCAATAGGGGCAGGTCTTGGTAGTCGGTTCGGCGGGGGCTTCGGGAGCTTCTTCTTCGCGTTGAAGCTGGTTGATCCCTTTGACCAGCAGGAAGATCGCCGCTGCCACGATCAGGAAGTTGATCACCGCATTGATGAACAAACCATAGTTGATCGTCGCGGCTCCGGCTTCCTGGGCAGCCGCCAGTGATTCATATGCTCCGCCGGACAGGTTGATATACAGGTTAGAGAAATCGACATTGCCGACCAGTATGCCAATCGGCGGCATGATGATGTCATTCACCAGTGAGGTGACAATCGCTCCAAACGCACCGCCGATGATCACACCCACCGCCAGGTCAACCACGTTGCCACGCATGGCAAATTCTTTAAATTCTTTGAGCATTTTCTTATCTCCTCCAGGGTAGTAAGTTTTTATCGGACTGCCCATTCATAATGAATTTTCAAAGCCAGGAAGCCTATTTCTCGCTACTGAACGTTAATCTGAACCTGGAAAGCCAGTGCCAGATTACTGCACATCTGGCCCGCCGGGCAAATCGGCGTGCCGGTTGCACTCAATATCGCATGGCCGGGCTGGTGCGCCTGGTAGACCCCTTGCGCGCCTTTGACCACCATGATGTTCACGACCCGACTTACCACGTCCGGGTTATCGATGGTGATCGACCAGTCATAGTCCGAACCCAGTTTCAGCAGAAAATCACCGCCATCTGCCACGTCGATGGTCTTGCCGTTATCGGCCTGGGTGATGGTCAGTCCGGCAGTTTCGCTGCCATTGCTCGACGCCGTTATACCATTGCAGGCATCCGCCATCAACGCGGCAGTGTCGGCATCCGCTGCGACCGGCTGGGCGTCGGCCTTCTGGATGCTCAGCCCCCGGAAGGGCGGGGTGGCCTGCGCCGACGGGCTGGACAGATGCAGCACATAGCAGCCTACATAGGTCTGGGTAGTGCCGTCGGTTTGGGTGGACGTCAGCGTCACCGGGACCGAGTAGTAGGTCTGCCCGGCTCCTGAATCTGAGGCGACTTCGCCGGTTTCCAGCGTCACCGAGGCGGTGTCCATATAGCCCTGCTCGAATTCGTTGAAGCTGGGCAGGTCGGTGCTGGATTCCCAATAAGAATAAGCTCGTAGATACTCGTGGTTGTTGATGGCGTTGAAGTACGAGCGGATCAGCGCGACCGGGCCGCTGCGGTCGTCCAGGTAGCGGTTGGCGCTGATGTCGTCGGGGGCGCTGGGTGTGGGCGTCGCGTAGGGTGGTTCGCCCTCACTGGAAGCATCGCAGGCGCTCGCCATCAGATCGCCGGTGTCGGTGCCATTATCGACCTGCTGAACCTGGGCCTGACTAATGCCAAGCGGTCGGTAGGGTGGTGTGGCCTGTGCCGAGGGCGAGCCCAGGTGCAGCACGTAACAGCCAACGAAAGTCTGAGTCGCGCTGCTGGTGGTCGCCACCATCGTGACCGGCACAGAATAGTAGATCTGGCCCGCACCCGCGCTGCCCGTGATCTCGCCAACCGTCAGCACTACCGATTCGGTGTTGGCGTAACCCTGCTCAAAATCGTTGAAGGCGGGCTTTTGCGCACCGTCTTCCCAGTAAGAATAAGCCCGCAGGTATTCATGCCGGTTGAGGGCATTGACAAACGACTCCATCACCGAGTATGGATCGCTGCGGTTGTCCAGGTAATCAGTCGAGACCGGGATGGCTGTTGGTGGTACGCTGGTCGGAGCGGTTGTTGGCTCACTGGTCGGAACGATTGTGGGCGGCTCGCCGGTCGGTTCTTCGCTGGGAACCGGCGCAGTGGCGGTCGCCGGGCTAGAGGTCGAGGTTGGGGTGGGGGTGATGCCGGGAGCGCTGGAGGCGCAGGCCATCCCTACCAGGATCGCCAGTAAAGCTGGCAAGATAATAAAATACAAACGCTTGTTCAAAAGTTAAACTCCCTTCCGCTACAACTATATAACATTATTAACTGTAGCGCGGTTCCGTCTGATTTACCTTAGAATCGTTGGGCAGGATCGTCACACGGAAAACAAGGGCATTATCTATAGAAACAACTTAATCACTTGATGATCGTCTTCTCCTGGCCGAGCAGCGCATCGGCGATCCGTTCGCGGTAGGGTTCCATCAAATCGATTTTTTGCAGATCGTCGATGGCATAGTAGCTCGCGTCGGACGTCTCATTGCTGAGTCCCAGCTCACCCCCGATCACCTCTGCCTCAAAGCTGAAAGCGATCAGGTGCCATTGATTCCCATCCGGGTAGACGACCAGCATATCCGGTGAGGAGTACACGCCGATCAACCGGGTGACCTGCACCCGCAGCCCGGTTTCTTCCCACACCTCGCGGAGACAGGCTTCTTCGACCGTTTCGCCGGGATCAACCGCACCGCTTGGCAGGCACCACCGACCGTTATCCGTCCGCCGGGTCACCAGCACTTTTTCCCGCGTCTCATCAAAGATCACCGCCGATGCGCCCACCCGTAGTTTGCCCTGCCTGCCGATCCGGTCGCCCCACTTCAACATTGCCACAATGATTCTCTCCTGTTTAATGCTCTATCACCCCCCATCCTTGCTACGCTCGGATTTGCCCCCCTTGCAAGGGGGGCGGATGCAGCCTTTCGGCTGCACAGGGGGTAACGAACTTCCACCAAGAATGGTGAGCAGTTACCCTAAAAATTTACCCCGGCAATTCTATCCCTGTTTTTCACAAAACCCATACATCTCGGTTATAGTTGTGGGACTTTTGCCCGGTTGGGGCATATCGAAAGAGATTACATGACCGCCTATACTGGATACATCGCTGCCATCGGTACGTCAATCTGCTGGACATTCACGTCTGTATTTTTTACGTTGTCCGGGCGGCAGGTTGGATCACCTGTTGTCAACCGGACTCGTCTGCTGCTGGCGTTGATCTTTTCGATCATCATGCACACCATCATGTTGGGGGAGGTTTTCCCCTTCCATGCGGAACCCTTCCGGTTTACCTGGCTGGGGCTGTCGGCGCTGATCGGCTATGTGCTGGGTGATGCCAGCCTGTTCCAGGCTTTTGTAATGATCGGCCCCCGCCTATCGATGCTGCTGATGGCGCTTGGCCCGGTTTTTAACACCGTTTTTGGCTGGGTGCTGTTTCATGAGAAGTTGAGCCAACAGGAATTGATAGGTATTGCCCTGACAGTTGTCGGCGTGATCATGGTTGTCACCGACCGGAGAAACGGTGAGGCCGAACTCCAACCGGATGAGGAAAAGCCACAGCCGCGCCGCTACCTGATCGGCGTATTGTTTGGGCTGGGTGGGAGCCTGGGGCAGGCGGGCGGTTTGTTAGTTTCAAAGCTGGGCATGGCCGGTGATTTTTCGGCGCTGTCCGGCAACCTGATTCGGCTGCTGACGGCGACTGTCATCATCTGGGCGATCACGCTGGCGCGAGGCCAGGCCAAAGCCGGATTTGTCACTCTCAAGGAAAACCCCCGTGCGCTGAAGACCATCGTCGGTGGGGCGCTGGTCGGGCCGTTTATCGGGGTGTGGTTGTCACTGATCGCCGTTCAGAAAGCACCGCTGGGTATCGCCACCACCCTGACCAGCCTTGCGCCGATCTTCTTGCTGCCGGTCGGGGCGCTGCTGTTCAAGGAGAAGATCGGGCTGCGGGCCATCGGGGGCACGCTGCTTGCCATGATCGGGACGGCGATTTTGTTCCTTCCCCCCGACCTGATCCTTGCATTCAGCCTGTTTTGACGCTTGATAATCAACACTCCCCTGCCGAAGCTGTTCGATCAGGACTTGATATTGGTTGGCAGAGAGAGCTACCAAGTCGAACTAATAGTACCACTTTTTGACCGGGGATCGACTTGACAAAAGTAGTTGTCTTAACCACCTCCAGGATGTATACTGTCACCGCCCAGCCCAATTGAGTAGAGTTCGGATAAACAGATTTCAAGCTCCGGGCAGGGCATCAATAGAATATCCTGAGAGCATTCTTTTTTATTTCATGTTTCCTGAGTGGCCCATTTAGCAGTGTTCCTGTTACAGCTCAGTTGTTCGGTTTGTGTGCATATTCAATCCACTTGCGATCAGATCGAAACCTGAACACCGCTTTGAATGCCCCTGACTTTAGCAGCGGGTAATATCCACATACATACCATTCAGATAACAAACCCAACCCATTGAGGAATATATGCGCAGAGCCAGTTTAGATGATATGTTGAAGGCGCTTGAAGATTGCCCTGTTATCTATCAACCTTCTCCATTTTGGGTGGAATTAAACCATAAGCATATTGAAAATCTTAAAGAAAACCAGCTTGAAGACTTAAAACAAGGTATCGCAACCAAGTACTTTACCTGGTCTTTCTTTGGTATTGTGGCCCACCAATTATGGCCGGTGGTTTGGCATTGGCTGACACATCCAGATTTCAAGATATTCCGGGCAGAGTTTGAAGATAAAGCCCGGCATCACACAGCCAGAATCTCTCTGCTTGATTCCGCCAATTATCTTGCATCAAAAATATATGTGATTTTGCTGGCACACCTTGTTCGGAGCTATGACAGCTGGAATTTGCTGGAGAAGCTAGAAGAACCGGTTCTGGGAAATCCACGGCGGACAAAATTATGGGGGAATTGGCTATCACAGGATATATGCAATTCAGTTTTTGAGTTCTACTCAATCTGGCATGAAGCGCAAAACACCACTGCGAATATGGCCGAACTTGGTGCGGGCTATGGCAGGCTGGCCTATGTTTTTCTCAAGACCCTACCCAACATCACTTATACCGTTATTGATATTCCTCCCGCTTTGTATGTGTCACAGGAATATCTCCGACAAATCTTTCCTGAAGAGGACATTTTCTATTTTAGAGATTTTAGCCGCTGGGAGGAGATCAGCGACGAGTTCGAGAAGGCACGCATTCGTTTTCTGATGGCGCATCAGATCGAACTTCTTCCTGATAACATTTTTGATTCATTTGTTACAATTAGCACCCTGCATGAAATGACCCTTTCTCAAATCGAGAATTTCATTCAGCAGATTTCTCGTTTGACCGGTAAGAGTGTATACAGTAAGCAGTGGATTAAATCCCGCGCAAAAAATAAGAACGACCTTACCATCAAACAGAACGACTATCCAATTCCTAAAAACTGGAAGCTGCTTTTTCAACATAAACACCCTATTCAACGCTGGTTTTTTGAGGCCCTGTATCAGGTC
>JBNKDD010000355.1:0-5294 GCA_050288085.1 Anaerolineae bacterium
ATATTGACTGGATTCTTGGTCGTTTTTAGTCATTATTGCCTCTTTCGTCTAGAAACCACACAATCCGTTAGAACCAGAAGAATTGGGCAAATGGCAAGCCCATATCGCAGGTCAGACACTGATCGAAGTCAATAAGAAACTCAAGGTTTTTAAGGATGAATAGTCGATAAGAGACCTTGTTGGAGAGCCAATCTAGGCCCAAAGGTAACAGTCGCCCGACGAGGGGAAACTTTGTTAAGAGGCCATTTGAAAATTAACATCCCAATTGGATTTTGAGGCTAAACCACCTGATTCGTAAGCTGTAATTCACATTCTTGCAGAGCCAATTTAGGTTCAAATTTGCATCAGTTACGAATATTCAAATGGCCTCTAAGAAAATCTAACCAAGTGAAGACTCATCGCAGCTATCCGAGTTTCGTGCCATCATGGGGGCATTGATTAGCAAGCGAGCGCTTATCAGAATCAGGCAATTATCTTTGAATCAATTGACGTCCCGGCGAGACCCTAACTAATATTAATAGTGCCCAATCTATTAAGGTTACAAGATTCTGGCGGAAGTGAAAGCATAAGCCGGTAGATATCTCTATTTCGGGAGCAGTTATCAGATGGCACAAATCTTCATTTCTTATGCACATGATGATGCACAAGAATTTGCTGAGTGGCTATACCACCCGCTATCTGGCTGCTAATCCAGGCGACCTGCACGAGCTGGCGCGGCTGCTGGGACATGCCAATCTGAATACGGTAATGATCTATACCGAGCCAACCATCGACGATCTGGCTGAGCGAATGGAACGGGTTGAGTCGGAAGGCTAACCGCCCCAAATCATTGTCATGCTTTTGGCGGACGCCCAGGCCGGCGATTTTTGACTTCATCGCGTTCGAGATCATCCGGATGAATGAGCCACTGGTGGCCAAGTTTCCGGGCAGGCAGTCGTCCTTCTTCGATCAAAATACGCACACGCCGTTCACTAATCGCCAGCCGCCGAGCGGCTTCGACAGTCGTCAGAAACCGGTCAAGCAATTTGGCAGTCTCTTCGTAAGATGGGACTGTTTCCCACGCTTCTTCCTCTTCGGCGAGGGCCTGGTCAATCGTTTGCTTGTGGTCATGATAGTAGGCCAGCGCGGCATGGACTTCTGCCGGACGCAAATCAAAGGCCTCCTGCATCTGGTCAAAAGACCACTGCTGATAGATGACATGCCCGATAATATGCTGCACGCTGATGCGCCGCCCTTCGATGCGCGGTTTTCCACCCAGAACACCCGGTGTTTGTACAATCTGAACCGGGGTGACAATCGTATTTTCCATATCATTGCTCCTAACGAACTTCCCAGATCCTACCAATAAAGATGTTGGTATCCTTCTCAACGCAGCGCTGGTAGCTCATCTCGATGAAATCACACAGGCGCTGTGGGGGAAGATACTTCTTCACCAGGATGATACCAGCATGGGACAGCCCCAGGGTAATCAGACGTTCCGGGATATGCTCACGGAACGCTTTGTCTTCCACAACCAACGTCCAGGCCTGCTGTCGAGCTGTGGCCAGTATCCGGAAGTCAGATGGTCGATAGCCAGGCCGGGAATCCGGCGCTGGTAGCGGACAAACGGCGCGCCATCCTCCAGGCCGTGGTGGCGCAGGTGGCGGGTCAGCGAGCGGTCGCTGCCGCGAAAGGTGACCGTTCCGCCTTCAACCAACCTTGCCCAGACCGATTCGACCGACGTGACCGGTCCGGCCATATTGAGGTAGATCAGGTCAGCGCGATCGTCATCGACGAGGTGCCGAGCCAGGCCAAAGACGTGAGCATCCCCCACGCCGGTCAACTGGCCGATATGCTGCATGTTGGGCATGAACATGGATAAAACTCCTTTCGGGTAAAGGCCGGTGTATCCGGCGGGTAGAATCCAAAACCCGGAGCAAGGTAGATATCCGTGCTCCGGGTTGATAGTTCTCCGGGATGGAGAGGTTTTTAATTATGGGCGATAGGCCTGACTGCGGTGGCGGATAGCCTCGATGCGCAGTGTGCCCTTATACTCGGCTTTGAGGTGGATGATGGGGTCTGACGTCAGGGTGAACAGGATACGGTAATCGCCTGAACGTGCCCGGTAGACCTTGTCAGCCTGTTGTCCCTTGAGCTTCTTGACCCCTCGGACGCTGAGTGGATTTTCGGCGCGCAGCAGGGTACGCAAAACATCAAAAACGCCCTTCCGGGCGGAAGGCGGTAACTGGCGCAGGTGTTTGATGGCAGTGGCGTCAAAGGCAATCAACCAGTTATGTGTCTTGTTCGACGCCATCGTGCCACCAGGTTTCCTCGTAACGGTCGTAGGCTTCGTCCCAGGGCATATCGCCGAACAGGGTCTGATACTCCGGCGAGGCTTCCAACTTGTCCAGGATCGACATGTCATCGCTGGCATAAGCGGCTTCGATCTGGTCATGATGCTGGAGCATGAAGGCGAGTTGATCGCCTTCCAGTGCCCACTCATCGTCAATCGCAAAGCGCTCTTGCAGGGTTGCCAGTAGAGTAAGCTGGTCGCTGTCTGAGAGTTGTTCGACGACTTTGATGACATCGTGTAAGGTGGCAGTTTTCATATCCGTTCTCCTCCTCCACATTATAGCTGATCTCACGATTTTGACTCAGGCCACCCACTTGAACATCTGCATGACTATAGCAGGCGGCCTTTTCACACAGGATGCGGGCGTAGCACGCAACGGTGTGCGGGGATCGCGCCGGGATCGGGCAACCACTAAAGTCTTCAGACCTCAACAGTCGAAAGGCTACCCTTCGTCATCCGCGTGTATGACAGGATGTTCGGGGATTGCATTAACTGCCCGGTCAGCGGCGGTGTCACCGTACAATTTCTCGACAAGGTGACCCCTTTTGTGCCGTTCCGCCTCGATGATCTGGCGATCTTGAGCTGCAAGATGCTCGTTCTGAGCAATGCTCTCTTCCGGTGATAGGAACGTGGCGGTATCAAACCGGGCCATCTTCCTTTGGTGTGCTTCGATGATGCTACTGGCATGGAGCAGTTCATTGGGGTAGACATCGGGGACAGGCAGGTCAGCCCGGTGCCAGCAGGGCGACCTGGGTGTCTTCGTAGTGGCGGGGATTGGTATAAAAACCACCAGGCAATAGGTGGAGAGCGTGGGGACTGGATGAAGCCGGGCGGGTGCTGGTCATCGAGGCGGTGGGGGTAGAGATCGAGGACTGCGCGGCGGCGACGGAGTGGGCCACATGCCGGGCTACCGCGCGAAGCTGCTCACTCCCCGCGCCATCAGGTTCACCACCCCAGCCTGGCGCTGCACCTCGCCCTGGGCGACCAGTAACCTGGCTCCCCGGATCACCTGCCGGTGTTTCTGGTAAATATCGGGTCGGATTATTACGTCCATCAGACCAAATTCATCTTCCAGGGTGATGAAACGAAAACCCTTCGCCGTCGGCGGGGCCTGGTGCACCGATACCCACCCGGCCACCGTCAGCCGCTCGCCCGCCCCGGCAGCCTTCAAACCCCGGCTGTCGGTTATCCCTCGCTCCCGCAGCCAATCCCGGTAAAGGGCCATCGGGTGGTCAGCGGTCGATAAGCCCAGCAGTTGATAATCCGCCTCCAACCGCTCCTCGCGGGTCAGGGCGGGCAGCGCGATCGGATATTGCGGATACTCCAGTTCCAGCTCCCGCACCTGGTAGGACAGCCGCCCCAGCTCCCACAACAGCTTCCGGCGGGGGATGCCCCAGCCATCCATCGATCCGACCTGGACCAGATTCTCGACCAATCGCTTCGGCAGCTGCGTCCGGCGGCAGAAGTCCAGCAGGTTGGTGAAGGGCAGACCCTTCCGCGCCTCGATGGCCCGCCCCGCCCCGGCCTCGCCAATACCAGCCACCTGCATGAAGCCCAACCGGATCTGATCCTCGCAAACCACGCTCCGCGCCCCGCTGTGATTGACCGCGACCGGCAGCACCTGCACCCCGTGCCGTTTCGCATCGTTGACCAGCACCGCCGGACTCCAGAAGCCCATCGGTTGGTTATTCAGCAATCCGGCGAAAAATGCTGCGGGGTGATAGCGTTTCAGCCAAGCAGACTGGTAGACGATCACCGAGAAAGCCCCGGCGTGGCTCTTGGGGAAGGCATAACCGCCGAAGGCTTTCAGGATGTCGTACACCTGGTCGGCGATGTGCTTCGAGATACCGTTCTTCACCGCCCCCTCGACAAACACCTGGCGCAGCTCCTCGATCACCTCCCCCGGCAGGTCAGACCCCAACGCCCGGCGCAGCGCTTCCCCCTGGCCGGCGGACAGGCCCGCGAGTTCGCGAACGATCTGCAAAACTTGCTCCTGGTAGATCACTACGCCCAACGATTCTTCCAGCAGCGGCTTGAGCTTCGGATGCAGGTAAGTGACCGGCTCCACGCCCGCCCGCCGCCGCAGGTAGGGATGGACCATATTGCCCTGGATCGGACCGGGCCGGATCAGCGAGACGGAGGTGATCAGGTCTTCGAAGCTCTCCGGCTTGAGCCGGGGCTGGAGCTGGGTCTGGGCGCGGCTCTCGACCTGGAACACGCCGACCGTATCGCCCGCCTGCAGCATGGCAAACACCGCCGGGTCGTCAAAGCTCAGGTCATCCAGGTCGACCTGCTGGCCGGTCGTTTCCGCGATAATCTCAACCGCCTCGGCCAGCACCGACAGTATCCGCAGACCCAGGATGTCGATCTTGACCAGCCCGGAGTCCTCGATGCCGTACTTGTCCCACTGGACGACCACCCGGTCGGGCATGGTGGCCGGTTCGGTGGCGATGCGCTCGGCCAGCGGCGGCCCGGTGATCACCATCCCCCCGTTGTGGATGCCCCGGTGGCGCGGGAAGCCCAGCACCTTGCCCACGTCCCGGATGGCGCTCCGGGTCCGGTAGGTGATGAAGGTGCAGGCCATCGCCGCGTGGTCGTGACCGTATCGCTGATAGATGTACTGGATAACCTCCTCGCGCCGGGCGGCATCGAAGTCGACGTCGATGTCGGGCGGGCGCAGCCGCTCCTCCGACAGAAAACGCTCGAAGACCAGGTTGTGCTTCATGGGGTCAATCGGGGTGATGTGGAGCAGGTAAGCGACCAGCGAGTTGGCCGCCGAGCCGCGCCCCTGGCAGCGGATGCCGTTTTGCTGCGCAAAATTGACGATGTCCCACACGATCAGGAAGTAGTTGGCCAGCTGCCCCTGGTCGATCACCCGCAGTTCATAATCCAGCTGTTCCTTCACTTCCGATGAAGCATCTGGGTACCGCCGGGGCAGTGCCGCCTCACACAGTGATCGCAG
>JBNKDD010000356.1:0-5261 GCA_050288085.1 Anaerolineae bacterium
CGGCGTGCGATCACCTGCCAGAGCGCATCAAACTGATTGAATGATATTCTGGCTTCCGGGTTTTCGAGGAGTTCAGGCGATAGGGAGGCAGCGCGGAATATTTCTTCAGGCGGGAAACCTAAGGTAGATGCATATTTCAGCAGGGCCAGAACCAGGTTGATTGAAGCGCTTGGTTTCATGAATACGTGAAAAAACAAAGATTGTGCGCCAGCCGACAAAGAGTTCAGGGCATTGTACCGTAAGATGGTGGGGTAATCCTAATTGTGGAGGGAAGATAAGCGGTGAAGAGTCAAGTCCGGTGGCTGAGAATTGCCTACTGGTGGGGGATCATTCAAGACCTGTTTTTCAGCTTCCCATTTTTATCCCCGGAAGAGTTGAAACAGCCGCTATTTGGCATCAATGCGCTGGTGTTTGCCTGGACATTATTGCTGTTCTGGGCAGATCGCAAACCCCTGGAACGAAAAGGGGTGATGCTGTTTACGACCATCATCGTCGCCATCAAGATCGCTCAACGGCTGATCGGGGAAGGGCTGCAATGGGATGCGATGTGGGTGGCTCAATGGGGAACGCTGATTTTATTTGGTTTTAGCTATCTGAATGCGAGTCGAGAGAAGGTATCATGAAATCTAAAATTCGCTGGCTGAGGATCAGTTACTGGGTTGGGGCTGTGCTGGATGGGCTGTGGGTGATCCCGATGGTTTTCCCAAAAGTTGGGGGAGCGCTGTATGGGATTGAGGATTTCAATCCCAACGGGGAGTATCGCTATGCAATGGGAATCGGCGCGGCCTTGATGCTTGGGTGGACTTTTTTGCTGCTGTGGGCGGATCGCAAACCGGTCGAAAGGCGGGGTGTGCTGCTGTTAACGATTTTTCCGGTGAAGGTTGGACTGGATTTAGCGTCGCTCTACCTGGTCACGTATGGGATTGTCCCATTGGAGAAATACCTGGTGTCTAAGATTGATGCCATTATCCTGTACGGGCTGTTTATTTTCAGCTATGTTAATTCTGCCAGTCTGGCAAAAGAACAATAAGTCTGGCAGCGTCAAAAGAGGGTTCAGCATGAGCTGAACCCTCTTTTGATTCCTGGTGGTTGAATTGACATGATCCGGCAATCAAGCTATAGTTGCGCCGACTAAGAATCTATCCATAAATCACCGGCTTGAAAGCCGCCCAGGTCGCAGCATGCTGTGCTCCTACAAACAATGCGATAGATGCTAAGTGGAAACAGATAGTGTTTCCTGTATGGTTGGGCTTTATCTGATCCAACTAAATTCCCCACAAGGAGTGGTCATTATCCATGTCCGAAGATTCAAAACATTTCTTTATTACCGGCGGGTCCGGGTTCCTGGGTATCAACCTGATCCGGTATTTGCTGGAACGAGGCCATACAATCACCAATCTCGACCTGATCGAGTTTGATTACGAAGATTGCAAAGACAAAATCCGCAGCATTCAGGGCGATATCCGCAACCGCGAGGACGTGGTTGAGGCGATCAAGGATGCGGATATTGTAATTCACTGCGCGGCGGCACTACCCCTGTACACCCCGGAAGAAATTTACTCGACCGATATCGAGGGCACGCGGATCGTGTTCGAGGAGTCGGAGAAGGCCGGGGTCGAGCGGGTGATCCATATCTCCACGACGGCGGTATACGGCATCCCCGATCACCATCCCCTGTTTGAAGACGATCCAATGCAGGGTGTCGGGCCGTATGGCGAGGCGAAAGTCCAGGCTGAGGAGATCGGCATGGCCTTCCGCGAAAAGGGAATGTGTGTGTCAATCGTGCGGCCCAAGTCGTTTATCGGGCCAGAGCGGTTGGGCGTGTTCGCGATGCTGTACGACTTTGCGCATACGGGCCATAAATTCCCGGTGCTGGGGAAGGGTAACAATCTTTACCAGTATCTCGACGTGGAAGACCTGTGTGATGCGATTTACCTGTGCGCGACACTCGATCCGGCGGTTGTCAACGATACATTCAATATGGGGGCAGCGGAGTATAAGACCCCCAGGGAAGATTTCCAGGCGGTTCTGGATCATGCCGGGCACGGCAAGAAGGTATTTTCGATCCCGGCGATGCCTGCGATCTGGACACTGCGGCTGCTGGAAAGTGTCAATCTCTCGCCGCTCTACAAGTGGATTTACGAAACGATCATCGAGGAATCGTTTGTCTCGATTGAGAAGGCACAAACGAAACTCGGCTGGCAGCCGAAGTACTCCAATCAGGATGCGCTGCTGCGTAATTATGATTGGTACGTCGCCAACCTGGACAAGTTCGAAAAGGCGTCCGGCGTAACGCATCGCGTGCCCTGGAGCCAGGGTATATTGGCGCTGGCGAAGTTGTTTATTTAGGTACCTGATTTAACCCCCTGCTACCGCTAAAGCGGTATCTGCCCCCCTTCGCAAAGGGGGGCGAATCGCAGCGAGCACGGTGGTGCGAGCGGCGATGGGGGGGTCAACAATCAAATGTCAACACAGCCTAATTATTAGGTATTTACAAGGGTGCGCAGACTGAAGGTCTGACGCCCCTACCCTGCTTTTACACACGTTACCTGTTCATCAGATAGGATGCATGCATATGCACATCAATCGAAAAGCACTGTGGGTCATTCTGGCCGTGGGACTGCTGATCGGGATCGCCGTCCCGTTGACGATCATGGCCCAGGAAGGCCAACCCTCTGAGCCTTATGCGGCACAACAGAGTGTCACAGCAACAACAGACTCGAATCTGAAAATCCGGGAGCTGCCGGGGACACGTTACACCATCGTCGGCGATATCCCGGCAGGCACGACCACCCCGGTGGTCGCCCGCGTGCCCGATAACACCTGGCTGTTTGTCGAGCATAACGGGGCAAAAGGCTGGATTGCCGGATGGTTGGTCACGGTCAATGGTGATCTGGACAGCGTGCCGATGACCGCCGGGGCGGATATGCCCGGTTCGGCAGCGGATACTCCGCCCACCGACAACCCATCGGCAGAAGATACCCCCGAACAACAACCGGCATCCGGGGAAGTCACGGCAACATCAAGCAATAACCTGAATATCCGGGAAGGACCAGGAACAGGTTATGCTCAGGCAGGAACCCTGATCGCAGGGATTCCGGCCCCGGTGCAGGGTCGCAACAGCGATAACAGCTGGGTGTTTGTGGCTCCCGAAGGCTCAAAGAGCGGTTGGGTGGCAGCCTGGCTGGTCACGATTAACGGCGATCTGAACAGTGTGCCGGTAAAAACTGATACCGCCGCCCCACCACAGCCAACGCCGGTTCCGCAGCAGCCCCCGGTCTTGCCGACCGGCAGCGGCGGGCTTGAATTGGGCGGGCAGACTCATACGCTTGAACATCCCGGCGAAATGCAGCTTGCGGGTATGACGTGGGTCAAGTTCCAGCACAAGTGGAGTCCGGGCCAACCGGCCAACGATGTCCAGGGGCGGATCGAACAGGCGCATGCGTTGGGCTTAAAGGTGCTGCTCAGTATTCCGGGGCAGGATCATCCCGGCTCGATTGACTTCGGGGGCTACACCGACTTCGTGGCCGATGTGGCCGCCCTGGGCGCGGATGGTATCGAAATCTGGAACGAGCAGAATCTCGACCGGGAATGGCCGGTCGGGCAGATCAGCCCCAGCAGCTATGTCAGCAATATGCTGGCCCCGGCCTACAACAAGATCAAAGCGGCCAATCCCGGCACGCTGGTGATCTCCGGGGCGCTGGCCCCGACCGGGTTCCATAACGGGACAAACGTGTGGAGTGACGACGTTTACCTGGCCGGAATGCGCGATGCCGGGGCAGCCAAATACATGGACTGCCTGGGCGTGCATTACAACGCCGGGGCGACCTCGCCGGATGCGGTCAGCGGTCACCCGGCTGATCCGGGCGCGGGACATTATTCATGGTATTTCCCGCTGACCTTCAATCTGTATGCGGGCATGTTCCCGAATACCAAGCTGTGTTACACCGAGTTGGGTTACGTGTCGCCGGATGGATACGGCGGGCTGCCCGAAGGATTCTGGTGGGGCAGTGATACAAGCGCCGCTGAACAGGCCGAGTGGCTGGCGCGTGCGGTGGAAATCGCAGAGGGCACGGGCCGGGTGAGGCTGGTAGTCGTGTTTAACGTGGACTTCACCGTATATGGTGACGATCCGCAGGCCGGTTATGCGATGATCCGGCCCGGCGGCTGCCCGTCATGTGACAGTTTACACAACGTGATGTTTGACTAGGATCAGGTTAATCAGAAGGCCCCTCTCCTGGTAGAGGGGCTTTTTTGAATAGGGTACAAATAATATATTGGCCGCCGCGAATAAACTTCGCGGCTATTTCTATACAATTAGCTGCATCTACATAGAACGGATCAACATGCCAACAGAAGCGTTAGCCGTGATTTATGGACTGCTGTCCGCTGCCATATGGGGGGCGGGTGATTTCAGCGGGGGCGTTGCCAGCAAGCGTAGCAATACCTTCACTGTGGTGATCTTCTCGCAGGTGGTCGGGATGCTGCTGCTGATCGGGTTGGCGCTGGCCTTCAAGGAGCCATTCCCGTCGATAGGGGCGATGTTCTGGGGCGGCGTGGCAGGTGTAGCCGGTGGGTTGGGCCTGATCGTCTTCTATCGCGGGCTGGCCCAGGGACGGATGGGGATCGTCGCGCCGGTGGCCGGGGTGGTATCGGCGATCATCCCGGTGGTGGTCGGGTTATTCATGGAGGGACTGCCGGGGACGCTTCAACTGGTTGGCTTTGGGCTGGCGATCACGGCGGTGTGTTTCGTGTCACAGGGGGATTCTGATAACGGCGGTGACACCCGGTGGATCGAAATCGGGCTGCCGGTGCTGGCCGGGATAGGATTTGCCGCCTTCTTGATCATAATCGACCGGGTGAGCGAGTCGGGGATTTTCTGGCCACTGGTCGGGGCGCGGATCATGGCGATCACGGTGCTGACGATCATCGCTGTGGCGACCGGGCAGTTAGAGCGGCCCCCGGTTGACGGGCTGCCGCTGCTCGTGGTGGTGGGAGCGTTCGATATGGGCGGGAATGCGTTCTATGCGCTGGCAGCAGCGGCAGGACGGCTGGATATCGCAGCGGTGCTCGGTTCGCTGTATCCGGCCAGCACGATTTTGTTGGCGCGGTTCCTGTTGAAAGAGCGGATGTCCTTCCAGCAGAGTCTCGGCGTGGTGGGGGCACTGGTCGCAATTGTGTTGATTGCGGCGTGATGAGGCTGAGATAATCAGGTAGTTCTTCTTATTGCAGAGGGGCTTTTTTCCCTCACACCCGATCTC
>JBNKDD010000357.1:0-5249 GCA_050288085.1 Anaerolineae bacterium
ACTTTCCTGCACACTACCAACAATCACCAACCAACCCTATTATCCCTTTTGCAATATTGTAGGCAGCTTGCGGTTTGCCTAGCTCAAGGGTTTTGCTCTGCGCCTCATTGAGCTGTTTACAGCCATCCCTCAACCAGGATAGGGTTGTCGCCAGGACTTCGGTTGGGCCAGGTGCCCAGGCCCCCGCTTGATTTTCTACAAGATAGCGAACATTACCTTGTTCCTGGCCGGGCAGTGCCTTGGCAATGATCATTGGCAGTCCACAGGCCAGGGCCTCGCTGACGATCAGACCACCGGCTTTGCTGACAATAAAGTCCGACGCTTTCATCAGTTGAGGCATGTTATCAACCCAATTGTATAGGTGAACAGGTGCTTGCAGATTCCGCCTTTCCAGTTCTGAAACAAGCTGGCTGTTGCCGCCGCACACAATGACAACCTGTAAATCGCTGATGCGACATAACAAATCGCTGATGGCAGCCATTTCTCGGGTGCGCGGACTGGCGACAACCAGGCAGGTAGGTAAATTCTGTTCCCAACCTAATTGCTTACGCAGCTCTGATACGCTGTGTGTATCTTGGCTGAACGCTGGATTAACAGGTAGCCCGGTTACGCGAACGCGAGTCGCCGGAACTTTATTCTCATAGGCTTGTTGGCGGATCAAAGGAGTAGGCGCGAAATGCATGGTCGCTGCTGGACTGTACCACAGACTCTGTACATCCGTTAGATCGGTGATGACAATCGCCAATGGGCAATCCAGCTTAATCTCTTTAATAGCATCGGCAATTGGCTGCGCGTAGAAAGGATAGGTTGAGACGATAACATGCGGTTTGAAACTTTTTACTAAATCCAACATGGCTTCATTGAGAAGGCGCGACGTTATGGACCTGATAACATCAGAGATCAATGGTGCATCAAGGGCATGGTAGGATAAGCGATACAGCTCAGGGTCTTCAACAACAAGTTCATCATAACCCTTTTCGAGCTTCTGGATAAGATCCGGCACATCGTCTCCCTCCAATGGATTCACCACTTTGATTGCACACTGCTCGCCGTATAATTCCGCTAAGGCCAACTCTATCGCTTCCGCCGCGCTTCGATGCCCATATCCGGCGTCGGATGTCAAAATCAATACACGTTTCTTACTCATTTTATCTCTCTATTTTTTATTCTCAGATGTGATGTGTTTCACCTACATCTTGAAGATATCTTGATCAGTTTCATCATAGCCTGATCACTCTAAAAATAGCTCAAACCACACCTAAAAAAACTTCTAAAAATATATCCCCTTTTGGCTGGCTTATGTGCTCACAAAGTCGCGTAACTTGTTAGTTAAATGAGGGTGCCGTAAACGCCGGAGCGCCTGGCCCTCAATCTGGCGAATGCGCTCACGCGAAAGTTCCATGATTTTGCCCACCTGTGCAAGCGTCCTGGGAATGCCGCCTCCAAGCCCGAGACGCAACTTCAAGACGCGTCGCTCCCTTGGCCTAACATAGTCAAGTACATCCTCAATAGCTTCAGTCAATGCGACCTCGTCCAGGACTTCCTCAGGATCGGAGATACCTTGTCCACAATCAAATCACCCAACTCACCATCTTCGCCGACGTTGGTTTGAAGCGATATTGAATGCGGCAGACCCTCGAACAGATCATAAATCTCTTTTGGTTTCATCCCCGTTCGCTCCGCAATCTCTTCATAGCTCGGTTGGTAACCAAGCTCTTTGTAAAGGATGTTTGCCGCTTTCTGAGCCTTGCGCCGCTTCGCGGAAACATTGAGCGGCAGGCGAATCGTATCGGCCTTTTTCGATAGGCCGCGCGAAATCGATTGGCGTATCCACCAGGTTGCATAGGTGCTAAACCGGTTGCCAAGGGTGTAATCAAACCGATCAATCGCCTTCATCAAACCGATATTGCCTTCCTGAATAAGATCGGACAGCGGCAATCCATGGTTGCGGAAGTGTTTAGCGATGTTGACCACCAGGCGCGTATTGGCGTGGGCCATATGCTCCCGTGCGGCTCGCCCATCGGCTGCGATCTCCTCTAACATCTCGCGTTCTTCTTCGGAGAGTGTATCGTCTTCCTTGCTAAGCCGATTGGCCAATTTGCCGCGTTCTATGCGCTTCGCCAATGCAACCTCCCCCTCAGCCGTTAACAGTGGCTCGGAGGCCATTTGACGAAAGTAAAGCCCAATCGAATCGTCAGCCGGGACCCTTTCGACGTTTTCCAGTTCAATATCTCGTTCTATCCGTGAACGCTTATCTTCCTGATACGCTTCAACTAACTTTCGAAAATCAAGTTTTGTCATCTTTGTTTAGTTCCTTTCTCAACACCAATTCACCGCTAAAAATCAAGATCTCCATCATTCTCAGCTTACCATTTAGCACCTAAATATGTTCCAAAATAGGTCTAAATAGAATCTAAAAAGCGCCATTCAGATGGCGCTTTTTACTCAATGATAATGAGGGGATCAGTCCAGAGTGGCATGCATCAGGTAACCAATGCCAGGGACGGTTTCAATCAGTGCACCGTATTTAGTACCCAGCTTGTCGCGGATGCGTCCCAGGTAAATGTACAGATAATGGCTCTCGTCCCGATATTCAGGCCCCCACACTCTAGCCAACAGTTCCTCATGGCGGAGTGCCTTATCAAGGTTTCGCGCCAGCTCGGACAGCAGCGCAAATTCGGTGTTGGTGAGAGGAATTTCCGCCCCGCCGAGAAAAGTTCGGCGTGCTTCAAGATCAATGACCAGTTCACCAATGACGATTGGTTCAGAATCCGACTGATTGGTTTTTTCCGACCGGCGCATGACTGCACGGATGCGAGCCAGTAGTACATCATAAGCAAAGGGTTTGAGTACATAGTCATCTGCTCCGGCGTCCAGTGCACGAACCATCAAATCCTCTTCATCATGCGCGCTGAGTACGATGACAGGGATGTCTGATTGGGTTCGTAGCCACAGGCATACATCGATGCCGCTCAAACCTGGCATCGCAATATCCAGCAGGACCAGGTCAGGCATGCGGCGTTTCAGGGTGTTGATCGCCGCCGTGCCATCTTCAGCGACATCAACCTTATACCCGCGTTTTTCCAGATTGACCCGGACCAGCTTCCGGATTTGGGGGTCGTCATCGACAACCAACACGTGATACATAAAGGTCTTTCTTTCTCGGATAGATTTTTTATCTAACGCTCATCACCAGGCTACAAAGCATCTGCAATCGCCTCTAACAGGCACGAAGCGCTGACCGGCTTCATTAGCATATCGACGACTTGAGGGAAATCCTCATTGCGTAAGTCTTCAATCGCGTTTTCCGAAGCGGACATGACAATCACAGGAATATGTTCTGTCTCAGGTTGGAAACCGATGAGCTTTAGCAGATCCACACCAGACATGCCCGGCAGTTTAAGATCGAGTAGTAGAATGTCCGGCGGCTGTCGGCGCAGATGTTCCAGACCGTCTTCGGCGTTGTCCACTGCTGTCACTTCATAACCGCGTGCTTGAAGGTTTACCGCAGCAAACTTGCGGATATTGGCATCGTCCTCAATGATCAAAACGCCCGACATCAGATTCTTACTCCTCATAAACTGGCAGGGTGAAAGAGATGGTCGTTCCTGATTCGCTGCTTTCCTTGATCCAGATCCGTCCGCCGTGAATATCGATAATACCTCTACAGATCGCCAGACCCAGCCCGGCTCCTTTACGCCCGGTCTTGAGTGCCTCACTCCTGAAAAAGGCTTCAAAGATATGCAGCTGGTCTTCGGGCTTGATGCCCGGCCCCTGATCGCTAACATCGACCCTGATATGCTGATCGGCAGCCTCCGCGGATATGGCAATCAAGGTCTGGGGCGGCGCATATTTACCTGCGTTGTTGACCAGGTTAGTCAGAACCTGGGCAATGCGGCGCGGGTCGGCGTTGACCGGCGGCAGGTCTTTGGGAACAGCCACTTTCAATTCGTGGTCGGCGGTCAAAATTTCCAGCTGAGCTTCAGCAGTGTTAATAATCTGATCCAGGCTTGCCTTTTCAGATTTAACCTTTAACATGCCGGATTCAAGGCGCGAATAGTTGAGTAGTTGTTCAACCAGTTCGGTCAGTTTATCCGCTTCTTGGTTGATAGTTTCAATAAAATCACGCTGGCTCTCTTGATCCCATTCCACATCATCCGCTAACAGCGTGGTGGCAAACCCCTTGATCGAGGAAAGCGGCGTGCGCAGTTCATGCGATATGGTTGCCAGCAGCTTGAGCCGGAGTTCATTGGCCTCTTCAGCCTGTTTGCGTGCACGGGTTTCGGCTTTTAAAAGCAGCATAGTATAAATCGCCGCTGCCGCCTGGCTAACCAGATTTTGAATACCAGGCAGGTTGTGTGGATCGAGAGTCTCGCGGAAATGGATGATCAGCATTCCGAACCATAGATTGCTGGCGATTAACGGGCACAATGCCAGGCTTCTGGTCTCAAAACGTTTGATGAAACGCCGAACTTTCTCATTGAGGCGTTCATCCTGGTTCACATCTTCGATCAGCAGCACCTCATCACGCAGGAGAAGCGTTGACAGCACATAGTCGGCAAAATCCAGCTCGGCATCAACCGGATTACCTGGAGCCGAATCCCTGATCCATTCCGCCAAGATGGTCATTTTGCGGGGGGGGTGCATGTCCTCCCAGGGATGGTCGAATATTTTGACAGCCACCCGGCTGGCGGATTGAAAATATTGGTTCCGTAGTAGAGCTTGCAGCACGTCATCGGGAATGCGAGCAGAACCAAGTGCGGCATGACTCTCATGAACATCCCAGGCCTCCTCCAGCATTGAGACCAGTGCCGCTTTCGTCCTGGAATCTGGCTGATGATCTCCCTCAGTCTTTTGAATATCAGCCCGGCCAAGTGTGGAAGGCAGACCCGACAAAGCCTGCGCCAGCCTATCGACTTCCTGCAAGGCCTGAGTCAGGTCGCGCTGCATCTGGAGAACCTCCTGAGTTCTCTGTTGCAGACTTCTCACTAACTCTTCTTGAGTCCTTTCAGTTTTTTTCAACGTCTTTCATCCCTATCGTGACGGAAGAATCCCTTGCTCTCTTTTATTATCATCTGCAAGCAGGCTAAATGCCAGAATTTTTTAGATTTTATATAGATCGGATTTGGGACTTATTTAGGATCTTGCTGGTATAGTGAATATGAAGTTAGTTGTTTCGGATTGAGGGGAGAAGTGTACTGCGGTTGAATTCCTGGACAGATTTACGGGTTAGATAAGGGAGGCTCAAC
>JBNKDD010000358.1:0-5193 GCA_050288085.1 Anaerolineae bacterium
CTACCCGCACTGAGCTTGATCGGTATCGCTGCACACACGGCCAGGGCTATACTATTATCGAGGCCGCTTACCGGGGAATCGACAGCCGCGTGACCTATTTTGTGCCGGTCAAGGGATCGCATGAGGTCTGGCACCTACACCTCGAAAACGCCACCGAGCAAACCCGTCATTTTTCGCTCTTTACGTATTCGGAATACACACTCTGGTGTGAGCCAGAGTCGCGCAATATTCAATGGTCACTGCACCTGACACGCGGTGATTATCAGGACGGCTTCGCCATCTACAACTTCATCGAACCCCACCCGGCTTTTGATATGAAGGCCAATGCCGATTACGTTGGTGATCGTCCCGGCATCGCTTACATGACCATCGTAGACGCAGAGGTCAAAGATTTCGACACGGTGCGCGACAAATTCCTGGGCATGTACCACGGCGAAAGTGACCCGGTGGGTGTTGAGAGCGGCCAGCTTTCCAACTCCATTTTGCGTGGCGGCAACGCTTGTTCGGCCCTGCGCGTGGAGGTCGAACTGGCAGCAGGCGAAAGCAAAGACCTGACTGTCCTACTGGGTTATGCTGAAACACTTGACCAAGCAAAAGAGGTAAGGGTACATTTTTCCACTGCCCAGGTGGTCGAAGATGAGTTGGAACAGGTCAAACAAACCTGGCGCGATTATCTATCTACCTACCGCGTCGAGACCCCCGACCCCAATCTGAACGCCATGATCAACACCTGGAACCAATACCAGTGCAAGACTACCTTCGACTGGTCGCGCTATATCTCGTTCTATGAGAACGGCGAGGGGCGTGGGATGGGTACCCGCGATTCCAGCCAGGATACGCTGGCCGTCTGTGCCCAGATGCCCAAACGCGTCCGCGCCCGCATCATTGAGATTTTATCCACCACCCAACTCGAAACCGGGGATTGTTATCATATCTTCTTCCCCCTGCTCCAGAAGGGCGAACTGCGCTATTTCTCCGATGATACGCTCTGGTTGGTGCAAATGGTCTATGCCTATATCTGCGAAACCGGCGACCTGGACTTCCTCGGTGAGATGGTTCCCTATGCCGAGTCCGATAAGGTGGATACCGTCTATGATCATCTGGTGGCTGCTTTGAATTTTACCGGGGAGAACACCGGCCCGCATGATTTACCGCTCATCCTGACCGCCGATTGGAACGACACCCTGCACCTCTGGATGACCTGTGATAATCCTGAATCGGTGCTGGTTGCGGAGTTCTATGTCTACGCGCTCCGGCAGATGTCCCTGCTAGCCGAGCGTCTGGACAAGGCCAACGAGGCTGCTGATTTCACCCATCGCGCCGACCAGATGGTGGAACGGATCAATGCTATTGGTTGGGACGGTGATTGGTATCTGCGCGGATTCGGCAGCAAGGTGATCGGCACCCACCGCAATGAAGAGGCTAAGCTATTCTTAAACCCGCAAACCTGGGCGGTTATTTCTGGCGCAGCCCCGCCTGACCGCGCCCTGTCTGCGATGGACAGCGTGCACACCCATCTAGCCAGCGACGAAGGAGTCAAGACCATCTGGCCCACCTTCCAGGCTTATGATCAGGCCTATGGGCTGATGTCGCGTTATGTGCCAGGCCGCAAGGAAAATGGCATCTTTGCCCACGCGAATTCCTGGGCAATCGTCGCCGAGGCGTTGTTGGGGCGTGGTGAGCAGGCACTTGATTACTACCGGAAGATCACCCCCATCTACAAAAATGATCAGGCTGATAAGCTCTGCACCGAACCTTATGTCTATTGCCAGACCATCTCCAGTGATGATTCGCTGACCCCCGGCATGGGAGCCAATTCCTGGCTGACCGGCACCGCGGCCTGGATGTTCGTCGCTGTGACCCAGTACATATTAGGGGTGCAGCCGCAGCTCGACGGGTTGTCAATCCGCCCCAACCTGCCCGACGATTGGCCGGGATTCACTTTCACTCGCCGATTCAGAGGATGCCTGTATCACATTGAAGTTAAACGCACCGGCTACCGTCAGATCACCGTTGACGGCACGCCGATCCCCAGCGACCTGATCCCACCCATTGACCGGCCAGAATGTTGGGTCACAGTAGAAATTTAGCTCCAGGAGGAACAACTTCATGCGCTACGGATATTTCGACGATCAGGCCAAGGAATACGTAATCACCCGGCCCGATACCCCCCTCTCGTGGAGCAATTATCTCGGCACGACCAACTACGGGGCGATCATTACCAATAACGCTGGTGGCTACAGCTTTTACAAATCCGGTGCGCTGGGTCGATTTTTGCGGCTGCGCTTCAACAACATCCCGATGGATCAGCCGGGCCGCTATTTTTACCTCCGCGATCAGGACAGCGGCGATTACTGGTCTGCGTCCTGGCAGCCGGTCGGCAAGTCTCTTGACCGGTACACATCGACCTGTCGTCATGGCATGGCCTACACGATCATCTCGTCTGAGTACGACGGTATCGCCTCCGAAGCGACCTATTTTGTCCCTCTGGGCCAGACCTTCGAATACTGGCGGCTCAAGCTCACCAACAATTCCGATCGTCCCCGCCAGCTTTCGGCTTTTACGTTTTGCGAATTCGCCAACGAGTGGAACACCCAGCAAGACCTCGTCAACCTCCAATACTCGCTGTTTATCGTCCAGGGTAAATTACAGGACGGTCTGCTGCGTATTGCCAGCCGTGACAACCTGTCGCCCTACGCCAGTGACGATATCACCGGAGAACACGCCCAACGCACCTGGGTGGCCCTGATCGGCGCACCCCTGGCCGGATTTGACACCAGCCGCGATGCCTTCCTCGGCCCTTATCGCTCCTACGACCGCCCGCTGGTGGTCGAGCAGGGCCAATGCACCAACAGCGAAGTCTACGGCGATAACGCCTGCGGGACCCTGCAAGCCGACCTGACCCTCCAGCTCGGCGAAAGCCGCGAGCTGCTGATCATGCTGGGTATCGGCACGGCTGAGTCCGTCGGGCAGAAAACCGTCGCCGAGTTCGGATCGCTGGCCCGCGCTGATGAGGAACTCGACAAACTCAAGGAAGAGTGGCACGCCAAACTCGGCAGCCTGACCGTCGAGACACCCGACGAGGACCTGAACCACACCATCAACGTCTGGGGACTTTATAACAGCCTGATCACCTTCAACTGGTCGCGGGCTGCCAGCCTCGTTTACAACGGGGAGCGTGACGGGTTGGGCTTCCGTGATTCGGTGCAGGATGTGCTGGGTGTCGTTGCCGCCATCCCTGATCTCGCCCGCGAACGCCTGGAATTGATGCTCACCGGCCAGCTATCGACCGGCGGCGCAATGCCGATTGTCAAGCCCTTCGATCATTACCCCGGCCACGAGCAGGGCCCCGGCGAAGAACATTACCGCTCGGATGACTGCCTGTGGTTCTTCAATGCCGTCCCCGCTTACGTCGCCGAAACGGGAGATGTGGATTTCTACCACCGGGTGCTGTCCTACGCCGATCAGGGTGAGGCTACGGTTCTTGGACATCTGCGGCGGGCATTGGAGTTCAACCTGGAGCGATCCGGTAAGCACGGTTTGCCCTGCGGTCTGGAAGCCGATTGGAACGATTGTCTGCGGCTGGGTTATTATGGTGAAAGCGTCTTTGTCGCTTTTCAACTCCACCTGGGCCTGAACGTCTACGCCGGGATTGCCGAGCAGTTGGGCCAACCGGATGAAGCCGCCTGGTCCATCGAACAGCGCGAGAGACTCGATACCAATATCCAAAAGCACTGCTGGGATGGTGACTGGTTCATCTGGGCAATCGGCGATGATGGCACGGTCTATGGCACCAAGGATTATGAAGAGGGCCAGGTCTATTTGAACACCCAGGTCTGGGCCGTGGTCAGCGGTTATGCCAGCCCGGAGCAAGCCCAGGCCTGCATGCAAACCGTCAACGAGAAGCTTGCCACCCCCTACGGCCTGATGCTCTCCGCCCCGCCCTTTGTCAAGACCCCCATCGACGTGATGCGGGCGGTCTTATTTAACAACGGTATCAAGGAAAACGCCGGGATATTCAATCATACCCAGGGCTGGGGGGTGATGGCCGAGTGCATGCTGGGCAACGGTGACCGCGCTTACGAGTATTACCGGGCCTTCATGCCTGCTGCCTATAACGACCGCGCCGAGATTCGCCAGTCCGAACCCTACGTTCAGGGCCAGACCACCTACTCGACCTACTCGCCGCGAGAGGGTAACACCCGCACCTCCTGGCTGACCGGGGCCGCACCCTGGGCCTATTACAGCGCCACCCAGTACATCCTGGGCATCCGGCCTGAAGGGGATGGCCTGCGGATCGATCCCTGCATTCCGAGTGACTGGGAGGGCTTCAAGGCCAGCCGCCGCTTCCGGGGTAAGCAGATCGACATGGTGGTCAGCAATCCTGACGGCGTGTGCACCGGGGTCAAATCGCTAACCCTCAACGGGGAGCCTTTGCCGGATAGCTTCATCCCAGCGGATAAACTGGCTGCACACAATCAGGTTGAGGTGATATTAGGTTAAAACACAGGGGCGAGATACCCAAACCTTTGGTTTGCCTCGCCCCTACGGTGATTGACCTGTACTGGTTTTCTTCAGTATTTGTTCTACTTAAAAGTTGGTTTCTTGAATGTCGCCGGTAGCTATATACACAATCCGCTCGGCAAAATTGGTGACTAAATCGGCGAAGCGTTCCAGCTTCTCGGCGATACGCAGTGTTTCATAAGCCACTTCGATTTTCTTCGTTTTGGTGGTCCCGGCCATGTTCTCAATCAACTGGGTGATCACGCTGTCGTATAGAGCATCCATTTGATCATCGCGATGGAAGATGATCTGGGCCAGTTCGACGCTTCCCTGCGTATAGGCCACCAGGCTTTGATCAAACATCTCTTTCGCGAGATCGCCCATCTGCCAGATTTGATCGGATTTGGGCTTCCTGCCATGTTCACACAGGTGTTTAACAACACCGGCGATGCCCTTAGATTGGTCGCCCATACGCTCCAGATCAACGATAATGTTCATGGTTGCGACGATAAAGCGCAGATCAGAGGCAGCGGGCTGCTGGGTCGCAATCAACTCCACGCAGGTATCCTCAATTGAAAAGCGAGATTCATTAATCTCCCGGTCAAGGGCGATCACCTTCTGGGCCAGGTCAGCATCCAGATCGGTCAGTGCCGCCATTGCCATGTCAAGCTGCTTCTGGACTTTGCTGCC
>JBNKDD010000359.1:0-5190 GCA_050288085.1 Anaerolineae bacterium
ACATTGGAGCGTCTGGCATGTGACGGTGAAATAAAGGTGATCCGCAGCGCATTTGAAAAATTAAAAGTCAAGGTCAACCAGATCGTCCACCATATTGAAGAAAAATCTTCAATCCGGAAATAAGAACGCCAATTGCCGACGGGTTTTACTACGACTTTGATCTGCCCCGTCCGCTGACGCCGGAAGACCTGGAAGCCATCGAAGCACGGATGCGGGAGATCATCAAAGGGGATTATACGTTTGCCCGCCGTGAACTGAGCGCGGACGAAGCCCGCGAGTTCTTCGCCGACGAGCCCTACAAGATCGAACTGATTGACGGTTTGGAGCAGGGAGGGCAGGACGAATACGGCGAGAAGATCGAAGAGGCGGTGGTCATCTCGACCTACAAGCACGATACCTTTGAAGACCTGTGCCGGGGGCCGCACGTCGAACATACTGGACAGATCAACCCGGATGCGATCAGCATCACCTTCCGGGAGCCTGCCGGGGCCTATTGGCGCGGCGATGAGAATAACCCGATGCTGACCCGCATTTACGGGACGGCCTGGGAAACTGCCGAAGAGCTTGAAGAATATCTCGATAGGCTGGAAGAAGCCAAAGCCCGCGACCACCGGACGCTGGGTAAGCAGCTTGACCTGTTCAGCTTTTCGCAGGATGTCGGGTTAGGGTTAGCCTTGTGGCATCCCAGGGGCGGACGGCTGCGGGTGGCAATCGAAGACTACTGGCGGGAGCGTCATCGCAATGGCGGTTATGAACAGGTCTATACGCCCCATATCGGCAAGTCTAACCTGTGGGAGACGAGCGGCCACCTCAAGTGGTATAAGGATGGGATGTATGCCCCGGTGACGATCGAGGAGCAGGAATACTATCTCAAGCCGATGAACTGCCCGTTCCACATTCAGATTTTCAAGAGCCAGATGCGCAGCTACCGCGATCTGCCGCATCGCTATGCGGAGTTTGGGACGGTCTACCGGTTCGAGCGCTCCGGCGTGCTGCATGGCCTGATGCGGGTGCGTGGATTCACCCAGGACGATGCGCACCTGTTCTGCCGCCCTGACCAGATGCCGGAAGAGATTCTCGGCGTGCTGCAATTCTCGCTATCGATTTTGCGCGATTTCGGTTTTGAGCAGTTCGATATCGAATTGAGTGTTCGTGATCCTGAAAACAAGGGCAAATATGCCGGGTCAGAAGAACAGTGGAATATGGCCGAGGCCGCGCTGATCGGGGCAATCGAAAAAGAGGGCCTGACTTACAAGCGAGTTGAAGGTGAAGCTGTCTTCTATGGCCCGAAGATCGACATCAAAGTGCGCGATGCTCTCAACCGGCCCTGGCAGATCACGACCATTCAGTTTGACTTCTGGCTGCCAGAAGCGTTTGAAATGGAGTACACCGGTGAGGACGGCCAGCCGCATCAACCTTACATGGTGCACCGTGCTTTGTTGGGATCAATGGAGCGGTTTGTCGGCGTGCTGACCGAACACTACAAGGGCGCTTTCCCGGCGTGGTTGGCCCCGATTCAGGTCAAGCTGATCCCGATTGCCGACCGGCATCAGGCGTATGCTAATGAGGTCGCTCAGAAGTTGGCAGCGGTTGGTATCCGGGCTGAAGTGGATGATTCAAATGACCGGATGGGGAACAAGATTCGCAAGGCACAGGAAAATGATAAGCCACCCTACATCCTGGTGATGGGGGATCGCGAGGCTGAAGCCGGAGCGGTTGCCCTGCGGATGCGGAGCGGCGAAGACCGGGGTGCGCTGCCGGTCGATGAGTTTATCGATTATGCTCTTGATGTGATCAATAAGCGGGCATACGAATAAGTAGAGACAGCATAGCTGTTTCGGGGTGCAAGACAGGGGGCTAAGGCCCCCTGTTTCGATCTTTGTAGAGGCGCGTCAGGGCTTCGTTCTATGCATTCGTGCGCTCTGGCTGGTTCTGAAAGATGAGACTGGGTGACTGGGAAAAGCGCATAAGTTCTTTTCTCAGTCACCCAATTTACTTGTATGCAATGGGAGAGATGTCTGACATCTTGCTCGAGGCGCAATAATACTATCTAGCAGTTTATTCCTTGATCCCTTTGGCTTGAAATGGTTTATCTATCCGTACTCACAGGTGGATAGATAAACCGTTTTCAACCTTTGGCGGATTGGCGGAATAATTACTCTTCTTTCTTCTCACCATCCTTGCATATGTCGATGACCATGCGGATCGCTGTTCGCTCTTGACCGTCAATGACGATTTCGATGAAGAAAGGTATACATGAAATTTTGATACCGTCTAATTCTAGATACCCTCTAGCAATAGCGATAGCCTTCACTGCCTGGTTTACTGCACCTGCCCCAATTGCTTGAACTTCAGCGTGCTTGTGCTCGCGGATGACTCCGGCGATTGCCCCTGCAACTGCTGTCGATCTCGATTGGGCTGAGACCTTGATGATATCCATGATTCCCCTCGGATCTGTTGATACCCAATACATGGGGATGAATAAAAGAGTGAGAGAACCTTCTCCTTGAAAAAAAACATCTGGCCCATAAAAGCGACGAATCGTACTTGTATTTCATTCTACTTGCATTTGTCCTTCTTATGCAAGTCCATTCTTTCAACTCATTAAGAAAGAATGTATAAACCTCTTACTTTGCCAGAGCACTTGGGTTGAAACGGTCGGTGATGTTAAAATCCTCTCAGGTTCACTTAAGTCGGGTGATTTGATTTAGAATCCATTGCCTGACCCAATTTAACCACATCAAATTCCTGGAAGGTCTATGAGTACGCACCGGTCTAACGATGAATGGCTGGCGGCCCTAAGTAGTGAAGGGCCTGAGCAAACACGGGCTGTTGAAGCCCTCCGATCCCGCCTGGAGCGAGGATTATACTTCTATCTGAGTCAGGAGCGTAGTGATCTCCGCAGTCGTTCAGAGGATGACCTGGGACATATGGCACAGGATTTTGCCCAGGATGCTATTTTGAAGATTCTTGACAATCTCGACAGTTTCCGAGGTGAGAGCCAGTTTTTGACCTGGGCCTCAAAAATAGCGGTGCGGGTTGCGATCAGCGAACTGCGCCGCACCCGGTATAAGGATTACTCGCTTGAACATCTAACCGTCGAGGGCGAGGTGATGCCTGATATCACCTCATTGGCGATCTCGCCCGCGAAAGGCCCCAACCCTGAGCGTTACACAGAACAGCAGGACGTATCCGGCATTATCAACCATGCGATCCGCGAGGCGCTCACCGACCGCCAACGGATGGCGTTGATGGCTTACGTGGTTGATGGCGTGCCGATGGAAGTCATCGCTGAGAAGATGGATACCAATCGCAATGCGCTTTATAAGCTGCTGCATGATGCCCGGCTTAAACTAAAAGTTTACCTGGAAGATCAGGGGCTTTCATTAGATTATATTCTTGACCTGTTTTAGGATTTTAACCCCCCGCTACCGCCAAAGCGGTATCTACCCCCCTTTGCGAAGGGGGGCAAATCGATGCGAATGCGGCAACGTGAGCGAGTATTGGGGTGTTTATACAGTATGAATAGTAAGAGCCGTCCGTGCTGCGGCGTCTGATTAGATGAGAAATCAGTTGCAGGGGGAAATAACAAGGTGGACGAAGCAGAAGAAAAACCCAGGTGTTTTGATGGGTTAATGAAAAAAATCTTTACCGCGCAGGAAAACGAGATCACCTGTGATGACTGCTTTAATCACATTGACCAGTACGTTGACCTGTTGCAAGCCGGAGAAGACCCGGAGGTCGTGCTGCCACAGGTGAAACAACATCTTGAGATGTGTCAATGCTGCGAGATGGAATTTCAGGCTTTGATCACGATCCTGGAGTCTGTTGAATTGGACGATGACCCTGCATCCCAACAATCATAGAATGTAACGTAAACGATAGCGGAGGCAAGATGCAAGTAGAGAGAATGATTATTATTGGTTCTGGCCCGGCAGGGTTTACGGCGGCGTTATATGCCGCTCGTGCCAACCTGAATCCCCTGGTGTTGACCGGGGATCAGATCGGAGGCCAGGTTGCCATCACTTATGAAGTAGAAAACTATCCCGGCTTCCCGGAAGGCTTAGGCGGCCCGGAGCTGGTTGCACAATTCCAGCAGCAGGCCGAGCGGTTCGGCGCGCGTGTTGAATTCGATTATGTCACCGAAGTGGATTTCCAGAACGGCCCGCCATTTACGATCAAGACGCAGAATGGTAAAGTCTATCAGGCCTGGTCGGTAGTTGTCTCGACCGGTGCATCGGCCCGGCGGATGGGGGTTCCTGGCGAGGAAGAGAATATCGGGCGAGGGGTGAGCTACTGCGGCACCTGCGACGGGTTCTTCTTCCGGGGCAAAGATATTGTGGTGGTCGGCGGCGGCGACAGCGCGTTGGAAGAAGGTATCTTCCTGACCAAGTTTGCCAACACGGTACAGGTTATCCATCGCCGTGATGAACTCCGCGCCGGGCAGATCTTGCAAGATCGGGCCATGAAGAATGAAAAAATCTCCTTCATCTGGGATACGGTGGTTGAAGAAGTCCTGGCTGATGATACGGTAAATGGCGTCAAGCTGAAGAATGTCAAGACGGGCGATATCAGCACGATGCCGACCGATGGAGTATTTGTCTTCATCGGGCATTATCCGAACAGCAATATCTTCAAGGGCCAGCTTGAAATGGATGAGCAGAATTATGTGGTCACCAACAAGCTGATGGAAACCAGCGTCAAGGGCGTTTATGCTGCCGGGGAAATCCAGGACTCGGTTTTCCGGCAGGTGGCGACCTCGGTGGGGCAGGGCGCGGCGGCGGCGATGTCCGCTATCCGGTACCTGGAAACTATCGAGGATGAAGTCGAGGCCAGCATGGCGCAGGCTGAGGCCGCCGGGTAATATTTAATCGCTTGTAGGGGCGGCTCGCGAGCCGCCCAGGGCGCTTCACGAAGCGCCCCTACGCCGATTTATAGATGATTCTTCCTTAACCCGCAGCGTGGGCTACACGTTCATGGAGTGAGCAAGACTAAGACAAATACTCATCAACTGGATACTTGTGAGTACTGGCAGCATCCGACCTTATTCGAGGTTGAGTGCTGCTTTTTTGATTCGCTTTCTAGTTCACCGAAGGGGGGTGATGATAACTAAAAACCCCGATAACTGATGACAAAAATAATATTGACGGCGCATCATCGTTTTATGGATCTGGCGTTGAATGAACTTCG
>JBNKDD010000360.1:0-5187 GCA_050288085.1 Anaerolineae bacterium
GAACGAGGAACTCCCTCCCAACGAACGGCCTTTAGCTCCCACCGAACGACCTCCGCAGAGCAGTGAATGGAGTGGGCCGGGTTGGGCAGTTACCGGTGGGTTAACGCTGATCGGCCTGGGCGTGCTCTTTATGCTGCAAAATCTTGGCCTGATCCGCGCTAATTTCAACTGGTGGGCAGTGTTTATTTTTATGCCCGGCCTGTTCATGATCTACCGCGCTTACCGGGCTTACATAGACGGCGGCGAACAATTCACCCCTGCCGTTAGCAATCTATTACTGGGTGCGTTCTGGCCGCTGTTCATCGGCGCGATCTTCCTGTTCAACCTGGACTGGGGGATTATGTGGCCGGTGGTCCTGATCTTCCTCGGTCTGTCAGCTTTGCTCCGCCGAGGTTGGCGTTAGGCTGTCAAACCATCTGCGGCTCATGGGTTCTTGCCAGGTTTTCCAACCGGTGCACCGCTTCCGAGAGATCGGGAAGTTCTTTGATCTCCTGTTGAAGCTGGTGCACCTGCGATTGGTATGAAGGCTGCTCCAATACGGTCTTGACGGCAGCGTTGATGGTTTCCGGTTCTGGCAGGGCCTCCTCTACCACCACACCAATGCCAAGTTCAGCACACTGAACCGCTGTAGGCTGTTGATCCCCGGCTTCCAAGGGGACAATAACCATTGGCAAACCATGCCACAGGGCAGAGTGCAGAGAATTAAATCCTCCGTGGAAGATGAATGCCTGACAATAGGGGAGGATCAGAGTCTGTGGGATGTAACGCTCGATCCTCACATTCTCTGGCAGTGGATGAAACCGCGCTGGATCGACAGACTGCCCAACCGTAATGATGGCATTAAAATCTTCAGCGCCGAATGCCGCGATCAATGCGCGGAAACGGTCAGGTTTCTGATTAAATGTCGTGCCCAGGGTCGCGTAGATGGTGGGCCGATCGGGTAAGGAGCTTACCCAGGGTGGCAAATCCCGCCTGACACTCTGATCGAATGGCGGCATGCAAAAACGATGCAAAACGGGGGGAACGGTTCCCTGGAGCACCCACGAGGGTGGAAGGGCGTTCAGGGCAAAGTAGCGATCGAACGATGCAAAGCCGGGATCATCCGGCAGGCCATAGCGCCGTCTCAGCGCAGTGAGTGGTTCATCACACCCATAACATGAAATATAGACCGCCCATTGGATACTGGCATAGGGCAGGTCAAACAGATCGGCGGCAACATAGCCGCCAAAATCGGTGGGGTCACGCACAATTGCATCCGGTTTCCAATCTTTGAACAGGTCGATCAGGTCATCTGTCATTTGAGGGCCAAAGCCCTGGATAAAACCCCAGAGCTGCCTTAAGGCTGGATGAGACACCTTTGACTTGATGTCCTGCTGCTCAAATAGATCGGTCAAGAAATCGGAGGTTCCATTATTATCCTGACCACATGAAACATGCTTAAAACCAACACGTTTAACGATGGGGGCCAGGTGGTCTCCAGTCGCGAATACGACATCATGTCCATGCACCTTAAGTTCCAGAGCGAGTGGCACCATCGCATGAAAATGGCCGATCAGGGGATGCAGCGTAAATAAGAATCTCAAAAGCTCCCTCCTTGAATTGGCTCGATTGTAGCGGATACCGGTCAAAAGTAGGTAGTAATGAGCGATCCGATCCTATCCTTTACGGTTTGTTTTCTCCTGTCGAACAGTGATATATAATGGGAGCATTGATTTGATTAACAGCAGTACTGTTATCAATGTGGGGGATACGGATACTTGGCAAGCATTTATATTTCCACATTTATCCAATATGAATGACTAAAATATGAACCAAACTTCTGAAGAGCAAGGTAACGATCAAGGGGAACAAAAAGACGAATCAACCTACATCATCCCTGCCGAATCAAGCGATCCTATAGGTACTATCTTCGACCGGTTTACGGCACACTACACACCTTTTGGATTCCAGTCGCGAGAAGAAACTATCGAATACTACGCGATGCCCTACAAGCCCGACCCCGACGATAACCTGATGCTTGAACAGCCCTGGCGCTTACTCCTGGAACTATACTCCGACGATCACCGCCGGATGATGGGCCTTGATTTATATGGAGATGTCATCCTAGGGCGTGGAGAAAGCCGTCCGGGGCGGATCATTCTGAGCCTTGGGTCCTATGGGGCAAAAGACCTCGGAGTCTCGCGTGAACATGCCATGCTGCGCCCAACAACGACCAAATTGTTTGCGATTGACCAGGGCAGCACCAACGGCACAACCGTCAACGGTGCACCCTCCGGCAGGGGTATTGCAACCGTTATCCGGGACCAGGATTTGCTGGCCCTCGGCAAAATGATTTTGATGATCCATGTTGTGAGTAAACCCGGCAAATAAGGTTCTAGATGTTCGCCCAAATCACACAGGAAGTTAACACTCTTGTTCTGATCGTTGGCGTGTTGATCGGAATCGGCGTATTGCTGCTGATCCGGTCGAGGCAGGTCTCTGCTCGTGGACTGCTCGGCTACAACCGATCTCCGACCAGTCGCAGCCGCCAGTTGACAGGTTGGGCCTGGTTTGCCCTGATTGCTGTACTTGGGATCGGGCTGCTCTATTTCTGGGTCAACCGCCCGGTTGCCCCCCCTCCCCCGGCAGAGGCAGAACCGACCATCGCCGAAGAAGAACCTCCGCCCGAAGTTAACCTCGTGATCCCCCAGATCGGGATCGAGGCACAGATGATCGAAGCCCCGTTCGTCGCCCGCCAATGGGATATCTCGCGGCTGACTACCGAAGTCGCCCATTTGGCCGGAACAGCCTATCCCGGCGATTCAGGCAATGCCGTATTAGCCGGGCACGTTACGATCCCCGGTGCAGGCTGGGGGCCGTTCCAGGAGTTAGAAATACTCCAAACTGGCGACCATATTTTCATCGAGCGAGACGGCGAGACTTTTATCTACGAAGTCACCGAGTCGAAGATAGTTGACCGGACAGAGGTTTCTGTGGCCTTCCCGACGGAGGATACCCGCCTGACCCTGATCACCTGCTCTGGCTGGGATGACGAACTGGAAGACTACGTCCAGCGGATCGTGATTGTCGCTCACCTCGTGACCGAGGACTCCACCGGCTAAATCAATAATCACCCTAATAATTGGTGTTCGCCACTCTGGGGAAACTGAGTAAAATTCACCCGTCTGATTTGATTCCGAGAGGGGTGAGAATGTCATTGCAAAGTCCCTGGTTGGTGGTCTATGTCATAGCCATAATAATCTTTCGCTTCGTTGCTCAAAGTCAGCGGAGCATGAGAAGAAAATCTTTTTCACATTTGGGCAGCATTGTGAGAGACCCAACGGCAATCATCACCGTGATCGCGGTGGCATTGGGGATCGGTGCAGCGGTTTTCGAAGGCGCATCACAACCAGAGCGCGCCATCCAACTTTATTTCCGATTAGGTGGACTGGTGCTGCTGATAGGCAGTTCAATAATTGCTTACCTGGCAAACCGGACCCTGGGTGCAAACTGGTCGCCGTCCATCAAGAAGACAGACGAGCAGAAGCTGGTCACATCCGGTATTTACGCGATGATCAGGCACCCGCTGTATCTAGCCGGGCTGCTCATGCTGACCGGAACCAATATCTACTTTAAGTGCAGTTGGGCCTGGTCAGGGTTGGCGCTGATGCTCCTGGTCATTTTGCTTCGCATACCATTTGAAGAAAAACGGCTTGCAGAAAGATTCGGCGAACCATACCTGGCTTATAAGCAGCAAACCAAAGCGATCATCCCCTGGGTATATTGACGGTCTGCCCCCCTCATGATGTCGGCGGAACATGCCGCAGACTGACATACAATGCACACACCATGATCACCAGAGCAACGATAAAAGCTGCCTGGTAGCTCACCCACTGGACGATCAGGCCGCCGATTACAGGTGCTACCAGTAACCCGATCGCGGATACTGAGTTAAACAAACCTGTATAAGTCGGGCGCTGTTCAGGTTTCGAATAAGCAATCAGCCAGTTAATGAAGCTCAGGTAAAGTGTGCCAGTGTTTATACCGTAGGCAAAGAAAGCCACATAGAGCAGACCATAGTGGATCGCACCCGCAAGCAGCGCCAGAGCAGGCATAAGCAAGCCCATCACCAGCGCCAGCCGGATGAAATATACATTGCGATGCGCCCCGAACCGGGAATACAACAAAGAACCAATGATGCTGCCCAACGTGAGCATAAATAGTAAAGTCGGCACGGCATTTTCGCTGGCAAGACCGAGGCGTTCGGTCGCAAACCCGATGTAAAACGGTCCAGCCAATGTAAACAGCGTTCCGAGGACACGGGTGATGATCATAGCACGGAAGGGCTGATCGTCACGCAGCACACGGATTAGATCGGGCAGATATTCGTGCAGCGACGGAGCTACATCACGCGGCTTACCATCGGGAAGTTCTTTAACCCACAACATCGCCGGGACGGTAACGAGAAAACACCCCCCGGCTATCAAAAATAACATACCATAACTATTGGGGAAGCCCGGCCCTTTCGCGCCAAGGATCGCCCGGATAATGGGTGTGATCGCCAGCACACCGATTCCGACAGCCGCATTGCCCAACCCAAACAGGCGTGCCCGGCGTTTATCATCCAGGCTGCTGCCCAACAGATCGATCCAGGGGACACCGACCAGCCCATCCCCCAGAGCCGCTAACCCATAGAAGAGCAAAAACAGGATCAGCAGCAGAGCCAGATTCTCAGCCCCGGACAGGAAGATGACCCCAGCATAGGCAAGTATCAGCAAACGAACCGGGATGTTAGGGGCAATAAACCACCACTTCTTTCGCTCAACCTGCATCAGCCGCCGGGCGATAAACAACTGCGGGAGCAGCCAACCAAACTCAAACATAGACCCCGAAAAACCGATTAAGATTTCCAGATCGGTGAGTTTGCGCACATAGTCGGGGATCACCGTAGCGGTATCGATAAATTTCATACCAATACCGAATAACACAAAATCGGCTAAGAACACATAGTAATTCAGGCGGTGGATTTTATCGCGTTCGGTAGTGCTAAGTGTAGATGTTGTCTCGGTCATATCCTTAACCTTGGGAATCTGGGATGAAGGCTGTGGCTTCGAACTTGTCCCGGCCATTTTTCAAATCACAGCGACGCGATTTTACCCCATATAGAATCCACTAAGCGAATTTCAGACAGCCCACCCCTTGACACGG
>JBNKDD010000361.1:0-5164 GCA_050288085.1 Anaerolineae bacterium
ACACTGACGCAGCTTTTCTCCTACGAAGCGCCATTCCTGCTGGCTCTGCTCGGCCCGGCGCTTGTTGCCGGAAGCTGGCAGATCGGCGAGATCACCAGCTACACCACCGGGCGCTGGCTGCTGCTGACTCAACCATTGGGATTCCTGGCGGCCCTGATCGGGTTGATGGGCAAACTGGAAATGCCGCCGTTTGATGCGCCGGAGGCCGAGACCGAAATCGTAGCCGGTGCATTAACTGAATACAGCGGGCGTGGACTGGCATTGTTCCGGCTGGGTAAGGGCATTGAGTTGGTGATCGGCCTCACCCTGATCGCGGCCTTTTATCTCGGTGGGGTTGCTAATCCGCTGATCTTCTTCGCCAAAACGCTGGTTTTACTGTTGGTGATCGTGGGCTTGCAGTCGCTCTTAACCCGGCTGCGGATTGACCAGACAGTGGGTCTATGGTGGCGTTACGGGGTGTTAGCGGTGTTGGTGCAGTGGTTAGTTGTGATCGTGTGGCCCGGAGGAGCGATATGAAAATCGGGACAATGTTAAACGACGTAGCCGCCTCACTGTTTAAGCCGCCGGTTACCGAAAAATACCCGTTTGAACGGCGGGCGGCACCGGAGCGGCTGCGCGGGCAACTGGTATGGAATTCGGAAAGCTGCACCGGCTGTGGGTTGTGTGCCAAAGATTGTCCGGCCAATGCCATCGAAGTGATTATCCTGGATAAAAAGAACAAACAATTTGTAATGCGTTATCACATTGACCGGTGTGCGTTCTGTGCGCAATGCGTGGAAAGCTGTCGGCAGGGCTGCCTCACCATGTCGGATGAGCTGTGGGAATTGGCCGCCCTGGAACGGGAGCCGTTCTTGATCTACTACGGAGACAAACACAATGTCGAACGAATCCTGGCAGGCACGGGTGATCCAGATACTTGATCGTTTAAAAAACGGAGGGCGGCCACCTCGCATCGCTGTGATCGGTATCGGCAATGAACTGCGTGGTGATGATGCGGCGGGGCTTGTCCTGGCGCGCGAACTGCGGGCGCTGATCCCGGCCCGGGTCGACGACAGGTATCTGATCGTCGATGCCGGTTCAGCCCCAGAGAATATGTGTGGATTACTGCGCCGCTTCAAACCAGACCTGGTGCTGCTGGTTGATGCGGCGCGTTTAGATGCCGAGCCGGGAACCCTCCAATGGCTGGATTGGCCGATGACCGTCGGGCTTAGTGCCTCGACTCATTCGCTGCCCATTCACATGGTGGCCGCTTACCTGGAGTCTGAATTGGGCTGCGCGGTAGAACTGTTGGGCATCCAACCTGCCAATATAGGTTTTGATGTGCCGCTGTCCCCTCCCGTTTCCAAAGCTGTCAAAGCGGCGGCAAAAGAGTTAGCTGGGATTATCGAGGGGTATGCGAGCAATGGCAAAAATTCTCGTTGTGGACAATGACACGGAAATGCTGTTCGCCATCCAGATCTGCCTGGAGAGCGCCGGACATGAGATGATGGGAGTTGGTAATTGGCTCGATGGGTGGCAGATGATTAAGGCCAATAGACCGGACCTGATTATCCTGGCTGTTATGATGGATTCGACGTTGGAAGACTTGCAGCTGGCGTTCAGGCTTCGCAGCCCTATTCCACTGCCGGGATATCCCACATTTGCCGACATTCCAATTCTGGTTCTTACCTCGACGACGCTCCTGTGTTTCGACCTGGAGAAGGATTATCTGCCGGTAGATGACTTCGTCAACACGCCAATTAACCCTGATGATTTCTTGCAAAAGATCGAGGCACTGATATGACATTCTCTCACAACAGTGATGGTGTCACCGGCTTGTCACCGATTTGCGACCGGCATTGTTACCTCCTTTTGCTAGAGTGAAGGTGGATAAAGAACTCTGGTTTTGTGATTAGGAGGGCCTAATGACGACGAGTGACGAGATGCAACTCATTCGTAAGTTGCGAAGCCCTGATGACGAGACTGTCATTCAGGTTTTGGAGGTACTGCGTTCACGCAGTTTACTTTTTAATGGCACGCTGAAGCGAATGGACCTGAGATGTGCACACCTGCGAGGGGCAGACTTGCGCCAGGCCGACCTTCAAGGAGCCGATCTACGGATGGCCGATCTACGGAATGCAGATTTGAGTGGGGCTGATTTGTCCTGTGCCCGGTTGAATCGTGCTAACTTACGTGGGACCAATCTAAATGGAGCTAACTTGCAGGACGCAGACCTGTTCAACACAAACCTGGAAGAAGTCTGCAATCTGGCGGTCGAGCAGCTCATCCAGGCATACCGGCTCCGAGCGTCCACCATGCCAGAGGGACGCCGGTACGATGGCCGTTATAACCTGCGCGGCGACCTCCGGGACTCACAGTTTATCCATGTTGACCCCAACGATGCAGACGAAATGGCCGATTTTTATCGCGTGTCGGTAGGGGATTACAAACACGGGCAGATATGGGCGGAAGAGAACCTGTCTCATATTACACGAGAACTGGACGTAGAAGCCGATAGCCAGGAAGCCCAACTTATCGTGAAGCTCCGCAGCCAGAATAACAAGGTCGTGCTGGAAACAATCGACCAATTGCGAGAGCAGGGCTGGCTGGATACCGGCATCTTGAAAGGGATCGATCTGAAAGGTGCTAGCCTAAAGGATGCCAATCTGAGTATGGCAGGCATGGAAGGGGCCGATCTGAGCGAGGCGGATATTGAGGCCGCCGACCTGAGCGTGGTCAATCTTTATAAGGCATGTTTATTCCGGGTTAACCTGAGAAATGCCCGGCTGCTCTGGACCAGACTTCAGAGCGCCGACCTGACTGAAGCAGATCTTCAGGACGCCGACTTAACGGGAGCCAATCTGCGCAATGCGCGATTGGAGAACGCTAACTTGCAGGGGGCCAATCTCGGTGCAGTTAATCTGAAAAGAGCCAACCTGTCAGGAGCCAATCTCAAGGGTGTTAAGAACCTGAGGGAAGAAGAACTTGCCAAGGCTTACCGGTTGGATGGAGCGACCATGGCAGACGGGACACTCTATGATGGTCGCCTTAACCTGCCGGGTGATCTGGAAACCGTTGCTGTCGTAAGCGAGAACCGGTGACACCCTTGCTCGTGATGAGTCTGTTTTCCTGCATATGCGGAGGTAAAAATGGCAAAGATTTTAATAGTCGATGATGACCTCACCATGATCCGTGCTCTGCGGAAATGCCTGGAGAAGGCAGGCCATGAAGTGATCGATGCACCAAATGGTGAAGAGGGCTTACAAAGGCTTCCAGATGTGAATCCCGATATGCTCATCCTGGATGTCATGATGGACACCGCAACCGAGGGCTTTGAAGTAGTGATTAAACTCCGCCAGCCCGATCCTGGTTCGCCTTATGCAGCCTATCAGCATATACCGATTCTGATTCTTTCGGCGATTCACTCAACCACCGAACTGAGCTTCGGCCCCGATGAGGATTATCTCCCGATTGATGGTTTTATTGATAAACCCTTCGAACCGGAGAAGCTGGTCGATAAAGTGAGTGAACTGCTTGCCAGGGTGCACTAACAAAGAAGTCAGAGCTTGACTTTACAGGCATAGGGGCGCTCTACAGAGCGCCCTCTATATAAGATAAATACGGGGTGGATGATCAAATGACAACTTCCCCGAATGATGTATCTACTTCGAGTGACCTGATAAAAAACAGTGCCCGGCTGATCCGAATGCGTTGGATGGCAGGGTTGGCTGTATTGATTGTTACGCCGATCAACGAATATATCGTTGGTGTGGACCTGCCTTCCTTGCCTCTTTATGCATTGGGGTTGTTTATACTGGCCTACAATGCGTTGTTCTGGTGGTTATTAAAATCAAAGCAGCGGATACAGTTGGTGACGATCGGTCAGGTTGTGCTGGACTGGTTAGCCCTGACAACGTTGGTTCATCTGACCGGCGGTGTTGAAAGCCTGGCAATGCATTTCTTCCTGTTTTATATTCTACTGGCCCCGATTTTGCTGCCGGAGCGCAGCGTCCCCATCTTTGTCGCATCTGTGATCCTGGCTGTAGCAGGGGTAATCGGGCTTGAGGCTGCCGGTGTCCTGGTCCATTACCGGGTGCGTCCTTCCCTGCCCCCTAATTTACACCGAGACCCGCGATATATTGCAGCCAAGCTGACCTTTTTTACCACCGTTTCGATAGTTACTGCGGCCCTGATGATCCCCATCGTGCACGAATTTCGTGAGCGCGAACGGCAGATTATGACCCTCTACCAGAACACGCAGGCCCTTTCACGCAGCTTAGATGTATCCCATGTTCTCAAACGGCTGGCCGTTTCCGCTACTCGTGCATTGCAGGCTAAGGGAACCCTGATCTGGCTGGTTGATAAAGATGCAGCCGATTCACGGATGAGGATTGCTGCCGGGTATGGGTTGAGCAAGGACTGCCTGTCCAAAGTCCAGGTTCCGTGCAAACTCTGCACCACCAATATTATCCCGGTGGATGGTCAACCCCTCGTAATTGAGGATGTGACCAAGGAAGAGGATTTACAACCCTCGACAGAGTTCCTGGCCGAAGGCATCCGGTCTATTCTGGCTGTGCCGTTGGTCGGGCATAGCACCCCTCTGGGGGTTTTACAGATCTATGGTCGGCAGCCTGGTTACTTCACAGAAAAAGAAAGTCAGTTTGCGACAGCGATTGCTCAGCAGGCCACTACTGCCATTGAAAATGCGCTGACCTACGAAGAACTCCGGCGGGCCGATGAGACCAAATCGCAGTTTGTGAGGGCCGTGACCCATGAACTGCGCTCACCTGTAGGAGCTGCCCAGAGTCTTTTACGTTCCATGATGTTCGAAGAAGATACCTTGAATGACGAGCTGCGCGAGGATTTGCATCACATCTCAGATCGGCTTGACGCATTAAAAATGCTCATCGACGATCTATTGGATCTAGCCGCGGGCAAAGTGGAAGGTATGGAGAGCGAACTGGAGCCGGTTTCGCTCGAAGCGGCAGTATACGATGTCATTGAGCAATTATCCAGTCAGGCTGAAGAGAAAAACATTGAATTGAAAATGAATCATGTCCCATCCGGTATAACAGTACTGGCTAATGCTGATGGCTTGAAACGCATTTTTACCAATCTGATTGGCAACGCCATCAAGTACACTCCTGAAGGTGGCCAGGTTCAGGTTAGGATTAAACGGCACGAG
>JBNKDD010000362.1:0-5170 GCA_050288085.1 Anaerolineae bacterium
AACAAACATCCCGATCCAGGGGCTAAGGCCAAAGTTCACGGCCAGCAGCGCGGATATATATGCCCCCAGGCCGACAAACGCCGCAAACCCAAAGTTGACGGCGTTGATGAATCCGCCGGTAAAGTCGAATACCATTGCCTGAGCGCCAAACAACAGGCTCACTACCAACAGGCGTTGGAGATACTCATCCCGAAACAGAAAAGGCAGCACCAGCAAAATAGCAAAGATGATCAGTGTGGGGATAGAAACCCCGGTAGCTTTTAACCGGTTGATGATCTGCGCCCCAGGTCTGGTTGTGGTCATTGATGACATGTTAATTACCTTTCTAGTGCGCCTTTTACTTCAGAGCCAAACAACCCGGATGGTTTTAACAACAGGATCAGGATCAAAATGCCCAGGCTGGCTACATCCTGCCATCCCTGCCCCAGGTAGTAAAAGGTGAAGCTCTCCAAAAGCCCCACGATAAACCCGCCTACAATCGCGCCCCCGACATTTCCTAAGCCCACCACCGTCACCACAAACCACGATGTAATATTGGGCTTCGCCCCGGCGAAAGGGTAGGCCGGTATTAGAGACAGCATACTTGCTCCGCCTAATCCGGCCAGCATACTGCCGAGCGCAAAGGTCAGCGTCTGGATGTAATCAAGATTGATTCCCATCAACATCGCCCCGCGCTCATTCTGAGAGACAGCCCGGATCGCCTTGCCGACATTTGTCCGGCGCAGAAACACCCAGAACAGAACGATAGCCGAGATAGAGATCAGGAAGGCCACCGCCCGGTCAACCGATATACCCATGTTTGGCGTGAGTTGGATCACTCCGTCCCAGTATTGCGTAATCCCACGATACTTGACACCCCATATCTTCTGGGCCGTATTTTGCATGGCGACCGATAACCCGGATGTGAGCAGAAAGGTATTCATAATCCACTCATCTTTGGAGCGTTTACGAAGCGGATAAATGAACACTTTCTCCAGGATCGCCCCGATCACAAAGCTGCCAATCGCAGCCACTATAATTGCCAATACCGGCGGGAGGCCAAAGGTGATATGAGCAAAGTAGGCAATATAGGCTCCGATGACAAACAACTCGCCATGAGCGAAGTTGCAAATATTCATCACACCGAACAAAAGCGCCAGACCACCGGCCATTAGCGCATACAACCCACCGCGCAGGATGCCTGCTACCAGCAAATTCCAGATGATTGGATTCATAAATCCGGTCTCCTTTTCTATCCTGGCAGCTCTTGTGCGCCAATGTAAGTTTGTTGAAGGTATGCGTTCTTTAGCAATTCCTGACTGGCCCCCTCCAGCACGATCCTGCCGTGCTCTAATACATATGCCCGGTCGGTGATATGGAGGGTAGTATTAACATTTTGTTCAACCAGCAGGACGGTCACGCCCTTGCGATGCAGTTCGCGCAGTGCCTCAAATACGGACAGAACCAGCTTCGGAGCCAGTCCGAGCGACGGCTCATCGACCAAAATAATTTGCGGTTCCAGCATCAACCCCCGACCGACAGCCAGCATCTTACGCTCGCCCCCACTCAGAGTGCCTGCTAACTGCTTCTTTCGTTCGGCTAAAACCGGGAACAAATCGTAAACATAAGCCAGCGTCGCCTTGACGGCTTTTCGATCTCGCCGGGTGTAAGCGCCGAGAATTAAGTTGTCTTCTACGGACATAGCCGGGAACAGGTCTGAGTCCTCAGTGACGAGGCTCATACCCAACCGGGTGACCTGGTCAGCCCGCATACCCGCAATCGACTTACCCCTGAAAACAACCGATCCGCTCATGGGTTTGATCAACCCGATAATGGCCCGCAATGTAGAAGTTTTTCCGGCACCATTTGGCCCGATCAGGGCGACGAACTCGCCTTCCGAAACGGTCAGCGACACGTCCCACAGCACTTGCAGTCTATCGTAGCCTGCCTGAATATCTGTTACTTGAAGCAACGGCAATTCTCCTAAAGTTATCTGAGACTGGTAAGAGAGGTTTTCTACAGAATATACTTCTCTCCCAGGTAGGCCTCTTTTACACGCTCGTCACTCATCATGTCTGCCGGGCTGCCTTCGGCGATCTTCTGCCCATATTGAAGCACGGCGATCCGGTCACAGCAGTTCATGATGAACTGCATAATATGTTCGACAATCAGAATGGAGACCCCTGAGTCTCTGATCTTCAAGATAAGTGTTTGGAGATCGGATAATTCATTAGAGGTTAACCCCGCCGCCGCCTCATCCAATAAGAGCAGCTTGGGTTTGCTGGCTAAGGCTCTTGCCAAATCGAGCCGCCTGAGCTGCCCGGCATTCAAACTGCCCGCCAGGGTACTATTCGGGACCGAAAAATCGACGAAGTCCAGCATTTCCTCGGCCCATTCCTGGGGATTTTTGACCGGCGGGTTGTTTCCAAAGGTTGCCGCGACTAATACGTTATCAAGGATCGTCATCTTTGGGAAAGGCAGGCTGATCTGAAAGGTTCTGGCTACGCCCAACTGGCAGATTTTCTGGGGCTTCAGGCCGGTAATGTCCTTTTCATCAAAATGGACACTGCCCGACTCTGGCTTATAAAGACCGGCAATAACGTTTAGAAAAGTGGATTTGCCTGCACCATTCGGGCCGATCAAACCGACGACCTCGCCCGGTTCGATGTTGAGGTAAACATCATTGAGCGCAACCAATCCCCCAAATCGTTTGACGACTCCTTCTACTTGAAGGATCATATGTTATCTCCCTGATGAGATTGTTACCGCAATCTCAATGGTAGTGGAAGGGAAGAGGACGGCCTCCACTCAATTAGGCTGTCCTCTTCCGGCTGTAGATGGTTATTTCATGTAGTCTGGAACACTGAGTTCTTGTTCTCTGGCTTCAGGTGGATAGATGGTCACGCCTACGCCATCAAAGTATTGGATGACGGGGAAGACAAACTCGCCTGAACCTACCACAAAGTCGGGCATCGTTTCAGGTGTATATTTGTATTCTTCCATCAAGATGCCGTCAGTATAGGTTAACTTGCCGGTGACCAGTTCATCCATACCGGTCTGGTAAAGAGTTTCCCTGGTTAGCTCGCCGTGAAGTTCATAAGTGCGTTGCGCAATCTTAATGAAGAAATTGGCTTCGTCATAGGATAACCCGGCTGCAGACGGGCTGGGTTCAAAATCGAACTGCTCCGCAAACTCTTCTTTGAAGGTCAGTGCTTCAGGGCTGGTCCAACCCGGAATCTGGTCGATCACATAGTTAGATGCATCCCCGGTCAGGTCATACCACTCACCGACCCAACCCAGGCCATCAGCGATAATCAGGCTCTCAAGCCCGATTTCGCGTGATTGCTTGATGAATGCCGTAAACCCGGCAGCATCGGCAGTTGTACCGGCAACCAGCGGGACATCCAGGCCCTGGAGCTTGGTCAGCAGGGGATAGAAGTCAGTCTCACCGATGGGGACATACTCTTCAGTCTCAATCGTCCAACCGGCATCTTCAAGCTGTGAGCCGATGGCAGCCGTAAATCCGCGACTCCAGTCGTCGTCGGTTCCGTAGAGCGCCGCGCGGCGATCACCCGGATCAAAGATTCCCTGTTCAATAGCCTCTTCCACAGCATTGACATAGGCAATGGTCAGCTTCGAGGGGGTCGGCCAACCTTTCCCCATCCAGTAGGTGTACTTTTCCTCAGAGTGATATTTCTCATCGACGATGGTGGTCGTGCCCATAGCGAAGAAGTGCGGCACTTTGTGCTTGGCCGAGACTTCCATCAGGGCAACAGCGACCGAGGCATCCCAGTTGAGCAGACCACAGGTGATCTCGTCTCTGACGATAGCCTCTTCGTAAGCCCGTGAGGCCGCCTCTGGATCTGACTCGCTGTCAATCCAGACCACCTCAACGGTGTAGTCGCCGATCTTCCAATCGATGGCATCAAACGCCATGGTGACGGATCCTTTGAATTCATCACCGACAATAGAACTGGGGCCGGTATAAGGAGCTACGACCCCGACCTTTAGGATTTTTTCGACTTCTTCTGCTGCCCCCCCGGCTTCTTGAGGCTCAGCCGGAGTACATGCGGTGAGCAGCAGGCTGAGTGCTAGCACGATGAATAGAAGGAGCCGGCCTGTCTTCATTTCTAATCTTCTCCTTATGTGAGATATATAGGCCTATTGATGATGAGGTACAGCGAAAGACAAACCATTTTCGCTGTCAGAAAGTATCATGAGAGCCTGAATCACCTCCCTTCAGCACTATCTCTGCCCGTGCTCTTAGTCCAAACATCGAGCAACTCCCCAACTATTTCCATATGGTTAATTGCAGCTTGACGCGCCTTTTGAACGTCATGTTGCTCAATGGCTTCGGCGATTTCCCCCTGTATGATGATGGCGTCCTCTTTCACATTAGGAAGTCTGATAATCTCGGCAATCACTTCTGACAGCAGCTTCCGCGAGAGGTGATAAAACTGCTCCAGCAGTTCATTGTGCCCTGCACTGGCAACCGCCAGGTGGAATTCAAGATCGGCTTCAACAAAAGCAGCATCATCGCTAAGTGTGACTTTCATCGCCTCTAATGCACTTTTGATAGCTTTGATATCTTCTGGGGTGGCCCTTTGCGCCGCAAATTCGGTCAGGCCGACTTCAATCACAGAGCGGGCGTCATATAACTTGTGGGCATCCAGGCTGCCCAACCGTGACGTAACTGTTGATGGGGGAATAAGCGTATCTAAAGCACTTTCAGATACCCAGGTCCCTTTGCCCGGTCGAGATTCCAACATCCCCATGGCTGTCAAGGCTTGGACGGCTTCCTGAATCGTAGAATTTCCGACGCCGAATTGTGCAGCCAGTTCTTTTCGAGGAGGGAGGAACTCACCGGGCAGAATTTCCTTATCTACAATCATCCTTTGAAGTTCGTGGATAACCTTTGTTACAAGTGTCCTTTTTGAAATATGGATATTCATATCAGCCCCGGCAAGCTGTATTGGCAAATGACCAGCCAGGTTTACTCCACCTGCGTCACCTGCCACTTATAGAGCAAATGATTAAATTTCAGAAATTATGAAAATATGAATTTTAATCATTGTACACGGATATAATTTCAAATGTCAAGCCTTGCCAAAAAACGTGACCGTTCCAAAAATGGGGACAAAATAGGATAAGATCTGTCAAAAAGTGAAGGACGGATCAAGATGCGGCTGCA
>JBNKDD010000363.1:0-5119 GCA_050288085.1 Anaerolineae bacterium
CATTGTAGCCTGAATTTTCAGGCATGGTAAAGTACTATAGTCGTGTCGTTGTTTAGTCGTATTGAACGGGCTGAGCGCACGGGGGGATGATGAAATATCAGCGGTTGGCGCTGCTACTTTGCCTATTCTGTTTAGCAGTATCTGCATGTTTAAATGGCAGCGATGATCATTCTGAGCTTATTTACGCGATGATATCTCAGGAGAATTGTCAGCCACCTTGTTTTTTCGGGCAGTCTCTTAGCGGGCTATCTCAAGAGGAAATCCTGCGTATCCTCGAAACTTCCAACATCATGCAAGATGTGCAAATCGATACTGAGTATGATCGATATATAAGTTGGAGTTGGTCAGAAGATATGGTGAATCTGCTGACAGACAAAGACCTTAAACTGACACAGGATGAAAATCACAACTTTGTGTTATTTGAAGACAATAGGTTATTTGCGATAGAACTGAGTTTTGCAATTTATCTTGAGGATTTACTTGATATCGTGGGGGAGCCGGTTGAGATGTTTGCAGGCCCATATTCGTCAGCAAAAGCTGGACTGGTTTTCGTTTATGATAGCAGCCCAGTTGGGCATTTTCACTCCTGGTTTAGTTGCAGCGATCCGTCAATTTCTGCGGACATGGTTGTTCATTCCTATTATTATGACACTCGGTTTACCTCTGATATATATAGCACGGAAGAAACAATAGTCGAATGGCAGGGCCTCGATGGGCCTGTACCAATATATGTTTTTGCAGGGCCTTAATGAAACGAGCCGCTTTATTGATGCTGGTAGATGCGCTGTTGAAGATGCTCACAGAAAAAACAACCTCCGGTGTGCCGTGAGACATCCCCAGGATCAAATCGGCACACCGGCTGTATGACTGGTAAAGAGTGACTACCGCACCGCAATGCCCAGTTGGTCGAGAATGCCTAACAGCCCACTACCGGGTGTTGAGAAGACGTGAACACCGGTCAACTTGCCGCCCTGGACGGTCGCCTCATTGGTCTCTTGAGGGAGAGAGAAGGATTTGCCGGTGGGTGAGATGATCCCCATGCCCATACCGGACAGGTCGAAGTCCTCCGTATGTGTTCCGTGAAGCTGATTTGAGGTTGTAACGACATCTCCCGCTACACTCTTAACCCGGAAGTTATATCTGAGATCAGGGAAAGCAGCTCTCATCGACGCTGAAAGCCCGATCCATGCCTGCCCGCTGATAGGTTCGGGGGTTGCGCCGCTGAATTGAAAATCGTCGGACATATACGAGGCAGCAGTATCATAGTCGCCTGCCTCAAATGCCGTGAAGAAGGCTTCTACCAATGCTTTGTTGTCCATTATGGGTTCTCCTCTGGAGATTAACTGACGTGGTTCGTGGTAATTAACAAGATAGATATTAGCATAATTGCCGACTTACAACAACTGTTGAAGCGTGTCAGCGGTCGCTTTTGGGCAAGGATCACCTGCACAGCATCGTTAGAAACCCGTATGGATACCGGCTGTGTTCCGCCGGGTCAATCCGTAGATGCCGGGTTATAACCACCTCCCGTCTGGTTATACGGCGAGTCATCGCCATTCACCTGAGAGAAAGGGAGGGCAGCATGATAGCTCGGATTCAAGAAAACATCGGTTATTGGATCGGTGGGTGCTTACTGGTCCTGGGCGTAGTTGTGATGATCGCAGGCGTGATTGCACTGCCATGATGAAACATATGCGTTTTGTCCCCAGTCTGTTGTGGCTGGGGACTCTCTATCTGGCTACGGCGGTCACCGCCCCGATGTCCGTTCTCCCCCAAATGCCGCCCAATCCGACCCCCGCCGAATTCAGACGGGTGGTCTATACCTTCGAACTGTGGCATTTTGCCGCCCATGCGCTGGCCTTTGCTGTCGGAGCCGGGCTGCTTTTTTACGCGATCTACTCCGACCGGGCGGCTGTGTCCTCGCCTAAAGCGCTCCTGTGGAATGTGTTTATGCCGATGGTACTGATCGGCCTGGGACTGGAAGTGCTGCAAGCCCTCATTCGGATGAGCATCGACTTGCAAAATGCCGCCGTCGATCTGATCGCCGATGGCTCCGGTGCCGTGGGGGTATTGTGGCTGATGTCAACGCGGCATATAATCAGTCCTGGAAAGGTTTGATTCTATGTGGTTCAATTACGCATTAGCTATCGGGTGGATGGTAGCCTTGTATGTCGGAACGGCGCTCATCGCCGGAAAAGACCCACGCCCGCCCGGTGGCCTTCAACTGGTAGTATTTGAAGCTCGCCACATCATAACTCACACGGTGGTCTATGCGATCCAGGCGTGGTTGCTGGCGCGGGCAGCGGTTCACGACCGCCCCGAAGAACTTCGCCGCAGCCTGCCCTTATGGCTGGCTATGACCATCCTGATCGGTGTCGGGCAGGAAGTGCTGCAAAATGTCCTGCGCGAGTTTATCCGTTTCTGGCCGTCGGTTTTTGATGTGGCGACTGATGGTGTTGGCGGCGCGCTGGGATTGTGGCTGTTCTCCCTCCGGTTAAGGAAGACGGGTAAGATACCGCCCGGTTCGGCGCGTCAAGAGGCTGAGACTATGAGGTAGATCATAGTGACCCCCTGCCGCTGCCCCGCAGCGTCTGCCCCCCTTGCAAGGGGGGCGAATCGCGACGACCAGAGGTCGCGCGATGGGGGGTAACAGCTGACAATTCCAACGCCCAACAAAGGATAAAGGTTTTATGCCCGATTACGATGCACGTACCGTTCTGCAAGATGGAATGTATTTTCAAGGCTACACCGACGAGCGTTTCCCCGTTTACCTGGATTCGGATGAGAGTGTCGGGGGCCAGGACAAAGGATCGCGCCCGCTGGGATTAATGCTGGTCAGTCTGGCGACCTGCATGGGAATGGATGTGATCAGCATTCTGCGCAAAAAGCGCCAGGACGTGACCGGCTTTGAGGTCCGTGTCAAAGGTGACCGGGCCAGCGAGCACCCCAAAGTCTACACCCACATCTGGGTTAACTTCATCGTGACCGGCCACAACATCGATCCCTCAGCCATCGAGCGGGCCATCGAACTGTCGTATGAGCGTTACTGCCCAGCCGCCGGGATGCTCAAGCAGGTGGTCCCCATCGAGACCGATTACCAGATCAACGAGGGATGATTGATCCCCTTCTCTAATTTGTCGTCTCCAACGGTGGAATGACGATCGTCATCGTATAGTTGATAGTACCCGCGTCGTCGTACAGCGAGACAACGCTGATGTGATAATCGCCGTTCTCCGGGAGTTCACCGCCAAAAACAGGCCCGCCCACCGCCGAATGTTTCAACGGCTGCCCTGAGGGCGACGCGACCGACAAACCAACGACCCCGTCGGCCTCAATCGAGATGTTCATCGTTTGCCCGGCCTGGACATCGATCAGGAACGTGTCCATATCATTGTTCAGGGTCCCGCTGTAAGTCGCTGAGATCGCACCGGTATCAAACGTAATGCGGATCGCATCAGGGTCGGGGATCAGTGTTGGTACCGGATTCGGTGGGATGGAGTCCGGGGTGTCGGTCGGCACTGGCGATGGTGGAATAGCGGTCGGATTATTGGTAGCCGTTGCAACCTGATCGCCGCTGCTGCCGGGATCGGTGGCCGTTACCTCGATGTATGGGATCGGTGTGAGGGTGATCGCCGGGCTGCTCCCACATGCTATAGTCGCCAGGATCAAAATTACCAGAATCAAATATCGGTACATATACTATCTCCATTAAGACCAGGTCAAAGGGAGTTGATCATGAGCGAGCAGACCGGGCACGAAGCCTTCATGGGTGAGGCGTTACAACTGGCCGAGCAGGCTGTGGCGCATGGTAACCACCCGTTTGGAGCGCTGCTGGTCAGACATGCTCAGGTGATCCTCCGGGCGGAAAATGCCGTCATCACGGAGAATGATGTTACCCGCCATGCTGAACTGGTTCTCGTCAGCCGGGCTTCGAACACTTTCACACCGGAAGTTTTGGCTCAATCTACACTCTATACGAGTACAGAGCCCTGTGCGATGTGCACCGGTGCTATTTTCTGGGCAGGCATTCCACGGGTAGTCTATGCTTGCCCAGCCGAAACCCTGGGAGAGATTGCTGGCGCTCGTTTCATTGTGCCTAGCAGACAGCTTTTTGCCAGGGGCGTGCCGGTCGTTGACGTGATCGGGCCAATCCTCCAAGCGGAGGCTGTGAAGCTTCACCGCGCCTACTGGTAGGTGGCCTGCCTATTCCCAGATCACATCAAACGTGCAGGAATCATCACCCTGTTTTCGACACGGCTGCTCGTCATCATGCCGGACAATCGGGATCACGTCTTTGCCCCGGAACCGGTGGGCCAACCCGTAGATCATCCCATAGGTAAAGTTTTCGGGGTAGGGCGTGTGATCGACCACCTGTAGATGGCCCGGCCCCATGATGATCATCATCATCTCCCCCGCGTAACCGTTGCGATGGTTGAGTTGATGGGTGTCGTTGATCGCGATCAGGGCATCTTCCAGGCTGTTGATATCGTCCGGGAGATAGGCCGTCTGGGCATAAGTCCGGCCAATATCAACCAGGTTCAGAGTACTCTGGAAATCCTTCTGAGCCATGATATCGCTCAACACGTCGAGCCAGCGTTGCAGCGGATACCAGTCCTCTGGTTTTAGACTGTCCCGGTCAATATGATGTTTTTGCAAAATGGGGGTGATTTCGTCGGCTACCACGCATTCGATTAACGCAAGCATGGCCTGGCCACTGACCTCCGTGTCGGGGTCGAATGCCGTCAGGTTCATGAAGCCATCTCCTTTGAGAGGTTTTCTTATCCCTATCAGCATTGCTATGATGTAAGTTGCGGTGACTTGCTCCCTAAAGTTGGGTTCTCAGACTTAATTGTATAGTGTCATTATAGCATAGCTTATTCTTCGATGGCGGCTACTACATCCGCCCGACCGACCTGTAGGCGCCCCGCCTCGATCTCCCTGCCATCCGGTGAGGGGATCACCAGCACCAGCCCGCGCTTGACGAGGCTGCGCAGCAACCCCCACAGCGACCGGTTCATGATGGGTCTGAGCCGCGCCTGTTTCACCACCGTCATATCAGGAGAGCCGGGCTGCGAGATTTCCATATACCACTGCCAGACCTGATAATAAGTGGCCTCGC
>JBNKDD010000364.1:0-5116 GCA_050288085.1 Anaerolineae bacterium
CCCGTGGGATCCTGCCCACGCCAGAGCCTGGGCGGGCGCTCTCGAATTGATGCTGTTGGTTCTGATCTTGACGCTGATCGCTCGTACCATCAGCCAACGGTCACAGGCAAAAGGCCGATAGGCTTTTTATAGGAACAACGATTTAAGGCTTTACGGGAAGGAACCCATGATACAACAACAACTTGATGTCGTCCTTGACGTGCAAACTGCGAATGACGTGATCCTCGCGACGCGGGACCTGAACATCTATTATGGCGGTGGACTGGCTGTTCGTGACATCAACCTGGACATCAACCGGCACCAGATCACCTCGATTATTGGGCCGTCGGGCTGCGGGAAAAGTACGCTGCTGCGTTCTTACAACCGGATGAATGACCTGATCCCAACCGCCAGCGTGACGGGGGAGATCATCTACAACGGCGAGAACATCTACGATCCGGACGTTGACCCGGTTCAGGTGCGCCGCCACATCGGGATGGTTTTCCAGAAGCCCAATCCCTTCCCCAAGAGCATCTACGAGAATGTGGCCTTTGGGCCGCGCATCAACGGCTATCGTGGGGATATGGACGAACTGGTTGAGCGCTGCTTAAAACAGGCGGCGCTGTGGGAGGAAGTTCAGGACAAGCTGGACGAGAGCGGATTGGCCCTGTCCGGTGGGCAGCAGCAGCGTTTATGCATCGCTCGCGCCCTGGCAACCGAGCCTGATGTGATCCTGATGGACGAGCCTGCATCGGCCCTCGACCCGATTGCCACACTGCGGATCGAGGAGTTGATGCACGAATTGAAGCACAACTACACGATCCTGATCGTGACTCATAACATGCAGCAGGCGGCGCGCGTATCTGACATGACGATGTTCATGTCCATCGACCGTGACAATCCTGATGCCCGGATCGGTTACGTGGTTGAGTATGGCCCGACCGAGAAGATTTTCACCAATCCTGATTTGCAGGAAACCGAGGATTACGTCTCCGGGCGGTTCGGCTAAAGGCTTAACGGGGCGATCCGGTTGGGCACGATTATTGGAAGTTTAGTATAGGGTAGAGGTAGTAATGAATACTCGAAGTGTTCTTGATCAGAGTTTAGCCACCGTTCGTGATGATATTTTGCGGCTGGGTTCGCTTGTGAAGCAAGCCACCGAGCGGGCGATCATGGCATTCCAGACCAACAATGCTGGCCTGGCTCGCATCATCATCTTAGATGATAAGAAGCTGGATAATCTACATCAGCAGTTGGAAAATGAAATCAGCACTACCATCGCCCTCCAGCAGCCGATGATCACCGACCTGCGGACGTTGATCGCCTCCCTGCTGATCTCCAATGAATTGGAGCGGATGGGTGATCATGCCGAGGGGATCGCTAAGACGGTTGTCCGAAATGAAGGTTCGTCTTTTACCGATGTTTCACCGGTCATCTCCGAGATGCGGGAAAAAGTCTGTGCGATGATCGATGAGGCGATGGATGCTTATCTTGAAATGAGCATTGACAAAGCCGAGGCTATCGCTTTGTATGACGATGAAATGGACGTACTCTACCAGCGCTTGTTCGATAAGATTGTCAAGAAGATGCATAAGGGCAAGCTGCCGGTTGAGCAGGGCACCTATATCCTGTGGGTCGGCCACAACCTGGAACGGATCGGCGACCGGGTGACCAACATCTGTGAGCGGATCATTTATGCTCAGACCGGTGAAGATGCTGATTTGAATCCGTGAGTAGCGTTAATCTTGAACGAAAACCGGGATGTAATTGCATCCCGGTTTTTTTATAGAAGTGATTGAAAAAGTTTACGGCTAACCGAACTTTTTTAGAAAATCGATGGCTAGACCTCACCCCTGCCCTCTGGTCAGCCAAAGCTGACCGCCGGTCTTTCCCCTCTCCGGTCAGCTTCGCAGACTCGTTGGAGAGGGGGAGGGAGAACTGCCAACAGGCAGTTCGGAAGGGGGTGAGGTTGAATTTTTGAATCTATTCAGTTCATACGCTGTTACATCGAGAGCACTACCCACCGGTCGAATTGCAGCGGGCCAGAATAGACCAGGGGCATAAAATCCAACCAGGGTGGGCGGAGCATCAGGCTCTCCTGGAGCACCAGCGGGCGGGTGGTGAAGTAAATCGGGATCAGCGGCATATCACCCTCCGGGCCGAAGAATGCGTTTTCGACATCGGTGTAAATTTGCCGCCGGGCCTCCCCGTCCTGCAAGTTAGCCGCCGTGGTCAACTGCTGCTCGGCAGGGAGGCACTCCCGCACCTGATCAAGATAAGCCTCCGGGTACAGTTCCTGACAGCCGATCACATCGGTTAACCAGGGGTGCGCATCCAGCGAATCGGCCTGCCAGCTAAACATGATCAGGCCGGGGCGCTCCCGCTCGATAGGGCCGGGCGGCTGGCGCAGCGTGTCGAGTACATCACGCAGGGGGGCTTGCTCAATAACAAACAACTCAGATGAACAGTTCAACACGCCGCCCCACTGCGCCACATAGGCTTCTGCCAGGGCCAGCGACAGCGGCGAAGTATCCGTCAGAATGGTGACCGATGGCATATTCAGGCACTCGCCAAAGCCGGTTTCGCCCATTATCCGGTGGGCCGCGTCCGGGTCAAAGTGCGCCCCGACCTCGCCATAGTAGGGCGCGGAAGCCATCCCCGGTGGGATCAAGGTATAGGCCGGGACGCCGGTTATACCGTTTGGTTTGAGAACTTGCTCGATGATCGCCTGCCGGTCAATCGACAGGGCGAACGCCTGCCGTATCCCGACATGGCTGAAGGGATAGGTGTCGTATGAGAAGGCAATATATGATCCGGCAGGTTGGGCAAGCTGCGGGTTGATCGAATCGGCGGTGGGGATTTGATCATGGGGCAGTACGGACAGCGCATAGTCTCCCGTTGTGCCCGGATCAAAGGCGACGGTGATTGCCTCGACGTTCCCCTCCCGGTCAAAGGGCCAATAGGGATTGCTGACCAGTTGATAGCCGCTTGTGCTATCTCCGCCGGGTTGGATCGCATAGGGGCCGCTGGTCCAGATATTCTCAGGCTGTGCCCAATTTTCCCGCTTTGATTCGACCAGGTCGAAGGGAACCGGGCGTAAGATCGGCATCGCCATCAAAGTTGGGAAGGTGGCCGGGGGGCCGGTCAGGGTAAATTCGACGGTGACATCATTCAGCACCTTTGCGCCGAAATGCTGCTCGATAAACTCCGGGGTGATGGCAGCGGTGTCCTGCGCATAGATCTGCTCACAGCCTTTGATGACCATCGCCGACAGGTACATCGGGGCGTGGGTGTCATATTGACAGGCCCGCACCGCCGCATAGACCACATCCGCTGCCATGATGGGGCGCTTCTGTTCGACTTCGCCGCTGTCCGGGTTGACGCCCACCCAGAAAATATCATCACGCAGGTGAATGATCCAGGTTAAGCCATCTTCGGAAACCTCCCACTCACGGGCAAATGACGGCGTGGTCAGCCCCCTATCCGTGTCGAGCCGAGTTAGCCCGCCGAACAGGCCCTCGGCCAGGTCACCGCCTGAGGCATCGAGCGGGGCCACGCCGACCGGGTCAAGGGTGAGCGGCGGCTGCCCCAGGTTGATCGACACGGCGACCGCTTCGGATATCTCGGCTGGGTCAGCTGGCGGTTCGACCTCTTCCCCGGCTTCGGTGGGGGCTTCTATCGATATCGACTCTTCTTCTGGTGAGGGAGAGACGGGTTGTTCTTCGGTCTGGGTTGGAGCCTGGCAGGCGATCATCAGGGCCAGGATCAGCGCCATGATGACCGGCAGTGTACTGCGAAATTGCATTAAGAACCATCCTGATTGACGTGGAAAGTCATTTCGTATTGACTCAGGGTTGTTTGAAAACCGATGGTTTGCAGCATCGGGAGCATCGGGTCTTCTTCCGGTACGTTGAGATAGGTATAGCGGGCGGCTAAGGTGCGGCGTGAGAGGGTTGTGAGCAGCGCCCGTCCAATCTCCGGGTCGGTGGCGGATAAGTCGGCGATGCTGACATGATTGAATCCCCGGCTGAACAATAACAGGCCCAGCGGCTTGGCGGCTCGCGGATCGTAGGCGGCCAGCCCTTCCAGTTCACCACGGGCCAGCGACAGGCGCAGCGATTCGATATCGCGCTGCCAGGGGCGGGCGATCACATCGAAGGCGGGCAGCCGTCCTAACAGGTGCCCCGCCGACTCGCCGACAATTTGCAGCTGCAAATCCGATTGAAGGGTGGCATTTCTCAGGTCCAGCACCAGCAGGCGGCGGACTTTTTCAAAACCGAGTTTCTGGTACAGGTCGAAGGCTTTGGTGTTTTCGGTGATCACTTCAAGCTGCAAGCGGGTGAGGCCAATCTTCCGGGCCTGGCCGATCAGGTAATGCATCATCAGCCGGGCAATACCCTGCTGCCGGTATTCGGGGATCACCCCTACACCCCCAATCCAGCCACGCTGACCGCGCACGCCGAGCAGCGCTCCCCCGACTACCTGGTCACCCTCCACTGCGGCGGCAGAGTGCGCCAATTGGATGGACTCACGGTAGACCAGATCTTCGAAATCATCCAGGGTCAGGTAGATCGGCACATAGTACCCGGAGTAGGCAGCGTTTAAGGCGGAGACAAGGTCTCGCCGGACGGGTTGGGTGGCAGGTTGGATTTCGATCATAGGGGAATAGTATCACGCAGGGTGGGGCAAGGCAATCACTTCAATGTAAAGAGTGTAATCATTTCAAAATTATTTTGAGCCTATTGTCGTTAAGCCGCCGCACAATAAAGACGATGAAACATCGTTCGCGGCTCCGGGTTCGTTTTAGCGACGAATATCCATGACGACCTTCGGTGGATTGTCCTTGGGAGATAGGTTGGATTATTGGTCAGGCCAGACGACTTGAACCACGTCGGAGGTGTAGTTAGTTTTGCCATTGCCTAACTGCCCATACTCATTGTTACCCAGCCCGCAAATTGTCCCATCTGACAACCGGACTATGCTGTATCTGAAACCACACTCGATCTCAACAACGTCTTCCAGATCTGGTAACTGTCGGACTCCAGGAGTCTGCCGATAATCCATGCCAATCTGCATTTTGCTGTTGTCGCCCCATCCCCATACCGTTCCGTCATCTTGCAGCGCCAGGTTATGGATA
>JBNKDD010000365.1:0-5081 GCA_050288085.1 Anaerolineae bacterium
CCAGGATTAGAGCCGGGCCAGCGACACCAGCCGCAATACCGGTTAAGACGAATATACCAGCACCAATCATTGCCCCAACGCCGATCATTGTGATATCGAAGAACTTCAAATCACGGCTTAGAGCAACTTCTTCGGCTGTGCCCCCCACCCCTTGTACGGTATCAGATTGAACAGCCACGTTGACTCCTCAAAAATAGTTATGCCACAAAAAAAGGAAGCAACTGCCAGTCAATTGGCAGGGTTGCCCCCATAACAAGAGAAACTGTATAAGGACAAATTATACCAGATTCTACATGACTATCCAGACAATGTTCTAAACAGCTGGTATATAAAAAAACACCACGTTAATGGTTTAAGAACTCAATCGGCTGATATTGATGTATCCCCGCACCTTCCAAAGTGTGTCCTCGAATCGTTCTGTCCCAGATAATTGTTAAACCCAAAGGAGCATTGCGGAGCGCCTGTCATTCTCCTGTTGTCAAATGGAGGGCCGGAAACAGCACAGTGGCCGGATTGAGTTCTTAAGGTCCATCAACGTAATGTTATGGGTATAATAAGGTGTATCCTCTGGATTGTCTATTACCCAAAAGGATCATTATGCGCATTGGTTCACAATTGGAAGAAAAAGCAGGGGTTATGGACCGGGCAGCGTAAACCAGAAGGTGCTGCCTTTGCCGGGTTTACTATCTACTCCAACCTGACCATTAAGTTTGGTTATGATGCGATAGACAATCGACAGGCCGATCCCCGTCCCATCAACTTTATACCCGGATTCAATGCGGGTAAATACATCAAACAGCGTTGATTGGTATTCAGGTTTGATACCAATACCATTGTCCTCTACTTCAAAGCGAACCTTGCCATCCTGACGAGCAGCCCGAACAGCAATCTTCGGGGAGGGGTTATCGCGGCCAATATATTTAACAGCATTGTCGAGTAAGTTGGCGAAAACCCGCTCGATCCAGGGGCCATGCCCCATGACAGATGGCAGATCAGCCTGAACATCAACGCTGATCCCCTGCTCGGATACTGGGCCGGAGAATTGTTCCAAGACCTGTTTCACAATCGGGCCGGTATCAACAACCGTGATGGCTTCATCTGCACTGCGTATCCGAGCCAGGATGAGCAAGCTTTTAATCAGATCGTTCATGCGCTCGGCATAATCTTCAATATGCCCCAGGTATTGCGCAACATCGTCGCTCATCTCATCCCTGAACTGCTCACGGAGGACATTGGCAAACCCCATGATGACGTGCAGGGGTGATTTCAAGTCATGAGCCACGGTATAGCTAAACGCATCAAGTGCATCATTACGGGCTTCCAGTTCAGCCGCGTGGCTGCTGATGGCCTCATACAACCGGGCATTATGGATGGCTGTAGCAGCCTGATCCGCCAATGCTTCCAGACGTCTGGCATATGAATCGTTAAAATGGCCGCGCGTTTCGCTCACCAGGTTCAAGAAGCCGATGATCTTCCCCCCAACACAAATAGGGACACTGGCAAAAGATTTAACCCAGCGCATACCGGCTAAATAACGCCAGTAATCTCCCTTGCTCGTATCCGGGACAATCAGTGCTTCGCCATCTATTAACTGCCGCTGCCTGTCGGGCAAGTGTTCCGTCGCGATCTGCAATGAATCCATCACATCATCCAGGTCGCGATCCGTATATCCATTATGACAGGCCATACAGAGTACATCTTTTTCGACCAGCATAATATGAGCCGCATCATGAGGAACCACCTGCCCCAACTGAGCCAGGATGCGATCCAGCACTTCCTCCAGATCGAGCGTGGTGTTAATCGTCCGGGCAATATCCGATAATGCCTCGGCAAAAATACGCTGCTGGCGTTCGGCTTGTTCCATGCGGAGACGTTCAGTGATGTCGCGAGCTACAGCCGCCACACCAACAATCGCCTTCTGACGTGACCGGAAAGGGAATTTGGTAACCATCAGGGTGCACTCAGCACCCTCAGCCGGAACGGTTAACTCGTAAGTATAGGATTGTCCGGAAGTCAACACCTGTTGGTCGGTTTCCCGTAGAAACTTGATGCGATCTTCAGGGAACAGGTCTGCATCCTTTTTCCCCAGCACATCGGCAACACTCCCGCCCAAGCAACGTGCCCAGGCAGGGTTGGTCATCATATAGTAACCTTCTAAATCTTTGATGAAGATGCCGTCATCGGTCGATTCCACGATCATCTGGAGCCGCTCCTGGCTTTCACGCAGGGCTTGCTCGACGCGGAACTGCTCAATCGTATCGTAGATAATAAGATGGACAGCAGACTGGTCGAGGTAGGTGATCGGAATACCGGCGACATCTACTGCAATAATTTTACCGGCCTTGTTTTTCAGGCGTTGGGTGATTAACTGGGCCTCTTGCTGCTGCTCTAGCACATTCTTGAGCCGCAGCTCAGCAGAACCCTTCCCATCCTGATGCACATATTCAAGCAGCGAATGCCCTATCAGATCTGCCGAGTTGTTGACGCCAAGCAATTTGGCAAAGGCATTGTTGGCATAGAGCAGCTTGTCAGCATCATGAACGGCAATGGGGATTAAAGAACTGTCGACTAACCGGAGGTAAAGTTCATCTTGATTCAGGCGTGATGTGTGACCTGAATCCGCCGCCGGACGACTGCTAGAGTGAGTCTCTGTCATACTTCTGTCCCATCAAAGGGTATCCCCATCTGGAGATTCCCTGTATAACTCGCAATATCCCAGTTACCAGTTTTTTATCGGAAAGTTACATAAGGATAAAATCTCTAAAAAACCAGGGGTCGCACCCCCATGTACCCTGGAACGTCACATATCCGTCATGATTTAACGAGAAACACGCAGGATTCAGTATAGTACAACGTTTCAGTTAATGCCATTGCCTGGAGCCGCGCAAATGGCCTAGGATCCGAACGTAACATGACTCGATGTGGGAAAGAAGGAATATGCCTGCGACCCTAATTCAGCCCTGGCTACCCAGTCGAATACTGCGGGCAAACCAACCTCCGCCGGACTTAATATGGCCTCAAGGGTTGAACCCTCGATCTCTATCGTCAGAAAGTAGAACGGTTCGCCGAAAGTACCATCTTCCTTCACCGTTCGGACAGTGCCGATCCAGGCTCCTTCATCAAATAGGGCCGAAACCCGCACGTCCACGCCAATATCTTGCAGTGTCAGGCCGGTTTCCGGATCGCGATCTGTATCCAGTGACCAGATATAAGCCAGTCCGTTTTGGGGTGTTTCGGGGATCGGTTGGGCAGTCTGGACACTAAACAGCAACCGGCCACTCTCAGAAGTCCCGATATCCGCACCCAGCAAAGACCGGTGATCGACCACCGGGGCGGGCGTGTCAGTGGCAGTTGGCTGGGGCGTGTTGGTCGGGGTGATGGTCGCCGTTGGCGTAATCTGTGCTAAGGCCACCGCCGTAGCCGTCTCATCCTGGGCGATTTGTGCGGCGATGGTGCCGGTTGCATCGGCATTGGCCGTTGCTATGACATTGGCGGCTTCAACTGTCGCCGTCTGAGCAGCAAAAGCGTTCTGAGTTGCCACAACTGCATCCTGCTGCACCTGAATGGCCGCAAAGGTCGCCTCAATATTGGCCTGCTGTTGGCTGATAGCCTGCTCGGTAGCTTGATTAGCGGCCTGCCGGTCATCCAATGCTATCTGTGTCAGTTGGAGTTCGGCACGTTCTTTATCATCCTGTAAGGCAACAATCGTCGCGACGATGTCGTCCTCACTCAAACCCTGCGGCTCATTGCCAAATATACCGGGTAAATCACTGATAAAGAAGCCCACAATACCAAGAATAGTTCCGATCACACCTAACCAGGCCAGGATAGTGGCCCCACTGGGCATATTGAATCGGCGACCTTGCGCCATGAATATCCTCCTACTTGCGTCACCAATTCAGTAACTATAGCGAACCCGCAAATAAACCGCCATCGACCTGGAGCATTACGCCATTCAGATAAGAAGCCGCCGGGGAACACAGGAATGTTGCAACGTTAGCAAACTCCTGGGGAGTAGCCATTCTCCCCAACGGGATGTTGGCGGACTGCTTCATGAGCTCCTGCTCAATCGAAGAATTGTTACGGGCAGCGCGGGCTTCCATCAATTCGTGGACACGTTCCGTTTCCGTCCAACCGGGCAGAATGCTGTTAAAACGAATCCCATCGCGGCCCAATTCAGTTGACAGAGTCTTGGTCAACCCGATCACCGCCATCCGAACGCTGTTACTTAATATCAGGTTAGCAATCGGCTGCTTGACCGAAACCGATGTCATGGTCAGCACTGCGGGGGCCGTCGATAAGGTGAGGTGAGGCAGCGCCGCCTGGATCAGGCGAACGGTGCTCATCAAGTTCAGGTTGACTGCATCCAGCCACATATCATCCGTGACATCTTCAAAAGCAGCACTGGGTGGGCCCCCGGCGTTGGTTACCAGGATATCCAGCCCACCGAATTCGTCCACAACCCGATCAACCAGGTGTTCAATCTCATCCGGTTTGGTCAGATCGGCACGAACACCAAGCGTAGAACAGCCTGTCTCGGCATAAATTGCATCAGAAGCAGCGTTGATTTTCGCTTCATCGCGCGAACAAATAGCAACCAGTGTACCCTCACGCGAGAGTTGTAAAGCGGTCGCATAACCTAATCCCTGGCTGGCTGCGGCCACCAATGCGATCCGGTCCTTCAGCATCAGGTCCATGTTAGTTCTCCTTGTCCAGTTTACCGGGGCAGGCATACAGCCCCGGATTTTGCAGTGTGGAATGCTGATTCAAGAAAGCGAAGAATGTTCTCTAAAACCATTGTATCACCATATGTCAACTATAATCCTACCCTGGTATACTCCGCATCAAGCAAAGCTTATGGCGAGCCATACGGCTTTATTTGATACTCAACCTGCTAGGAGATTGGTGCTAATCTGGTCGCTGTCCCCTGCACCAATGACGGGCAACTTTATTATTTAAGGTATTGGTTACAAGTTAAGGATTAGCGGTAATTGTCAAGGGCCATGAATCAAACACATTTTTTCGATTTTTCCGTTTGCGCTTGACAATCCCCAGGTCGGAGGCCCGGGAAGCCAGGTAAT
>JBNKDD010000366.1:0-5065 GCA_050288085.1 Anaerolineae bacterium
TTGAACGCGATTGCCGATACGGTGCATCGTTCGCTCGATTTTCAGACTGTCGCCAACCAGGCGATGGATTCGCTCATGGAATATACCGGTGCACCTGGGGCTTTTATTCTTGACCTGGACCTCAAGACCGGAAAGCTCAATATGATTTCCTCACGCGGTACAGGCGATCCGACGCAATCCCTCTCATTGATTATCAGCTTAAATCAATTGGCGGCGACCAGCCAGCAGATTATTTCTACGGATGATCTAGCCAACCATGAACAGGCTGAGGGACAGGCTGCAACCGGCGGGAAGTTCAAGAGTGCGGTGTGTATTCCGCTGGTGTCTCAACGGGAAACCCTGGGAACGATCACCCTGTTTTTTGAGCCAGCTTACCAACCGGCACAATATGAGCGGGAAACCCTGTTAGCTATTGGCCGGACAATTGCCCTGGCGATAGCCAATGCACACCAGGTTGCCCGGATTGAGGCGGAGGTCAAGGAGCGGCAGCGGGCGGAAGAGGCCGAACGGAAACAACGCGCGTTTGCCGAGGCCCTGACCGATATCACGACCACCCTGACCGGCACGCTTGACCTGGATGAGGTGCTGGATCGCATTCTGGCGGATGTGGGGCAGGTTGTGTTGCATGATGCCGGGTGCATTATGCTGATCGAGGGGGAGATCGCACGGGTGGTGCGTCATCGCGGGTACCCTGGAAATATCTCAGAATTGTTGATGAACCTGCGGGTTTCCCTGGAGATACCTAATCTCAAATCTATGCTGGAAACCAGGGAACCGTGTGTCATCCCAGATGTGCAGGAATTCGACGGCTGGATTAAGTTTCATAGTGAGCGATGGCTGTATGGTAACGTATGCGCACCAATCTGCCTGGAAGATGAGGTGATCGGTTTTCTCAGCCTGGATAGTGCCGCGCCGGGATTTTTCAAGCAGGCTGATGCGGATCGACTCCAGGCGTTTGCCAATCAGGCTGCGGTTGCGATGCGGAATGCTCGCCTGTATGCAAGTGAACGCAAACAACTGCGCCTGGCAAAAACGCTGCAATCGGTTGGGACTCTGTTGACTAACCAGATGAGCCTGGAAGAAGTGCTGAATCGTATCTTTGATCTCCTGGCGGAGGTTGTCCAGTACGACAGTGTTTCGGTGCAGCTATTTGACGATGACAGCCTGATCGATGTGATCATCGGGCGGGGGTTCCCCGATATTGAAACCTCCAGCGAGGCGGCGAAGACCATCACAGAGGAGACACTCGATAAGCGGTGGAAGACTCAGGATGTGATCGTTATCCCCGATACGACTGATGATGATCGCTGGGTCACGTGGGAAGGATTTCCGAACACCTATATCAAATCGTGGGTGGGGGCAGCCCTGCGGGTGAAGGGGGAGTTGATCGGGACGCTCAATGTAGACAGCGCTACCCCGAATGCCTATGACGAGAGCACCAGGGATGCCGTCGTGGCCTTTGCTAACCAGGCGGCTATTGCCATTCAGAACTCCCGCCTATACGAGAGTGAACGCAAACAACTTCAGCTATCACAGACTCTTCAGGACGTCGGCGCATTGCTGACCAGCCAGATGAGCCTGGACGATGTGTTTGAGCGGATCTTTGATCTGCTGGATCGCGTTCTTGATTATGACAGCGTTGGTATCCATCTGCTTGAGGGGGATAGGCTGAAGGTCATTGCGGGGCGGGGTTACCCGGATATGGAGGCGACCAGGGAAGCGGCGGAGGCGGTTATCAGCCGAACGGTAAGAGAACGGTGGATCGAAGAGCCGGTGCTGGTTATTCCTGATACCTGGGCCGATGACCGGTGGCTGTTGGATGATGATATGCCTAACCGCTATATCCGGTCGTGGGTGGGAGCAGCTCTACGGGTGAAGGGGGAGTTGATCGGGACGCTCAATGTAGACAGCGCTACTCCGAATGCCTATGATGAGAGCCTGGTTGATACGGTCTTAGCCTTTGCCAATCAGGCCGCCGTCGCTATTCAGAATGCCCGGCTTTTTGCCGACAGCCAGGAGCATAACCGGCAGCTGGCATTGCTCAGCGAAGTAACACGGATCGGAACCACCACCCTGGGGCTGCCTGAACTGGTTCAAATGTTAGCCGATACCGTCGCCAGCCTGATCCAGGCGGATAGCTGCTTTATTACGCTTTGGAATGAGGAGCAGCGGCGCGTTAACCTGGCGGCTGTGTATGGGCCAGTGTCCGATCAGCTTGTCGAAGTGGTGGTTGAATCGGATGAGGTGTCGCTGACCGAATCGGTGCTGGAGCGGGATCGTCCGCTGGTGATTGAAGATTTTGAATCGTACCCGTATTTCAACCGCTACCTGGCGGATCAGGGTTATCAACCGGGGGTTGTGGTTGCGCTTCCTCTCCGGGCGAATGAGCGTCATCTGGGGGCGTTAGTTCTGGGTTATGGGGAGCAATTCGCCGTCACTGATGATTATCTGGCCTGGGCGGCTCAGGTTTCGAACCTGATGGCGCTGGCGATTGATAAAGCCAAAGCTTATGCCGACCTGGAAGATCGGGTTGAGAAACGAACGGCAGAGCTACGCGGGTTGAGCATTCGCCTGTTGGAGCTGTCCCGGCTCAAGGATGAGTTCGTGTCCAATGTTTCACATGAACTGCGGACTCCGATCACGAGCATCAAGTTGTACCATTACCTGCTCAAGCAGCGCCCGGAACGATATGCTGTTTACCTGGAACGCCTCGAACGGGAATCGGAACGGTTGGAGTTCATCGTTGAGGATTTGCTGTATCTCTCCCGGATGGAACAGGGACAACTCCCCATCAACAGCGTCACCACCGATCTGAACAAACTGATCGATATGTACTTCATTGACCGCAAACTCTTGATGGTGAAGGAAGGCCACCAGTTGGTGATTGACCTGGCGGATGATCTGCCATTGGTGACTGTGGATCAGATGTTGATAGAGCGTGTCTTGAACATTCTGGTTGATAATGCATTGAAGTATACGCCGGAAGGGGAGCAAATCACTGTGAGTACCGGCTCTGATAAGGGCTGGGTTTTGCTCCGGGTTATCGATAGCGGGCCGGGTATTCCGCCGGATGATCTGCCACTCTTGTTTGAGCGTTTCTTTCGCGGTGAGGCCAGCCGCCGGGCTAACGTGCCGGGGACGGGTTTAGGGTTGTCGATTGCGAAAGAGATCATCGACCGCCATGAGGGTCAGATAGACGTGATCAGCTCACCGGGTGAAGGAACAACCTTCACCATCCGTTTGCCTGCTGCTGGCGGGTCATAAGCTCCGATTGCAAATATTACAGTCGTATACCATTGAATAGACGAGCGTATTCTGTGAGTCTTGCCAGTGGTACAATCCAATCGTTGGGCAAGGTCGAGTAGGTCTTGCTCCTACGATAACCTGGTTCTACGCTATTGAGGATTGTCGATGTCCCTGGTAAATAAGACACTGCGCGGCACAGCCTGGGCTTATGGATCATTGCTGGGCAGTCGATTAATCACCTTTGGTGTGAATGCCGCCCTGGTGCGTCTGCTCACCCCGCGAGACTTTGGGTTACGTGGATTGGCCCTGATCGTGATGGGCCTGTTTGAGGCTACCCAAAGCCTGGGTATTAATGACGCACTCATTTACCAGTCGGAGGAAGTTGAGGAGACGGCCAATACCGTCTTCCTGCTCAATGTTGTAATCGGGTTGGTGCTGTCGATCCTGGTGGCCTTGTCTGCCACATGGGTCGGGCCTAACCTGAATCACCTCGATGCGCTGGTTCGCTTTCTGGGCGAAGCTAACCTCGAAGATATTCAGTCTGCGATTGGCTTGCTGCCGATCCTGGGGAGCAGCTTTTTCATCCTGTCGCTGGGGCAAACCCATCAGGCGTTACTCAGCAAGGAATTAGACTTTCGCGCCCGGTTCTGGCCTGAGATGATCTCCGCTGTTCTGCGCGGTGGTGTATCGATTGTGCTGGCGCTGATGGGCTACGGGGTGATGGCCCTGGTCTATGGTCAGGTGGTCGGGAGCGTGGTGCGTACTATCTCCAACTGGATTGTTGTTCCCTGGCGTCCGAATTTTCACTTCTACACCCGGGCTGCCCGCCGGGTGTGGCGGTTTGCTTCGGGCATTACGATCTTCAATACGATCAGCGCCGGGTTGGATAAATTTGACGAGACGGTGATCGGGAGTTTGCTGGGTAGTTCATCGCTGGGTTTTTACACTGAGGCTAACCGCTTCCCTGAACTGCTGGTGATTAACCTGAATTATGTGATCGGGCAGGTGTTGTTCCCCGCCTATTCCAAAATGAAGGATAATGTGAAGGCTCTGGCGGCGGGGTTCCTGGCGACAACCCGTTACATGGCGATCATTGCCACGCCGATTGCCCTGGGGATCATGATCATCGCACCGGAGTTTGTGACAATCTACTTTGGCCCCGGCTGGGAACCGGCAGTCCGGCTGCTCCAGGTTTTGACCCTGACTACCCTGTGGTCAACACTGGCCTGGAGCGCAGGCGATATTTACAAGGCGACCGGTCGGCCCGGTCTGCTCACCCAGCTGTCTCTGATCGAGGCGCTTGTCACTATCCCGCTGCTGCTGTCGGGGGCCTTTATCGACCGGATGGGTGCTACCGGTCACCCGGCGCTGGCGGCGACGATTGGGCATAATATTGGCTACTTGTTTTCCAGCCTTCTCCGGCTGGCAGTGGTTTCACGACTACTTAAAATCGGATTTTTCAAGATACTACGTGAATTTGTCCCGGCCTTTGTTTCCGGTGCGGTGATGATGATTGGGGTCTTTGCGGTCAGAGCGTTAATGATCGGTTCTGCGCCCCTGTTGTTGTTGATTGTGTCGGTGATTGTTGGGGCCGGGATATACCTGATTATTATATGGATGGTTGGACGGGAGAGCATTCTGACGGCTGTTCGGGCCATCCGCTCAGCACTTCAAGGAGACGACATGGAACATAAAACTAACCCGGTGGAAATTGCTGAACCGGTGGCGATTTCCTGTCGTATTATGACGGATGCCGGACGGATTTCTGAATTAAAAGCAGATTGGGATGATTTGTTGGCAAATGCCTTCAACCCTAACT
>JBNKDD010000367.1:0-4967 GCA_050288085.1 Anaerolineae bacterium
TTGGTGACCGCCCAGTCAAACGGCAACCTGGTCCTCAATATCTACCTGCTCCACAGCCAACAGCCGATCTTCAACGATCTGAACAACAACGGCATCAACGAAGAGAACGAGCTGATCGGCTACTACGACGTGCATGATGGTAATGAGGTCATCACCGTATCGTGGGATGCCTATTCATTTGGAAATGCCAACAGCTCGTATCGGATAGCCCTCCGCCAATACCAACTGACCGGCCCCACCGAATACATCGACTTGAAACCATCACACCATTGGGCCAGTGGGGAAGACACTGAGAATTTCACTATGGGCTCGTTTGGTTTTGGCGAGGAAATCTGCCTGAACTGCCCGACCGCAATAGTCATCACCCCGGAAACCTATGAATTGGTATACAACGCCGATACAGGGGCGAGTGAATATCTATACACACCGCTGCCCGGCGCACCGACCTACCAATCATCGCAGTTTGTGATCGAGATTTTCCGCCCCTATGTCTGCGATGTCTATGACATTGGCCCTTGCCTCCATCCACTGCGCATGGATTTCTGGCAGGAATATTACGTCCCCGACCTGGAAATGTGCAGTTGCAATTGCACCCTGACCGCCGATACCTGCAAAGACCTGGGGATAGGCAACTCCCCCGATCCTTTCCAATGCATCTGCATATTCAAATAACCTGTGATTCACCGCGGGGACACGGCATGCCGTGTCCCTTTTTAGATATCTCGCTATTCAGTCTTTATCCTGTCCCCCCTTTGCGAAGGGAGGACGAGCGCTCCTTTGGAGCGCAGGGGGGTTAAATCACTCAATACACCAGCACCCCGGCCACATCATTGACATTCGTCCCGGTCGGCCCCAACTTGATCAACCCACCTACCCGGTCAAAGAAGCTGTAGCTGTCGTTATCTTCCAGATAGGCTTGCGGATCAAGCCCCAATTCGCGGGCGCGGGCGCAGGTTTCCCCGGTCACGATTGCCCCGGCAGAATCGGTCGGCCCATCGATGCCGTCAGTCGCAAGCGTAAAAATCGCCACATCCGGCACACCATCCAGCGCGATAGCCGCCGCCAACGCCATCTCGGTATTACGCCCACCTTTTCCATTCCCCCGCACAGTGACGGTTGTCTCCCCGCCAAACAGGTAGCATAGCGCTTGGCTCTCGCGTCCCAATGCAGCCAATCGCTGCCCGACCTGCCCCGCCTCCCCTTCAACCCCGGTCTCGACCTTGCCGACCTGCCAGCCCATCGACCGCGCCGCAGCCTCGACCGCCCCGACCGCCATCAAGTTGCTGCCGATAATGGTATGTTCCACCCGTTCAAACACCGGATCACCCGGCTTAAGAGTCTCTGGGAGCTTACCCTCTGCTCCGGCCTCAAGATGAGCCGTCACCGCCGGAACCGCGGCCCGCAGCCCAAATCGATCCAGCACGGCCAACGCACCGGCATAGGTGGTTGGATCGGGTGCCGTCGGCCCGGACGCAATCACGTCCAGCGGATCGCCCAGCACATCAGACAGGATAAAAGAATGAATCGCAGCCGGGTAACCAAGCCGGGCCAACCCGCCGCCTTTCAACTGTTCACAATGTTTACGCACCGCATTGAGATCTTGAATCGGCGCACCGGCTTCCATCAGGGCTTTAGCGATTTGCCGCAGATCATCCAGCTTCAGGTCACCGGCAGGCAGAGTCAGGTGAGCCGACCCGCCCCCGGAGATCAGCGCGATCAGGGTATCGCCCTCCCCCAGATTCGAGGCCGCTTCGGCGATAGCCTGGGCCGCCCGGATATTGCGTTCATCAGGCAGAGGATGCGCAGCCGGGTAAACGGCATAAGACCGTAAACCGTCCGCTGATTCCAACCCCAACCGCTCCGGCACAACCGCCACCGCCCCACCGAGTAAACTATCACCGCACAGAACGGCCAATTGATCGGCCATTTCCAATGAGGCTTTCCCCGCCCCCACCACCGTACAGGATCGCTGACTCAATTCGGCAGGCCAATGGGCAGCCAACGCCTTTTTCGGATCGGCAGCATCAAGCGCCGCCCGGATCAAAGCATCAATATGCGCTTCGTGATCATCGAACGCCAAACCCGGCATACATTATCCTCTGTTATGGTACGAACAAAATGTAGGGGCGACTGGAACAAACCGAAGGTTTGCGTCGCCCCTGGGGGATTCCACTCATCGCATCTTAAGCCGCATCAACACCAATTTGCGCCGCAGCCGGAAACCGACCTCTTCCAAAATCGAATCGACCGGCGGATCGTCGGCGGCTGCCTCTAATCGAATCACCCGGTTCTGATAATTGAGCAGATGCAAAAAGTGCAGCACAAGCGCCTGCCTGCCTTTGCGATCCTCCAGGGCCGGATCGATGAACAGCGATACCCGCGCCCGCTGCCAGTTGAGGGCCTCTATCCACAGGGAGCCAAGCAGCCGGTCAGCATCACCCGGATCGGGCAGCGCCCACCGTTCCTGATAATAACCTTCGGTCAGCAGGCCGAACGGCTTAGGATGTAAATCGGATCGTCCAAGCGGCCTCCCCCACACGATTCCCCCTCGCCTCGCCCGCCGAATGATCAGGTCGATCTCGGAATCACTAGGTTGATAGCGGCGAACCAGCCATCCCTGATCCGGGGCCGGGAAGGAATCCGACCGCACCCGGGCCTCCCACTGAGCCACCATTTCACACCGTTCAAATCCCAGGCCGGTATACAGATCGATCGCTGCCTGGTTATCAGCTTCGACCTGCAAAGCCAACCACCCGGCATGATGTTGTTGGGATAATTCAATCGAAGCCTGCATCAACCGGCGGGCCATCCCCCGGCGGCGATAATCCGGGTGAACGGCCACGTTAGCCACCAACCACCCGCGCCCCAATGTGGGATGCACCCCCGACCGGTACAGGTTGACGTTGCCCACCACGCGGTTTTGATCGCGCCACACGTAGCCCAGCCCCGTCCCGAATCCATACTTCCCGAAGGGGACAAATAACCAGAGCAGCGGCCCAAGCTGCGCCATCGCCTTCATCTCGCGGACGGCAGCCCGACCGCTGGAATCCAGGCGTTCCTTGAAACAGATTTCGACCAGTTCCGCGATCTGATACAAATCACGGCTGAGTTTAATCGGTTGTAAGCCATCCCGCGGTTTTGAGCGGAGATGCAATTGAGTCCAGGCAGCGGCCATAGTTCAACCTTCAATACAAATAATCATAGGGTTACATTTCCCTGTCTGATTGTATTGTAGAGCCTGGAGATAAGTTTGCAAAACGACTAACACCACAAGAGGTGAGATTAGTGTCTAGACCTGATCTGAATCTGGTCACCATAATAGAAACGTCTTAGCAATATGTGGTTAACGAAGAATGCAGCAAACATACCAAATATTGAAAAGCATAATAGGTTAATAAAAACACCTTTCCACAACAGCTCGTCTTGACGAGGCCAATCGCGTCCTAAAAATTTCCGAATGTAATCGGAGCCCCCTTCGCTGGCAGGTACACCGGCCCAGCCAGCATAAAACACATCGGATGACTCGGCCATTATTGCCGGAAACCCCCATCGAGCATGACCGGCTTCTTCAGACAGGGGAACCATACGGAAGGTAAGAAACCGCAGGCTAAAAAACATGCAAATCACGACACTCAGCAAGGTTATGGTTATGGTCGAAAATGTATGAATGATCTTCCGCGCTCGACTTTTCATCTAACCTATCCCCAGCTGTGTGTAGCATCACCGGCTTGTTTCACGCCAATGAATGGCCCACAACCCGCCGCTGAGCACAATTAAGCCCGCCGTCAGCCACCACCAATTCCACACCCTGACCGGTTCACCGCCCGTCGCCGGGAGCGCATCAGGGAAGAGGGTAACGCAGGCTGTATCCTGCACACTGAGCACCAACTCGGTCAGGCAGAACTGCTGCCCGGCAGATTGTCCGGCGGCTCCTTCCGGCAGGCTATATCCTCCAAACACCGTCTCAATGACGATCTCCGCCCGGTCGCCGACCTTCATCGTGCCCAGGTCGATGCTCAAATACTGCCCATCCTGGCTGACAATGCCCCGCGTCGCCGTGATCCTCGTGATGCTGAATTCGCCCGGCATGGTGCCGGTCACAGTCGCTCCGATGCAGTCATCCGGCCCAGGGTTAGTGATCACCCCCATCCAGCTGACCGAATCCCCGCCGCGAATCGCGCTTGGATCGGCGGTCAGATCGATGCTGATATTGCAGACCTTAGCCGGTGTCCCTCCACCTCCGCCGCCGCCTGAAGCTGCAACCGGGGCCGGAGGTGCCGTACAGCCAGCCGCCGCCGTCCACCCGGTCTGATCATAAGTCTCCGCGAAGCCATCGATCCCGGCATCACCAGACGGATCGATCACATTCCCCCCACCACACAGCGACAGACCGTTGGAAGAGCCGGGAACAAAATAATCAACCCGTGTCGCCTGCAAATCGGGAACCGTGCTGTTAAGCTGATTTCCATCCAGGCGCAGTTCGGACAACGTCGTAATGCTGCTGAAGTTAGCCGGGATACTGCCCGTCAACTGGTTGTTACTCAACCGGACAAAATACAGCGTGGGCAGGGTGTCCCAATTGGTTGGGATCGGGCCGTCAAGTTGGTTGTTCTCCAGGAGTATCCAACGTAGATGCGTAAACCCACCCCAGTTGGTCGGGATCGTGCCGGTCAATTGGTTGTTTCCCAGCATGATCCCCTCTAAGTTAGTCAGACCATCCCAGTTGGTGGGAATGGTGCCGGTTAACTGGTTGTTTGCCAGTTCAATGCTTATCAGGCTGGTCAGGTTGTTCCAATTGGTCGGAATGGTGCCTGTCAACTGATTGCCTCTCAGATCAAGATATTCCAGCGACGTGAGGTTATCCCAGTTAGTCGGGATCGTGCCATCCAACTGATTGCCCAGAAGGAGAAGCCAAACCAGCGATGTGAGGTTGTCCCAGTTGTCGGGGATGTGACCCGTCAATTGAT
>JBNKDD010000368.1:0-4953 GCA_050288085.1 Anaerolineae bacterium
AAGCCCAGATTGTCGGTACGGAAACCGGGGCGTTTCTCGATGCCCGGCAGAATGAATTGGAAGTTCTGATCGCCGCACAGGGTTTGCAGGGGATTGAAACAGAGTTAAAAAACCTGCTTACAATCCAGTCAGCTTATCAGGAATTTGCCATCCTTAACGGTGTTGGGAAGGAAACACTCCATATATCTCGTCTTGAAGTTTTCCAGGAGGGCGACCTCATCAGCCGAGCTAATAGTGAAGAATTCCTTGTGCCCTCCGAAACAGGGGAAATCTACTACAGCCCGGTTCGCTTCGATGAGACGAACCAGGAGCCCTTGATTACGATGGCTATCCCTATAGTGGATCCGCGTAGTGGTACGGTTTCGGATATCTTGCTGGCTGACTTGCGCCTGAAGCCGGTCTGGGACTTGTTTGCAACACTTGACCTAGCGACCGGTGAAGACGTATTCATGATTGACTCTCAGGATCGTGTGATCGCTCACCGTAATCCTTCGATCGTTCTGAGTAATACCAGTTTCGCGCTTCCACAGAATTATATCCATGCAGAGGGGTTGTCCGGTGATGATGTCATCCTGGGTTCTTACCAGATGCAATATGGCGACCAGGCATTCACCGTTGTTTCCGAGCAAGCCTATTCTGAAGCGGCTGCCCTGGCAACCGGCCTGGTCACTATCGCCACTATCGCTACCGGCATCACACTTGTTATCGCTATCGTCCTGGCGGTTCTGATCGTGCGGCAGATTGTCCGCCCGGTGGAAAACCTGTCAGAGACGGCCCGGCTGATTGCCGAAGGTAACCTGGCTCAACGGGCCAACGTAACCAGTGATGACGAGATCGGTACGCTGGCTAAATCATTTAATAACATGACCAACCAGCTTCAGAACACGCTTGACAATGAGCGTGCCGCCCGTCTGGAAGCTCAGGAAGCCTCCCGCGCGAAGGACATGTTCCTGGCAACGATGAGCCATGAACTGCGGACACCGCTGAATGCCATGATCGGTTTCATGGGGTTGATGCTTTACAGTGAACAGCTAGATGAAGATAATACCCATATGGCCGAACGTTCAATTGCTAATGCAGAACGTCTCCTGAGCTTGATTAATAATATCCTTGACCTGTCCCGGATCACCGTCGGACGGCTGGAGATTATCCCGGTAGAAACGAGCCCGCGGCAGTTGGCTAAAGCCATTCGAGACGATATGGCGCTGCGCTTCAAGGAGAAAGGTCTGGCCTTCGAAGTTTCTCTTGATGAGACCTTGCCTGAGATGATTGTTCATGATGAGGAGCGTTTGTTCCAGATTGCGACCAACCTGATCGGGAATGCCATCAAATTTACCGATGAAGGCAAAGTCCATATGGCTCTCAAACGGGCGAATGATCGCCTGATCATCAAAGTCTCAGACACAGGGATCGGTATCCCGACCGCCAAGCAGCAGATCATCTTTGACGAATTTGTACAGGTGGACAGCAGTTCTACCCGGAACTTCGGCGGAGCTGGACTCGGTTTATCGATTGTGAAACAGCTTACCATTCTGATGCATGGTAACGTCAGTGTGACCAGCGTTGTTGACGAAGGGGCGACCTTCACGGTTGACCTGCCGCTCAACCTGGTCGATTCGGCAAGGGCAAAGAGCCCTCAGTCTCTAGAAATGAATGCACAGGGAGCTTAATATGACGCCCAATAAAATTAAGGATCAATTTAAAAACTGGAATGTCCTGGTAGTAGATGATGAACCAGATAGCCTTGAGGTAGCAAGCCGGTGGTTAAAGTTGGCCGGAGCCAACGTTATCACAGCTAACAATGGGCAGAAGGGTGTCGACGCTGCTGTCGAATATGTTCCTAAGTTTATTCTGGCTGACTTGACCATGCCGGTGATGGATGGATGGGAAATGCTGTATGAGATTAAACAAAATCCCAATACAGAGCATATCCCGGTGATTGCTTTGACGGCGCACGCCTTAGCCGGTATCAAAGCCCAGACAGTCCAGGCGGGTTTCGTTGATCACATCTCGAAGCCGCTCAATCCGCACAAGTTTGTTGAGCAAGTCGTTGGCATTGTCAGCCAGATACCGGAACTTGCTGAACTGTTACCTTTATCTGAATATCCTGGTGGATTCTAATTCGTTATAACTCTTGTTTGGAGGCACACATAAAATGTATGAATTTCCTTTCTTGATTGTCGAAGACGAGCCTGATGGACAGGAACTCGTGTCACGCATGCTTCAGGTCGCGGGGGTTTCCGTTGACGTAGCTGGTGATGGTGAAACTGGTTGGCAGTTGCTTCAGTCAAACACCTACACGGCGGCTGTCATTGACCTGGCGCTGCCCGGTATGGATGGTATCCAACTGCTGGATCACATCCGTTCGAGCGATAGTCTCAGTTCACTGCCCTGTGTGGCGATCACGGCCTATCACACGCCGGAGTTAAAGCAGCAAGCGCTAGAGGCTGGTTTTGACTCCTATTTCGCCAAGCCACTTGATAGGACGATCTTCTTAGAGGCTTTGTTTAATCTGCTGAACAACTGAGAAGCTATCCAGGCGAAGTTGGCCCTCAAATGAATGATTATTCTAAGAGAGGCTGCTGATGCATTTATCGAAACAATATAATAGACTGAGGGTGTGGTGCAAGCTGCTCCTCAGTCTGTATTGCATATGAGTATTGGTATGTCGAAAATCGTTGTTGTGGATAATGAGTATATAACTATTGAGTGTTTTCCTGAAGAAGGACTGGTGGCCCATACATTTCATAAGGCTTTATCAGGTCAGCCGTTTCGTGATGCTCTGGATGCTGGCACTGAAGCACTCATTGAACATGGGTGTTACAAATGGCTTTCTGATGATCGCAGCAATGGCCCACTTGACTCCGAAGATTTAGAATGGGCATTTAATGATTGGAACATTCGCACGATCGATGCCGGGTGGAAATACTGGGGGATAGTCGTACCGACCGATATGGTGAGTGCAGTCTCCATGACCCGCCAGATCATGGATGTTAACGAAAAAGGGCTTGAGGTGAAGGTCGCTGATAATCTGGAAGAGATCCTGGAATGGCTTGATAGGTTCTAAAATAGAGCTGCCTGCACCTGGAGATGTTCCCTATCAATACACTCAAGGAGTATTATTCCATGCCGAAGATCGTCGCCATTGATAATGAGTATATAACCCTTGAGTGTTTTCCCGAAGAAGGGTTGATAGCCCATGTTATTCAACAACCCCTATCGGGCCAGCCATTTCGTGATGCCTTGAATACCGGCACTGACATGCTCGTTAAGCATGGGTGCTATAAATGGCTCTCCGATGACCGTAAGAATGGGCCACTTGATCCCAGAGATGTGGATTGGGCTGCCGAGAATTGGAACCGCCGTACAATTGATGCTGGCTGGAAATACTGGGGATTGGTAGTTCCTACCGATGTATCAAGCACGGGCAGCCTGACTCGCTCGATCATTGATCTCAACAAATTGGGGCTCCGCGTGATGGTATCCAATTCTCTTGAAGAGGCCAGAAGATGGCTTGAAGGCTTCTAAGTTGGATAATAGCCGAAAGAGGGCAGTTTGATATCTGCCCTCTTTTTGATCATCAGACCTGGCTGACGAATAGTGTTTGGGTGGGGTAGGCAAACTCGATCCCGGCTTCTTCAAACCGCCGGAATAACTCCAGGTTAATCGCCTGCTGCGTGTCCATATAGACGGTGTAATCAGCCGTCTGCATGTAATATACGATCTCGAACATCAGGGCCGAGTCGCCAAATTGATTGAAGTGCGCCCGGTCAAAACGTACATCCGTCTGCTCGGTGATAATTTCCTCAACCATCGCCGGGATCGCTGCTAACTGCTGGTGGGTGGTTTGATAGGTCACCCCAAGGTTGAAGACGATCCGGCGCTCCTGCATCTTCTTGTAGTTTCGGATGCGGCTGTCCAGCAGATCGGAGTTGGAGAAGACGATCTCTTCCCCGCTCAAGCTGCTGACACGGGTCGATTTCAGGCCGATATGTTCAACCGTGCCCATGTAATCGCCGACGACAATAAAATCACCGATCACAAAGGGTTGATCCAGCACGATCGATAAAGAGGCGAATAGATCGCCCAGGATGTTCTGAACCGCTAATGCGACCGCCACACTGCTCACACCCAGCCCGGCGACCAGGGTGGTGATCTCAACGCCGGGGATGTTATCCAGCACGAGCAGCAAAACCACCGTCCACATGATCACCCGCCCGACGAATCCCAGCGCCGTGACGGTTGATTGGCTTTCCGCTCCCCGGACTTCTTTGTAGCGGTTCAATCCAAAGGTGATCAGTGCATTACCCCAGATGCCGCCCTGAAGCAGGATCAGAATGATGACCACCACATGGATAATGTCAGTGGCCTGAACCGGCAGGGTCAATACCAGGGTTCCCAGGTATATGGCAATCGCCAGGATAAAAAACCAGCGTGTGCCCCGGAGCAGATCAACGATCAGGTCATCGTAGCGGTTATTGGTTTTGCTCACGAGCTTGATCAGCCGCCGCCCAACCACATTACGCAGGACCAGTAACAGCACAATTGCCCCGGTAACAACGACCAGGGCATATCCCCAGGTCAGCACAGTATTATCTAAAATCACCTTGTCCAGAAACGGCATTATTCCTCCTTTGAACGTGAAGTTTGTCAGCTAAACGGCCTCAATCCAATCCGTGATGATAACGAGGTTGCTGTCTGCTTTCCAAAACTCTTGAGCAAGTGACCGGCTAGCGGATCGTCTGGAGCAGCTTCCGATCCAGGGCGATCAGATAGTCCCGTCCATAAGGCCCGTTCTCCAGCATGTCGATCAGGTGTTGGGGTAAATCCTGCTTGACCTCGTCGCTGCCCGATGCCGTCGCCAATGCTATCGTTGCGACGGTGTCCACATCTCCCGTAAAGGCAATGCAATCCTGGAGCAGGGCGCTCATCGAGTCGTTCCGCATCACGGCG
>JBNKDD010000369.1:0-4944 GCA_050288085.1 Anaerolineae bacterium
CCGGCTCCAACGAAGGTCACATTGCCTGGGGGTGATGGTTGCTGCTGTGATGTTGTTTTATATACCATATAGTTAACATTCATATTAGGCCCTCATCCCCCAGCCCCTTCTCCCTCAGGGCGAAGGGGTGTAAGTCCCCTCTCCATGAGGGAGAGGGGATTTAGGGGTGAGGGCTAGAACCGGATTACTTGAACAAAACTAGCATAAATTCCTAATGAGAGTGATCATGATCGTGGTCGTGATCATGTCCATGATGGTGATGTCCGTGACCATGTCCATGATGGTGATGTCCGTGACCATGTCCGTGGTGGTGATGGTGGTGATCGCCTTCGGCTACCAGTTCAAAGCCCTCGACCATCTTGTGACGCAGCATATCGGATGTGCCGTCTTCGGCCTCGCGGAGCCGCTGTTCAGCCACTTCTAACAACAGTGGATGCGTGCCGAGTGTCCCCGCGTGGATCAGCTTCAGACCGAGTTCTTCAGCTTTCTGATCGGCAGAGGTGCGGGTTTTCTGGTGGACGATCCCCGTAAACAGCAGGTAGGGGATCACCACCACCTGCTTCGCACCGAGTTTGTGCAGCCGGTCGATACCCTCAGCGGTTTTGGGGCAGGTGACCCGCTCATAAGCCACCTCGACCATCTGATAGCCGCCTTTTTCAAACAGCACCCGCGCAGCCTTTGATGTGCTGCTGTTGCTGTCCGGATCGCTGCACCCACTGCCCACCACCAGCACGGCGGTTTCTTCCGGCGGCAGCGCGCCCGGTGTCGAGTCGAGCGCTTCCTGAACCCGAATCTGCATTAATTCGACCAGCTTGACATGGAAGCCCAACGGCGTGCTGTAGTGGATGTGCACATCAGGAAAATCTTCCTGGATGTGCTCAATCGCCCCGGCGACTTCACTCTTCATGTGGAAGGCCGACCCCAGGAACATCGGCAGGATCAGCAGTTCCCCGCCTTTACCGGTGCGTTCGGCGGCTTTATGGAGGCCGTGCATCATTTCCGGCTCTGCCAGTTCAAGGAAGCAGTGATCGACCGGTTGCCCGATATGCTCCGATAGCGCTCCAGCAAAGGTCACAAATTCTTCCACCGCCTCTTGCACGCGGCTGCCATGTCCGATTAACAAGATTTCATGCTTTGACATAGATGGATATCCCCTGATGATGTCATTGTTCGTCGGTAATTGACTCAAACCCGCCAGCGTCCCCCTCTGGCTCAAACCATGCGATCTGATCCGATAGTGCCGCCACTTCCCCGATCACGATCACCGATGGTGGGATGAGTCCGCTGATGGCTATTGCATCCGGCAGCGTCCCCAATGTTGCCCGGACGGAGCACTGCTGATCGGTCGTCCCCTGGTGGATGGCGATAGCCGGGGTGTCGATGTCTCTCCCCGCCTTGATGATCGCCTCGCAGATCGCTTTGATGCGACCTACCCCCATCATGATCACCAGGGTAGGGACCTGGGTCAGGGTTTCCCAATTGGTTTCCGGGTCGCCCTTGTCCGGAGTTTCGTGACCGGTCACCACGGCAAAAGCAGTCGAGATACCCCGGTGCGTGACCGGCACACCGGCAAAAGCCGGAACCGCAATTGACGAGGTGATCCCCGGTACGATCTCGAATGGGAGGCCATGATCGGCGAGTGCCAGCGCTTCTTCGCCGCCCCGCCCAAATACGAACGGATCGCCCCCCTTCAACCGGATAACTTGTTTCCCCGCCTTGACCCGATCCACCAGCAGTTCGTTGATCTCATCCTGTGTTTTGACATGGTGTCCGGGCGCTTTCCCCACGAAGATTAACTCGGCCTCGGCTGGTGCTTCGTCCAGCAGTTCCGGGGCAACCAGCCGGTCGTAGATGATCACCTCTGCCCGCCGGATCAGTTCCAACCCGCGCACCGTGATCAGGTCGGCGCGACCGGGGCCTGCTCCTACTAAATATGCTTTACCCGCCATGCTAACTCTCAGTCCTGACCAGAATGGCCGTTGCCATTAGCTGACTCTTTCTGACCGGCTAACCACGCCGCGATCTGATCCCGTACTTTCGCAGCCAGGGCCGGGTCTTCTCCCCCTGTGCTGACGATGATCAGCAGGCCCTTACCCCGGTACACTGCCGGGACGTGAAAACTCCCCTCGTCCGGCGCATCGACTACGTTACATAGGATCCCCTGTACCGACGCGTCCCGCGAGACCATCATATTGATCGCCCGGTGATCGGTCGCGGCAAAGGCCAGTGCTGCACCATTCAGGTCGCCCGATTGATAGAGCCGCTGATCCCACCGGATCAGGTTTTCCTCCGCCCAGGCTTTGATCTGGTCGGTGGCCTCCGGGCTGATTACTCGGACGCCTGCGCCAACGGCCAGCAGTCCGCGCACCTTGCGCTCTCCGACCGGCCCTCCGCCGACCACCACCACCGGAGCACCGTTCATGTGTGTCAGGGTTATTGGATACATCATCACTCCCTAAAACAACGGCTCATCCAACCGCGTTAATGCCATCAATTCTTCATTTGCAAAGATGTTTTCCGGCGTATCGACCGCCAGCACCACCCCTTGATCGATCACCACTACCAGGTCGGCCCAGCGTTTCACCACGTCGATGTTGTGGGTGGCGAGCACTACCGTTTTTCCCTGTTGTACCAGCCGCTCAAAGATGGCAAAGACCTGGCGGCTCATCCAGGGATCGAGGCTGGCGGTCGGCTCATCGGCGATCAGTACCACCGGGTCCATCGCCAATACTCCTGCCAACGCGACTTTGGCCTTTTCACCGCCGCTCAGGGCGTGGGTGGGTCGGTCTAATAGATGGGTGATGTCGCATACTTCGGCGGCCTTTTCGACCTGCCGCCGCGCTTCTTCTTTGCTCATGCCCAGGTTGAGCGGCCCGAAGCTGATATCCTGGTAGACGCTGGCGCTGAATAGTTGATCATCGGGATTCTGGAAGACCACCCCGACCTTCCGCCGCACCTCACACAACGATGCACGGTCGTAGGTCAGCCGCCTGTCTGAGAAGGTCACCGTACCATCACCGGGCCGGAGAATGCCGTTACAATGCAAAAAGAGCGTCGATTTGCCGGAGCCATTCCGCCCGACGACGGCCACCTTTTTCCCGGCAGGCAGCGTCAGTGATGCCCCGCGCAGCGCTTCCGAATCACAGCCGGGATAGGTATAGTGCAGATTATCGACCTGTATCACGTTCATAGTCTGGACTCCGCAATAGGAATGTCAACCGGATAAGCGTGGTCGTATAAAATTTCCAATTGGTGAAATTTGTGGATATTTTACCTTTCAATACACCACCACCCGAATCACGATCAGGCTGGCGATGGTCAATACCCCGCATCCGATCAGCCACCAATCGAACCGGTATTCAATCGGCAGTACGTTCAAATCCCCATCAAATCCCCGGCTGGATAGAGCGGTGTTCAGCCGTTGGCTGCGCTCATAAGCATCGATAAACAACCGGCTGGCGAGCATCCCCGCGCTGTTCATCCCCCGCTTAAAATTAGCATAACCCATCCGGCTTTCCTGGGCGGTGTGCATCCGTTCCAGGCTTTCTAATAAAACGAAGATGAAGCGATAAATAATGGTCATAATGTCGATTAATATGATTGGCACCCGCATTCGCCGCATCAGGTCGATCATATCAACCAGGGGGGTGGTCAAGGCCAGGAAGTTCATCGCCGCCGCCCCGCCCAATGCCCGGAACGCTGCCCGTGCCGCCACATCAAGCATATCGAGGCTGCTGGCGATATACAGCGGCCCGACCTTGATCGACCAGGTCAGGTCGGATGTCTTGGTTGTGATGCTGACCGCCAGCCCCGCGACGGCCAATAATAGGAAAGAAGCCTCGGCAAACAGCACCTTGCCGAACACCCCCGCAGGCAGTCCGGCTAGAAATGTTGTTAGCGCCCACATCCAGACAACGGCGGTCAATCCAACCAACGGGCGATCAAGAACCTGGCACAGCACCAGAATCAAAAAAGCAAAAGAGGCTTTGTAAGCGGGGTCTACCGCTCGGATATGGTTGGCGTAAGCGTAGCGGTCGATTAGTTCCATATTGCTTGCCGGTATTGTGTATGGTTTGCCGGTTAGGGGCGTGGATGACGGATGTGTCTGCAGGCACCCGTCATCTCACGCCAGGGGGTACAAAGCACCGCAGGATGCTTTGTTTTGCTAACCTAACTTACTTTGCCTTGCTTTTGACCGCGCTTTAAGCCGATCACATAGCCGACAATCCCTGCGCCGAATGCGGCTTGCAGCGCAAACAGGAGACTCTCGGTTTCACCGCCTGGTGGTTCCCAGAGCGGTTCGAACCAGGGTTCAACGTCCGGGTTGATCTCGGCGATCACTTCTTCTGCCTGACCATCAGCGCCGCCAAATTCGGTGCCGGGTACCAGCATATTGCCGACAACTAATCCCAGGACGGCCAGTATCACTACCCCGGCAATCAACAGCCAGGTGGTCGAGTTCTTGGTTTGAGTGGCCTGTGCCATATCTACCTGTCTCCCTCTCTACGCAGTTGCTTGGATGCCCAGTGATTCTAATTCTGACGGGGCGTTGGATCGCAGGGCATTCCAGATGATCACCGTCAATAGACCCTCGCTGATGGCTAGCGGGATTTGAGTCACAGCGAAGACCACCAGGAACTTACCAAACGAAGCCGCGAACCCGCCCGCCGGATCAGGATAGGCCACCGCCAGTTGGAAGGCCGTCACAACGTAGGTGATCAGGTCGGCCAGTGCCGCTGCCAGGAATACCACCACGCCCTGTTTGATCTTGCCGTTCAGCCCCTTCCAGATCGCCCAGGCAACCAGCGGCCCGGCAATCGCCATGCTGACCGTATTTGCGCCCAGGGTGGTCAGACCGCCGTGGGCCAATAACAACGCCTGGAACAGCAGTACGATCCCGCCCAGCACCGACATCACCGCCGGGCCGAACAGCAGTGCACCCAG
>JBNKDD010000370.1:0-4939 GCA_050288085.1 Anaerolineae bacterium
TTTCACCCTCAAAGGAAAACTGTCTTGCGATAATCCAAAGATCATAAAAGTCCTTCATCCGGCTATTCTGCATGCCAAGTGCCACCATTGCCTGAAGTTTCTCAGCAACAACTGCCTCAGGCGGATAGGCGCGGATTCTTGGTGCCGGCAAATCCAACAGTGTTGGGTAATCGATCTCTGTTGCCTCTGGCGTGACGGCATCCCCGAAGCCTATATCGACCTGCACCGGTATTCTGGCCGAGCCCAGCAGCGCTATCAGCTTCACACGTTGACCTAGATAGGACTGACCTTCACGTATCTCACTGACACGCACGCTTTTGGGATCGAACATTAGCCCGTCCGGATCGATCTCCAACTGACAAAGCCGCTGAAAAACCTCAACCATCCTTTCCTCGGATGCGTCACCAAAGCCGAGCAGATCCAGATCGCGTGTTGGGCGATGGGGTGACTCCGCCCAAATCGCAAACAACATGGCACCCTTTAGAATAAATTGGCCCGAAAATCCGGAATTGGCCAGCCGATATAACAACCGTTCCAGGGCATACCGTGTCAGAGTGAGATTCGGGTCTTCGTTTCGGCTCACACTCAGATTCAGAAGCCGTTGACGGATAGATGCCGCAAGATTGGCCGGACGATCACTACTCATGCCGTTGCCTCGAGATAGGGGCGCATGACATTCGCTACCCGACAGATCTTTGCATAGTGCCAGAGTTCATCATTGCTGCTTTTATTCTGCTCCCGACACGCTCTGAGCGCCTCCAGCGCCACATCGAGTCCAATCTTGTTGCGATACTTGAAGCAATCGGCCACTGTCTTTGCTGGGTTGTAGAGCATGACCTTAACGCCTTCGATCTTATGTTCTTCGACACCTTCCGACAGTGCCTCACCGGAAAAACGCATGATGCGTAGCGGAGGGTAGTCAATACGCGGCCGTGCTGCCCTTCGATCCAGGGCCATCCAAACCTCAAAGGGGCTCTGAGTACCTAGCTCATGAAACTGGAGTGCGGATAGGAGACATATCACACCGTGCGGCACCCGTTTACAGGCTTGAACCAAACCATGATGAACTGAAATATCGGCATCGGCCAAGATATAGCACCCTCGCCCCGTGCGCATGAGCAGGCCTTTATTGCACAGGCGGCGCAGATATTCCGGATGAATTCCCCTCGAAGTTAGGTCGCGAACCCGCAGTACCCCCAACTGCCTGGCAAGCTCGATTACCTGCTCTGTCTTGGTCGTCTCTTTTGACATGTGTATAAGTATCTACATAAATGCATATATGTCAACGATTATACACATTACCAAGTGCTCACTGATCCCGGCTAATCGTAAGCTTCAGGCTCGGCTGATCGTAAGTTTGTTGCCCGGCCAATTGTAAGCCTATGGCTGAGCCTCACCGCCCTAAATAGGCCGCAGTCACCGCCTCGCGCTCATGACCTAGCTCCCGGCTGATGGTAAGCCGGGCTTCGCGATCCAGCTCGCGCTGTTCCGGTGTCAGGGCTTTGCTGTTCGGTCCGCCGGCGGCCGGGCACTTCCAGCCGGTCAGTTCCTCATAGCGGTTCTGGGCATAGGCGTGGCGTAGACCATGCATATGAGAAAGTCCGGCGCGCAGGGTATTGCCTTCGTAGACGCGCATTTGATGCACGTAGTTGCGGTTACTTGGGATCAGGGAACCGAGGCCTGCCAGGCGGCGCGCTCGGGTGAGTACTTCCCTTTGCTCATCTGTTCGTATCGGGATGATCCGTTCCCTGCCACCCTTGGTCCAACTTGCCTTGAGCAAGATATGGTCGCCTTGGTCAGCAAAGCTCGGCTGAAACTTCATCGCCTCCTCTCTACGTAGACCGAAGGCCTGCTGCAGTTCCAGGCTCATGCGCACATGTTCGTCCCGAACCTTCTCTAACTGTTCCTGGGTAACAGTCTTGGCCTTGGATTCATTAGTGATAAAACGCCGGTCCGGGATGCCGTAGTACTCGTTGGACCTGGCTACGACGTTTCGCTTGTCGACCTTGTTCGCCCACCAGCGGATCACGGCCATGCGGTTCTTGATGGTGCCGATTGACAGCTCCTGCCCTCTCCATAGTTTGAGTAGCGCCTCGATGTGTTTTGGTTTCAGGGATCGAGGCGTCATTTTACGATAGCCCAGCTCATGGAGCTGGTTCGCCATCAGGCTCAGCATCCACTCGCGTTTGGACTGGGTTGCATAGCTGCCTTCCCGGCATTGATGACAAAGTTGTTTCAGTTGGTAGTTCAGGTCTCTCATGTGTTAGGAGCCTGGCAAACCCAGGATTGATCTACTGCGAAAAATCTGCTGTTGGCCATATTTGGAGATTCTTTTCGTCAAATACATCAATTATTCTCCTCAAACGATCTCCAAATCTGACTCAACCCTGCTTTCCCTCGTCACGATCACCTGGGTCCGCCAGGCTCCGGATTTCTGGTTAGTGTTTCTGATCTACTAGCCAGCCTGAACTGACAAGTCCGCTCTAGCGGAACGATCATGGGGCACAACCCCCAATCAACCTGACAATGCCTAGTCAGAGGCAACGCGTGCTTTCCTCGGTTGAGGGATAGCTCCGCGTGATCCAACGTGCCCGAGCACGGGCGTACTTTGAGTGTGGTTAAACACCTCCTTTGAAATAAGCAGGACAATCCTGCATTGAATGAAAAATGAGCACGGCGAAACAATAGCCAAAGGCAATCGCCCAGCACGAAGCTCGTACGTTGAAAGGCAGACAGATGCCTGCAAGATGAACAGACCCTGGGGGGTTGTTCTGATGTGGAAGATGGACAGACCGGTGAGGAACTGCCCGATGTTGAAGATGGATCGCAGCTTGCGCTGATGCACCGGTTTCACGACCCGACGGCGCCTTGGTTGCCACTTTGCCGTAGTGGCCACGGATAAAACTGATTGCGTGCGAAAAGTATAGACAAGTCTTACGTCGTTGTCGTTCCCGATGTTGCAAATAATGTTTAGCAAACGACACCGTAATCCCTGGGGAATTCGGACGTGGATTTGCAAATGCCTGCACGCTGCGTACTTGGGTCTCGATTCCGTCCGCGTCACTACTGCGATTTACTTGGTAGTGACACGGACGCTTCGTACATGGCAGCCGGTGTGCCGGGTCCTTTTGCCTGACACAGCAGCCGCTTTCAGCAGCTTGCACAGCCGTTCGGCGCTTTGTGGACCAGTGGTTACACTGTAACCACTCCATCCTTGCTAAGGTGATGACACTGTCATCACCTGTCAAAATTTGCAGTCCTTTGCGACAAGTGAGCACTACGCCGTCGGCTCCAGGCCTGTACTGTGCCCGGCTGTACGCCGAGCTGCCCCAGCCCTCTCCTGCTCGCGCCATTGCGCAACATCATTGGCATACTGCATCCTGAACTCATCTGCCTCAAATCGACTCACCAGGGCGTGGAGATAACCCAACGGTGAGCTTTCGATACGGCCTGTGGCCATGATGCCTGCCCACTCATCGATGACGATCTGTGCAGCCCAAGGATCAAGCTTGGCGACCTTGTTCACGGCGGATATTCTCAGCTCCTCCGGAATCCAGGGGACGAATGCGATTCGATCACTTTCCGTCTCACTACAACTACTACTACACTCTTTGGTATCAATCGGTGTAGTAGTGGTAGTTCTTTTTAAGTATCTATCGGTATTAGGTAATGCTTCCGGGTTCACCGGACCCGGTGCAGCCGTATCCGGCTCAACCGTATCCGGCAAATCCGGATGTGGTAAGTCTGGGATCTCCTGGACCAGGTATCTGCCACCGCGAATGCGGCCCTGCTCGTCACGTGCTCGCATAAATCTAACATATCCTGCTTCGCGCAGTTCCCGGAGCAACTTATAGATTCCATCGCGCCCCAGATCACCCCGTTTGCGCAGATCATTGATTAGCACCTTCCAGTCATCCGGGCGGGATAGCAGGTATCCGAGCAGGCCCCTGGCTGCCCAGGACAGGCGTGTATCTTCAACAGCATGTTGGTCGATGATGACGAATCGATGGCGTCGAGGTGCGCGGATGATGGTGTTGCTCATTGCGTTACAGATCCGACAATGATCTGCGCGACCTCAGTGGCAGGGTAGTAGACACGGCGACCGATCTTGCGGCCACAGGCCTTGAGCGCGCGAGTCTGGTGATCACTTGGGTAACTCAAACTGTAACGTAAACCACCCGTAGTGCGGCCGAGCAGTTCAGCCAATTGGGTTTGCGACAGCAGTAGTCCGTAACGTCCTGTTATTTGCCCTTCCAGAACAACAGTGGAACTCTCTTCGTCTTGCATAATCCGTGCTCTCCTTCGTTATGCTAGGGAGAAACAAGATTGCCATAGATTGATTGGATTAAATACGGTTTAAAGCGCACCTCTAGATGCGTGCTTTCGAACTATATTAATGTGGGGATATTTGGTAGGGATAGGAGAAAATGTCGAATTGTTTGTAAATTACCGAACTCAATCTGACAGATAGATAATCATATTTTGGTTCAACCTGACCCCAGTCCATATGACCATTTTTCAAGAGCGGTCATTCAGCATTTATGCCAAATAGTCAGTAGCTATATCCACAGGAACCATTCAGCTCGAATATACAATTTGCTGGAGGCCAGCGGAAAATACTCATTTAGCAGATAAACACTTGGGTCTCAGTTCGACCCATTTGAGACATTAGGCCGTAATGCATAATGGCTTGTTCAATTCTCAATAGCGGACATTATATCTTAGGTTTTTCTACAGCAGAGCTACCCATCAAATGATTTAACCAATATGCCACGAGATCTCCTTGGACATTTACAGGAATTAGAACTGTATTGCCAAGCTGAATCCATCAATCTATTGCTCCGATAAAAGTTCGAGCAACTTCTGCCGAAAGTAGAGAAAGCTCGGTGATGCATTTGTTGCAACGTTCATGTGAGGACTGATTCTTTCAGACCATTGA
>JBNKDD010000371.1:0-4811 GCA_050288085.1 Anaerolineae bacterium
CCCCCATCCCAAAGCCTCACTGATCAGAAAAGCGGCCACCTCACGCTGGCAAAGCGTACCATCCGGGAAATCCCACAGAGGACGCTCCCCCCGGCGAGGCTTGTAAATAACCATTGCCCGGTGTTCCGCGTCTTCGATATCCATCAGGAATGTATAATTGGAACTCCAGGGAAGTAAGCCGTGCGTCTCTTTTAACTTACCTTTTTGCAGCAGCTTTAACGCTCTTTGAGTCGAAAGGGCAGGTTGTTGACGATCGTCAGTCATAGCAGGTTGGTTTCAACAAAACTACCGGTGCGGCCTTATGCATGGCGATGACCATTGCTCCTGGGATCAGCCCGCCCTTTGGCAACAACACCTTTTGCGTGAGTGGCCAACGCACGCATTAGATCGCGCGAGGCCGTGATGCGAGCGACTCGCGGCTCGTCAGGTTCATCTTCAAGTTGCAGTTCACTGACGATTAACACCAGACGGTCGTTTTCCTCATCGTAACCCAATCCCATTTGCGCTACACGAAAGACGGGAAGTATCGGTTCTTGCAGGTCAAAATCATATTGAGCCTCGTCCTGCGTTGGCGTCTTCAGGCCCAGGTCCTTATCTAACTCTTCCAGCAAAGAATCGATGCTGGCGGAGAGGGCTTCAGCCTGCTCCTTTTCGATGATCAGGGTGATCAGTTCATCTTCTTGCTTGGCCTGCAAATGGAAAACACGTTGACCGGGCGCACCGATAGTCCCAACCGTTACAAAGTCTACTGGATCATATTCGTAATCTATAGCCATGATATCCCTTACTTGCGTTAGGATTGAACTGGATGTTTGCCATCTTTATTAAGCACATCATAATGGCTGGTATCGTTGAGCCGAAAAATACGCGGCCCCATTCGCCCTAACCCGATAATTGATATGGAGGCGGGCGAGATGATAATCCGCTGGAATAAATCAAGGTGCATACCGGTGTAATGGGCCACCATAGCCTTGATCACGTCAGAATGTGAAATGACTGCTACAACCCCGGATGGATGTCGCGCCGCGATGTCTTCCAATGACGTAACAACACGAAACTGCATCTCGCGGAAACTCTCACCACCGGGAAACCGTGCCCCGCTGGGATATCCCTGAACAACCTTCCATAACCGGGTGCGGGCTAACTGCTGCAACCGTTTGCCCGTCCATTTCCCAAAATCGACCTCACCGACGCCTTGTTCAATTTGGAGTTCAAGATTGGGATAATGCTTGAGGACAGCCTGAGCAGTTTCAACCGCTCTCTCCAACGGACTTGAGTATACCGCCTGCAACTTGGCGCTTGCAAGCCGCTCACCAAGCAATTCGGCCTGTTTTTGACCCTCTTCATTCAGATGCACGCCGGGAGTCCAGCCCGCTAATTTACCGGTTCGCACCCATTCATTCTGAGCATGCCGGATGAGAAGCAATGTTGTCAAAACTATCCCCCGTTATTTGATAATCCGTTTACTGTACTGCCGCGATTGGGATCACTTCTTGTGAGGTGGCATGCGTACCGGGCAGCCGTCCCTGCATACTCCAGGGGCCTGTCCAGACGATTTCCACATTCGCCAGCTTGCCCAGCCAATCACCATCCGCCTCGAAAAAGACCAGCTTGTTCTGGCGCGTGCGGCCTCGCCATTTTCCCTTTTGTTCACCCTCAACCAGGATTTCGACCGTCTGGCCGAGGAAACGGCTGTTGATCTCGGCTACCACCCGCTTTTGCAGTTCGTCAAGTGCCAGCAAGCGGCGCTTCTTTTCCTCAGGCGGCACATCATCTTCCATCGACCGGGCCGAGACGGTATGAGGACGCGGGCTGTACATGGCAACATGGGCCTTATCCAGTTTGAGATCTGCCAGCAGATCATAGGTTTGCTGGAACTGTGCCGCTGTTTCTCCTGGAAAGCCAACGATGATATCGGTGTTGATTCCCACACCGGGGATACGTTCACGGATACGGGCAATCAGGCGGCGGTAATCGGCCTGGGTGTAACCGCGTTTCATGCGCTCCAGCACAATATCATCACCTGCCTGAACCGGCACTTCGATATGTTCGCAGACTTTAGGCAGTTCGGCAACCGTGTCCAATAGCTTATCGGTCATCCAGGTCGGATGTGAGGTCAGGAAACGTATCCGCTCCAACCCGTCAATCTGGTGGATAACCCGCAGCAGTTCCGCCAGGTCTGGCCCATCGGGGATATCCTTGCCATAGCGATCTACAATCTGGCCGAGCAGGGTGATTTCTTTCACCCCCTGCCCCACCAATGATCTCACATCTGAGGCAATTTCACCGACGCTGCGGCTGCGTTCAATGCCACGCCGGAACGGGATGATGCAAAATGAGCAGGCATGCGAACAGCCATAAACCACCGGCACATGGGCACTGATCAGACTACCACGCTCGTGCGAGGGGAGGATCAAATCGCCATCTTGCAGCGCATCACGTACCGCCCGCGCCGATTCTTCTTCAGCGATCAGGTCTTGTTCCAGGCCCTTATCCTGCAAAAAATCGACCATCGGCCCCGGTTCGCTGGGTGGCAGAAACACATCAACAAACGGAAAGCGCCGTCGCAGTGGAAGCGGATCACGGACACCGACCAGGCAGCCCATCAGGCCGACGATCTTGTCCGGGTACTCTTGCTTGAGCACCTTGATCTGACCCAGGCGACCATAGACTCGATCTTCTGCGCTCTGCCGCACGACACAGGTATTCAGCACGATCACGTCGGCAGCATCGGCGTCTTCGGTATGACGCAATCCTAAACGTTCCAACTCGCTGGCGAGTCGCTGCGAGTCGGCTTCGTTCATCTGACAGCCCCAGGTTCGGATGTTGTAGGTCTTTGGCTGTGTCATAAAAATATCCCAGAAAAGTATCAAACGTTCGAATTCACATAATATCGAATTTGGGCTGAAAATCAAACAGCGAGAGATGTGGAAATCTCTCGCTGCGGTCTGGCTGGGTAAACTTTAACGATCAGTTGTCACTGAACCATACCCGCTCCGGAATAGTGAGTTCGGTAATCTGGATTAGAGTCCAGTCGGCCATCTCGCGGATGACATCCCACGTCTCATCGTGGAGTATCAATTCCTCCCGATTATCCGGATTCTCCGGAAGCGAATCGATGATCTCATCAAGCTGGGCATCAAAATCCCATAACACCGACAGGATACCCTTATAGAGTCCGATACCGCTCAATCCCCGTCCACCCTGAAACGTGGCATACCAACGATCCAATAGCTCCTCTGGCAGGTAGTCAACGGCTCCGTCACCCTGTACGATTATCCGGCTCTCCAATTCACTCATCTGGGAGAGAATGTCCAGTAACATCCCCCAACGACCTCTTCCGGTAATCCGCATATTTCACCTCGCTTCAAAAGCTGATACCACTTACTCGGTGGGATCGTTTCAATGCACCCGCGAAATTGTATCGTTGTATTCCATAAGCGGCAATCGGAAGTCGTTACAATTTCCCTACGGATTCAATACCAGTAAAACACGAAACTTATCATTCATTACGTTTTACATCACGATCAAGTTTCAACTATATTTTACTTTAAAACAAAAATCTGCGAATGATTTGTAAGGGTTTCGTCATCATTATGGTTCCTCAAAATCGAGATTCTTACCAGGGCAAAAATGCGCTTGACATATTGACAATTATCGATATAATCAAAATATGGGCATTGATCCGGTAAGTTTTGCAAAAGCGTTGGCCGACGAGACACGCCAGGAAATTATGAGACACCTGTGCTGCGTCTGGTTAAGCGTCAACGATATCGTGGATAAGCTGGGGGGGCGCATCAACCAGCCAACCGTCAGCCACCACTTAAAAAAGCTGGAAGAAGCTGATCTGGTTCATGTCCGGCAGGAAGGGCGGCAGCGCTTCTACTCGTTGAACCAGGAACGCCTGACCATATGCTGTGGTGCACTGATGCAGCGATTTGCCCCGGATTATACCGGTGATACCATCCCGGTTGATTCAATCGCTACATCCCACGACTAGTTTTTTTACCCAAACATATCGATAAATATCAATGTTTTTTGTCAGAATATATCGACAAACATCAATATAGGAGTTCAGTAAAGATGGAAAATCAAGACAGCAGCCGGATTCACGAGGCAGTACGTGAGCATTATGGTTCGATTGCACACCGGGCTGATCTGGCACTCCCAGTAGTAGATTCATGCTGTGGGACTGAATCATCCAGCGCTGACTGTGGCTGCTCATCAGACCTGTATGACCCCACACTATTGGAAGGGCTGCCCATTGACGTGACAGGGTTATCCCTGGGTTGCGGCGACCCCGTGACAATTGCCGGACTGCAACCCGGTGAAACCGTCCTTGATCTGGGCAGCGGCGGCGGCATCGATTGCTTTCTGGCAGCGCGGCAGGTAGGCAAACAGGGACACGTGATCGGCGTGGACATGACCTCTGAAATGCTGGCAAAAGCTAACCAGAACAAGGCCAAGATGGGAATCACCAACGTCGAATTCCGGCGGGGGCAGATCGAAGCGCTTCCGGTCGAGGATAACAGCATCGACGTGATCATGTCTAACTGCGTGATCAACCTCTCCCCGGATAAACTAGCTGTATTCCGCGAGGCGTTCCGGGTGCTCAAACCAGGAGGCCGCATCTCGATCAGCGATATCGTGACCGAAGGCGAGTTCAACCAGGAACTACGCACTCAACTGGATCAGTGGGCAGGATGCGTCACCGGGGCTATCGACGTAGAGCGGTATACGGGTATGATGCGCGAGGCGGGACTCACCCGAATCGAGGTAGTCGATAAGGTCGGTGGCGAGAATATAATCTC
>JBNKDD010000372.1:0-4808 GCA_050288085.1 Anaerolineae bacterium
CCCTTGAGGATCGCACCCTGCAAGAAGAACTTCCCGGCTACCGGGAGTATGCTCAGAAGACGCGCTATCGGCTTCTGCCCGGCATCTGGTAAAGAACAATCCCTCTCTTCCTGTTTGGAGGGGCGAGGCATCCCAATCTCTGGTTTGCCTCGCCTTTCCGTAACTCCCCTTGACTTTAATTGATCGACGTTCTATAATTTGAACAGTGTTCAAAAATTAGAGCGACAGACAACTGTATGGCACGTAAACGTAAAGAACGGCAGCATCAACAGACTCGTGACGAGATCAGGCAGGCTGCCCTATCTCAAATGGAGCAGACCGGGACGGGAACCCTCTCTCTGCGAGCGGTTGCTCGTGAGATCGACCTGACACCGTCTGCCGTGTACTACTACTACAGCGATCGGGATGCCTTGATCACCGATTTGTTGATCGAAGCGTTTAACTCATTGAATGACGCTGTCGAAGCTGCCACAAACCTGGAAACGCTCACCTATCTGGAGCGGGGCCGGGCGATCATCTCGGCCTACCGGCAGTGGGCACTGGATCATCTGATCTACTATAAGCTGATCTACGGCAACCCGATCCCCGGTTATCACGCCCCTGAAGAACTCGATGCCAGTATTGCCGGTCGAGGGTTGGCGGCCATCCTGGCGGTGCTCACTCAAGCGTTGGAAGCAGGCGATCTCCAACTGCCGCCGGTCAGCCTGTCGCCGGAGATGGCCGATCAGATCGCCGCCATGTCTGAGGAGCGCGGCCTGACCACTCCTCCTACATTGATCTATCTGGTGCTGGTGATGTGGTTTAAATTACACGGTATGGTGAGTTTTGAGCTTTACGGCCAGTCGAGGGACATTCTTGGTGATGGTAAGGCGCTGTTCGAAAACGAATTGGATCGGATGCTGAAAGACCTGGGTTTCACTATGGAAGATTAACTCCGCATAAGATAGTTCACTGACGTTTCGAAATTCAAATATATAACGACTTTGTACGACGTTTTTGTCGTGCCTATGGCTTTGTGTTGCCAGGGAGAATTTAATAATAATGAAGCAGGTAATGATTGATAGATTTGGTGATATCGATGAAATGAAGTTAGTTGATACGCCGGTTCCAGACCCCGCGCCCGGTGAGGTACGGGTCAAGGTCCAGGCGGCTGGGGCATCTTACCCCGATGTGTCGGTTCGTAATGGGTCCTATCCTGAAAAAATCACCCCACCGGTGACCCTCGGTTATGATCTGGCGGGCGTGGTCGATGCACTGGGAGAAACCGTCACCGGATTTGAGATCGGGCAGCCTGTCGCCGCTCTGACCATGATCGGCGGCTATACCGAGTATGCTATTGTTCCTGCCGATGAACTGATCCCGGTGCCGCAGGGCATCGATCCGGCGGTCGCTTCCATCATCCCATTGAACTATCTGACTGCGTACCAGATGCTTGTCAGAACGAGCGGCGTTCAAAAGGGGCAAACCATCCTGATCCACAGTGCGGCGGGTGGTGTTGGAACCGCCGTGCTTGAAATCTGCCGCCATCTGGGCGTCCGGGCATTGGGGACGGCTTCGGCGGCCAAGCATGATCTGGTCCGGTCGTTGGGCGGCGAGCCAATTGATTATCGCACCACCGATTTTGTGGAAGAAGTCCGGCGATTGACCAACGGAGCCGGGGTCGATGCCGCTTTTGATCCGATCGGCGGGAAGCACTTCTCGCGCTCATTCCAGACCCTCAAGCGCGGTGGGCATGTGGTTGTCTACGGTCAGAATAACATCACAGCCAATCCCGAACGAGCCACCCTTGAGTATCTGAACAACGTGAGGATCATTGCCGGGATGTTCCTGACACCGGGGCGTGCGGTGAAACTCTATCGTATTCGCCAGTTACGCCAGGATCACCCGGATTGGTATCAGGCCGATATGGCGACCTTATTTGAGATGCTGCAAACCGGCAGCATCAATCCGGTGATCGCGGCCCGGCTTCCACTCGAAGAGGCGAAGCAGGCTCACCGGATGATCGAAAGCCGGGCGGTAACCGGGGCTATTGTCCTGACGATGCCCTGACTGAAAAACAGTGTTGCTAAGGGCGGCAGGCCAGCCGCCCCTTTTTTTGTCAGTTAGCCCAGAAACGGAAAAGTGAAAAGCCAACATAGAACAACATGGGGTCTACCCCGATCAAGGTGCTCATGGTAAACATGGTTGACCAGAAGACATTGCTCATGCCCGGAATCATGAAGAACAAAATGTAGATCAAGAAGAAGCCAAAGCGGCCAATAGGGGCTATCGCCATCTGGACGTGGGCAGGCAGCCAGGGCGCGATGATGCCATACCCATCCAGGCCGGGGATGGGAATCAGGTTGAAGAACAGGGCGGTAAGTTCCAGCATAGCGAGCATACCCACCGCTGCCCATACCGGGGAGATATCAAAGGACATCCCGTTGATCGGGTAGAAAATCCACAGCGGGATGCAGCACAGCAGCAAAGAAAACAAGGTCATCGCGGGGCCAGCCGCCGAAACAGCAGATCCATACTTGAAATCGCGCAGCCGGTTGCGATCAACATATACGGCCCCACCCGGCAGCCCGATTCCGCCCATCAGCAGGAAGATAATCGGCAGAATGACGCTCAGAAAACCATGAGCGTAGAGGACGGGGTTAAGCGTCAGGTAGCCTTTTTCCGTGATCGTGTCGTCCCCCAGCAAATAAGCGACGAGCGCATGCCCATATTCGTGAAGACAGACCGAAGCCACCCAACCGCTCAACACGAACAGAAACACCCCCAGCGAAGCGGGGATAAGGTTCAGGCCCAGCAGCACCGCCGAACCAATCGTAACACCCAGGATGACAAGGAACACCGGGCTGATCTGCCGGAGCAGCTTCGCATTCTTGAAACGGTTCTGGATAATCTGTATTTCGCTTTTGCGCCGCCGTGCTTTATAGGATAGCTCTTTGGCCTTCGGTTGTATCTTCTCGCGGGGGAGCTTCTGAAGCTCAGCCTCAACCATATCCGTGGACAGCCCCAGTTCGCGAAGAGGCTTGCCGAACGAATTATCTTCCACCATGATCGCCAGCAGGTGAAGCGAATGTATGGCCGGGTTACCGGCGTTCTGTGCTTTTCGCCGGGCGCGTTCGAGCAGGTAGGTCAGGTGACCATCCTTGGTAAGTGTTTGAGGCGACGGTTCTTTCCCGTCTACCAGGTCGGCGGCGACCATGTCCCACAGTTCTTTCCGCTTGATCCCCGCCTGCTCAATCACCGTTGTTGCCGGGCCGGTGGCGTCCAGCAGAAAGCCCAGCAAGACATGCTCAACTTGAAGGCGTGCGGCCTTGTGTTCTTCTGCTACGATATGGGCGAAGCGTATTCCACGCTCCAGGTCTTCGGTTTGTTTAAGCATAATGCTGATCCCCCATTTGAACCAGATGGGCTGACGGTTGGTTGTACCTTCAAATGCTAACCGGCTTCAGTAATTGCTTGCTCTTGGCTGCACAAGCATACCCGATCATTTGAGGAAACTCAATTTGGACATAAAACCGCTTGTAGGGCGGTTCGCGACCCGCCCTCTTGTGAAAAAGGGCAGAAAACTTAGCCATGCTTCGACAGTAGCAGCGCGTTCCCCTGTTTGCCTACCTCGGTGAGAACGTCCATTTTCCGCAGGCAGTAAGTCATCCGACCGGCAAGGCGGGTAGGGAGCTTCAACGCGGCGGCTAATTGTTTGTTGGTGAAGGGATCGGGTAGATCGTCGGGCAGAAATGCCAGCAGATCGTCGGGAGTTTCCCACGACTGCCGGTCTACCACCTCAAGCAGCCGCCGGTCGTAGATGCTCCACCCCTTGCGCCGCCAGCTTCCCTGACCATCGTCCTGCCGCACTTCTTCTTCGTGAGTCAGCAGCACCTCCAGCGAGAAGTTCGGATTAGCCATCAGGTGGGGGATGCGGACGAGTTCGGCGAATACCTGCTCAAACCGCCCCCGCTTAGGTGACTTGCGCCGACCGAGCACCTTTCCATCGACGTTTTGCCGGACGATCCAGCGGGCCTGCGGGATCGGGTGGATCAGGTGGACGTGGTGATCTTTCACCAACCGGGTGAGTTTGCGCTTCATCGCGGAGAAGTTCTGCGTCTGGATTTCGATCAGCAGATCGCCGCGCACAATGTCGATCACGTAGTTCTCAACCCGCACCTCAAACTGATCGCCGGGTTGGGCCAGCCAGTCTTTCAGGGCGGCGTGCAGCGATTTTTCACCCAGGGTTCCGATCTGATTCATGGTGCTGATTGTACAGGGCAACCCGATTGTGTCACAACTGAGGCTTTTTTATTGGTATAAAGTCCACTAATTTCGCGAATGACACGAATTTTTTAAATCTTTTAATTCGTGAAATTTGTGTAATTCGTGGATGGCTCTCTTATCACTAGACGAACCCCTGCCCGCATGGTACACTGCTGCTCATGGAAGACTTAAGCATCATGGCAGGGGCCAAACCGTTTTTTTATCCGGGAAACGATATTGGCTGCCTGGTGATTCACGGCCTGACCGGAACCCCGCATGAGGTACGCTGGCTGGGTCAGTATCTCCACGCTCAGGGCTATACCGTTCATGGGCCGCGATTGGCCGGACACGCCACCACCCTGACCGATCTCTCTCCCATCACCTGGCGGGAATGGTATTTCTCCGCGCTCTCCGGTTATGAACTGCTGCGGGAGCAGTGTCGGCTCGTATTTGTGATGGGCCTATCGATGGGGGGAGCGCTCAGCCTGACATTGGCATCGCGCGAACCGGTTGCGGGCGTGGTCGCCATGTCTGCCCCCAACCGCCTGGACGATTGGCGGTTG
>JBNKDD010000373.1:0-4806 GCA_050288085.1 Anaerolineae bacterium
TCGTGCCGCTTATTTGAGTCACCAGTGGGATTTGTTCCGGGCTGCTTGATTTTCTCTGTCAGGTTTTGCTCACACCCCCGTCGCGTCTTTTGATTGTAATAATCCGCAATTCCTAGTAGACTGTAGGAGATGATATCTCCACTGTGAGTCCAATCAACGAACATCATTGTGTCAGTTTATATCATCTGTGTATACCGGAAAACGTACTATACGTTTAACCGGTTTTTTCCATGTTTTTTAATTAATTCGCTTAACGCGAATGAGAAAGGATGGCTATCCCAACTTTATGTATAGATGTGAACTCTGCGGACAGGTTATTGAACCCAATACAAAGGCAATCCGAGTCCCCGTTGAAACCCGCCACCGCCAATATCCCTCCCGGCAAAAAGAAATATCCCAGGGTAGAAACAGGAAAAAGACGATCACCGTGCCTGGTGGCACTGGCTTTGAGATTGTGCGTGAAGTGGTAAGCTGCCCTACCTGTGCAGTGAAACTCCGCAAGCAATCTCAACAAGAGCAAGCACCGGTACAGTCATCGCTCACAGCCTGATATCATCAGGTCTCAGGGTATCTTGATCGTGCAGTCACATCCGCAGACTGCCGATTAAGATGCCTTTTCCGACCCACATATCTAATTTCCACGAAAGATTACGCCCCTAAACAGGCTCTAAATGGTGGACAACCCTGTAAAATGTATTATCAGTATCGGGAGAGCCTTTCATGGGACAGTATCAATATGATGTGATCTGGATTGGAACCGGCCAGGCAACTGGAACAGTTGTGCCGCGTCTGACCAACGCCGGGAAGACCGTCGCGATTGTGGAAGCAGGCCGCTTTGGGGGGAGCTGCATCAATTATGGCTGTACTCCCACCAAGACTCTGGTTGCCAGCGCCAGGGCCGCCCATATGGCCCGCCGCGGCCCGGATTTTGGCGTGATGACCGGTGACGTGAAAATCGACTTTGCCCGCGTCATGGAGCGTCAGAACCAGATACGGGATAGCGGCAGCGAGGGCCTGGAAAGCTGGCTGCGTGACATGGATAATGTCACCGTTTACACCGGCTATGGGGTCTTCGACGGGCCGAACCGGGTATGCATCGGCGATCAGGTGATTGAGGGCGAAACCATCGTCATCAACGCCGGGGGCCGCCCCCGCATCCCATCCATCCCCGGCCTTGACGGGGTGGATTGGCTCGATAACGCCCGCCTCCTCGATCTGAAAACGCTGCCCGACCATCTGCTGATCGTCGGTGGTGGTTATATCAGCCTGGAATTCGCCCAGATATTCCGCCGCCTGGGGAGTGATGTCACCATCGTAGAGGCCGGTTCCCAGATCATGGCCCGTGAAGATGCCGACATCGCCGAGATCGCCCATCAAATCCTGGCGGATGAAGGGATTACGATCCACCTGGAAGCCAGGATCAAACGGGTTGAGCAGGTCGCGCCGGAACAGATTACCGTTTTCTTTGATCAGGCTGAACAGCTTCATGGATCGCACTTGCTGTTAGCCGCCGGGCGAATCCCAAACAGCGACCACCTGAACCTCGCTGCGGCTGGAGTTGAGGCCAACGACCGGGGCTATATCCAGGTCAACAACGTGATGCAGACCAGCGTCCCGCACATCTACGCGGTGGGTGACATCAACGGCAAAGGGGCCTTCACCCACACCTCGGTCAACGATGGCGAAATCTTCTGGAGCCACTACAGCGGCGAAAACGACCGTGACCTGTCGATGCGCATCCCGACTTATGCGCTGTACATCGATCCGCCGTTGGGCCGTGTTGGCATGACGGAAAAACAAGCCCGCGACAGTGGCCGTAACGTATTGATGGCAACCCGGAAGATGGAGCGTATCGCCCGCGCCAGGGAAAAAGACGAGACGGCAGGCATGATCAAAATCCTGGTTGACGCGGACACCGAGGAAATCCTCGGCGCGGCCATCCTCGGCATCGGCGGCGACGAGGTGATCAGCGTCTTTACCCCATTTATGTACACCGGCCAATCCTACAAACTGTTCCGCAAAGCCATGATGATCCACCCGACCGTATCCGAACTCCTGCCCTGGATTCTGGATGACTTGCAACCGCTGACGTAATTCAACGCCACTACTAAAGAGGCCAGAGATTTCCGTGCTCAAATCTCTGGCCTTTTCTGTTATAGTCATGGGGCTTCTTTGCCCATCCCACTCGGAACTGCCGAATAAAAAGCCGGATCAATCGTTATATAAAATGAGATGCTTGAAAGGAGAAACGAATGTCAGACGGACAAGCTGGCGTTGATTTATCAACGAGAACAACCCATCGGGTAGGTTATTACGCGGCACTCCTGACAACGATTATCACTGTCATCACTTTTGGTTTTGCGATGATCGCCATACCGATATCCGGCGCAAACTGCCCTCCTGGTGAGTGCGTCGAGTATCCCTACCTGGATACCGTATCACAATTCCCCAGGGACTTTTTATGGATGCCACTTGCCATGCTGCTGGTCTTGATCTATCTGATCCTCGTCGTGGCGATCCAGGCTTATGCCGAAGACCACAAAAAGATATTTGGTCAGATCGGGTTGGTCTTCGCCGTCATTTCGGCGGTGATATTATTGGGCGCTTATTTCACCCAATTTTCGGTTGTACCCGTCAGCCTGATGAACGGGGAAACGAATGGACTGCCTTTACTGATCCAGTACAACGCGCACGGCGTGTTCATTGCGCTTGAAGAACTGGGCTACCTGATGATGAGCCTTTCGTTCCTCTTTGTGGCTCCTATATTTGTACAACGAAGCCGCTTGGAATCCACCATCCGGTGGATATTTGTCGCGGGGTTTGGGCTGACCATCGCGGTGCTCATCGTGATCTCGATCATGTTTGGATTAGAGCGGCTGGATCGCTTCGAGGTGTTTGCCTTATCGATTGATTGGCTGGTCTTGATCATCAACGGGGTGCTGTTAAGTATGGTGTTCAGGCGGCATCTGAAGAGAACGCCTGCCGTCTCATAGTCAGGTCGGTTCCGTTAGAGGCCACCCCTGAAATTGGGGTGGTTTTTGATCTACATCTAATCGATAGTAACACTTTCGGGTCAACAGCTTCCATGAGAGAGGTCACTATGCAATCAAAAGAACAAATCCTTGAAACATATCCAGAGCTTGAACTAACCGATTGTGGGGATTTTGTCATCCGGAAAGAGCTGGTAGAAGGTTATGAAATTATAGATTTTCACACACATACCTTCTCAAGTATTGCCGGTTCCTTGCCGGGGTTGTTTCGTAAGGAAATGGAAGACAACCAGGCAAGCTTCTTTGATCTCTCATGCTACCCCGGTGAAGCAAAGTACTTTAATTTAGATGCAATCGGATATCGAACCTGGCCGGAATCACTATTCACTACGAATGGCATTGGTACCGCCGCCGATCTCCTGGGCTTTCGTGGCGTAATCCCCCTGCTGCGAAAGGCTGCCACTGATCGCCTGCTTAGAGATATGTCGGAAGGTAGTGTTGCACAATCCGTCATCTTACCGATTAACACCCAGCATTTTGATGCCACCGGTGCACTTATCGACAGTATCTCAGGTAGTGAGTATTTATTGCCCTTTGGATCAATTCATCCCTATGAAGATAAGATTGAAAACAAGGTAGAAAGTTGTCTATCAAAGGGCGTAAGAGGATTTAAAATCAATCCCCATATTCAAAAAGTAGATATTGATGACGATAGGATGATCGACCTTGTCAGGTTACTTGCGGATACTTCTCTTCCTATCCTGTCTTGCTGCGGACTGGCCTTACCGGATCATATTGCTCGGCAGCTGCCAGGATCATTCCAAAATAATCTGGAAACACAGAATCTTGACCGCTATGAGAAAGTATTGTCACACATACCGGAAGCTATTTTTATCTTTGCGCATGGTGGTTTAGAGCAGAACAGCAAACTGATTGACTTGATGCAAAAGTTCCCCAATACATATTCTGATATCAGCACTCAGCCTCCTGCCAATATTAAACGTATGATCGACACCATTGGCAGCCATCGACTTCTATTTGGCTCTGACTATCCGTTCTTCAATCAGGCATTTCCGATACTCTCTGTGTTGAGAGCAACTGGTGAGCATGAGGCTAGAGAGGCTATCTTTGCAGCTAATGCAAGGAGATTGCTACATCTTATAGGGCGATGAGCTAGATTAAGCCTCTGTCACCATATCGGGGAGCGGTTGTTCTGATTGAGCCATTTCCACCGGAACCTCGGCTTTGTTCTGAAGCACTGAATAAAGCCGCAATATACCATATCCGATCAGTGCCGCGCTCGCGATGATCCCCAGCAGCTTCACATTTTGGATGATGAGTAGAACGACCGGGATCACGAGTAGCGGGCTGCCCATTGCGACGGTTGTCAGCCCGGTCATCCCGCCAACCACCCCGGTGATCGGGGAAATTGCCGGGAATATCACCGACAGCCCAAGCCCCAATGCCGCCCCGCTAAACATCAATGGGAGGAACTGTCCACCTTTCCAACCGGCAGAGAGCAGCAGAGCCGTAATCAGAATCTTGCTGATACCCATCAACAGCACTAACCAACTGTGGTCGCTGCTCAGAAGTGAAGACAGCGCATGATTCCCTGCAAAAAGCACCTCCGGGAAGACAACCCCGGCCAATCCCAGCCCGATCCCACCCAGCAGCGCCCGCCAGATTAAATGATTACTGAAGTAGCCCTGACCCATTGACTCATTCAGAGATTTAGCGCTGACCAGGTAAACCACCCCGCCCAGCGCCCCGACCAGCCCCGCCGGAACCGCAGTTAGCAAATCAATGCCCTGGAACT
>JBNKDD010000374.1:0-4791 GCA_050288085.1 Anaerolineae bacterium
ATCAATGGCGATGATGTTGTGCAGCCCTTTTACATGGATGGGGGTTGCACTGTGTTCCAGGTTGGTGTGCCCGAACTGCCCATCATGATTTAGCCCCCAGGCCCAGACCGTGCCATCGTCCCGCAGTGCCAAACTGTATCCCCAGCCTGCCGCCACCGCGATCACATGGTCTAGAGATGGGACATGGACCGGTTCTGTCGCTTGCCAAAACACAGCATCACCCAGGCCAAGTTGGCCCCACCAGTTGTCTCCCCATGACCACAAACTGCCATCCGTTTTAATGCCCAGAATGTGATCGTTCCCCGCTGCTGCTGCCACCGCATCTGCCATTAATGATTGGGTTGGCTCGCCATCCCAATCATAGCTGCCGTTTCCCGGTAGGCCGAAGTAATTATCTCCCCACACCCAAACTGTTCTGTCTTTTTTCAGAGCGACCATATATTTTGGGCCAGCGGTCATGGCGATAGTATCTTCCAAATTCGCCTGTACGGGTGTTGTTTGCCTGGGCCAGTTTGTGCCATCGCCTAGCTGTCGACTGCCATTGTTGCCCCATCCCCAGACCGTTCCATCAGCCAGCAGGGCCGCTGAATGGTATTCACCGGCATCTACCGAAACAGCGGTTTTGATACCAGAGACTTGCACCGGCACAGGCGAATCGACCTGTGTGCCATCGCCTAACTGCCCGACGTCATTTTGGCCCCAGGCCCAGATCGTCCCATCCGATCTGATCGCCAGGGTGTGGTTCCGCCCAGCGGCTATGGTCTTATGGGTGGATGGGAAGCTTTGCAGCGCAGGCCCCAGTGTTGGGGTAGGCGCAAAGGTCGATGTAGGGCCAAGATCGGGATAGCCATCGGACTCGACGCCCGTAGGCCGCAGGTCAGGCGTTGAACTGGGTGTTGGGCTGGGTGCAGGCGTCGATGTTGAGGTAGGTGTTTGGGTTATCCCTCTCGCTTGCTTGCAAGATGACAGGAACAAGGTCATGCCGATCAGCTTCAGAAATTCCCGGCGGTTAACCCGGTCGTCTTTTCCGTTTCGATTTTGCATCGTGATTTGCTCCCTCATGCCTGTGAGTGTGCCCTATGCAATAAAGACGATGGGATATCGGTTACGGTTCCAGGAGAGGGGGGAAAATAAAAGAGGCCAACCCAGTGGAGAGTTGGCCTCCTGAAACACAATCAGTGGCTGCAATGATGCTGCGGAGGGTGTCGATGGTTGAATGTGATGTTAATAGATGTTGAGGGTGTAGGTTGAGTGCAGCGATGCTCAATGTGTGATTGTGTTCATGAGACTTTATCCCTTTTGGGCCGGGATTGCCATCACAAAGCCGTAACAATTTTACGCCGTCAACAAAACGACCAGGGGGATCAGGACGGAGGCCAGGCCGATGATGCCGATAATGGCAATAAACATCACGTAACGCCGCATATAGTTAGTCAGCAGGGATTGGTGATAGTATTGGCTTACTTCGGAATCTTCGTACATTTTCATCAGGCCCTGTGAAAGCGTCTTGCGGGTCGCTCGCCCGGTGAGCAACCCGACGATGGATACCCCGTTGACCAATACGACAACGACAAAATTGATAGCCAGCACAATAATAGCTGTGCGCCCAGACCGCCCTCGGTTCAGATCTTCGGCGGCAGAACTGGCCAGCCCTGAACTGACCCCCATCATAATGAAATTAAATACGATAGCGGTGATCACGAATATGGTATCCGTCCTGGTGTTAAGACGGATTTCTTGATTGATATGCTGGTGAATATCGCTTAACATTTTGCCCTCCCCTGATATAACCCTATTTTGATGATCGTGCGAGTATAGATATTCCCAGAAGCAACGTCACAAGGAATACACCGGTACCAATGATGATGGCCTGGGTCCGTTTAATTCTCTGCAACGAGGGGGTAACATCCTGGTAAATTTCCAGGATGCCTTCCGGCCTGTAACGATTTGATGGAAACGCATCATAACTTGATACCAGATCACAGTCCTTGATCGTGTCGCCAAGCGCTTCGAAACTGTTGTAGTGCGCCAGTTTTGCGCCATCAAATTCAGGATATCCCCTGAGGGATGCAATGTCGTCTGAATACTGGCCGATATCATCCGGCGTGGTCGAGAACACGGTCAGGCCCTCACGTGTGTAGAGTTTCACCTTAACAACCGGCTGGCCGTCCGCCTGTTTCGCGATTAGCTGCTTGAATCGCTCTGTCATGGGATGTGCTTGCAGATCATCACGGCTGCTCAGTGGGACAACATCGGCGACATACTCGCTTAATTCAGGCCAGGCCAGGCGTTCAAATTCGGATGTAAAGGCCGTGTTCTGGCTCTTCACCTGCCGGATGAGATGGGCAGTCGCTACCCTCCGGTAGAGCAGCCCGGACAGGATCAGCAAGATGATCAGCGCCGCCCACCCGGCGATCAGGTAAGTGCTGACCAACCTGGATGATTGATCCTCGACTATCACCTCACCGGTCGGGGGCTGATCGATACCCGGTTCAGTATTCATGATTTGCTCTCCTGGGCCTGCTCTGCATAGATGAATGAGGCTGGTTGAAAGTGGAGCTGTACGCTAACCTCATTATATCATCGTTTACAGGGCGTATTTTGTTTGGTCAGGTGCCGGTTCTTTTTTGGGTACAGTCTATCCCCGGCTTATAATAAGCACCGGGCCGATAAACAGTGAGGAGAGCAACATGAGCGAAGTCGTTGTCCGCCCGGTTACAACCGAAGCGGAAAATCAGGCGTTTCTGCGCCTGCCCTGGAAAGTTTACGAAGGTGACCCCGGCTGGGCCGCCCCTCTCTGGAAAGAACACGTAGAGTATTTTGAGCCTGAACATAACCCAGAACTCCGGCATCTCGACCTGGAGAAGTTTGTCGCCTGGCGGGGCGATCAGCCGGTCGGCACGATCATCGCCTATATCAACCAGTACTATAACGACTATCACAAGGAGAACCTGGGCTGGTTCGGGCAGTTCGAGTTCCTTGAAGATGAAGAAGCCGCCCATGCCCTGTTAGCCAGCGCGGAAGCCTGGGTGCGCGAACGGGGCGCAACCGCTCTGCGCGGCCCGGCCTCCTTCAGTACCAACAGCGAACTGGGGATGCTGGTTGAGGGCTTCGAGCATCCGAACATGATCATGACCCTGCATGCCAAACCCTACTACCACGTCTATACCGAGAGCGCCGGTTATGGGAAAGCCATGGACTTGCTGTACTGGTATTTCAATGGGCAAAACTGGGGTGGCAAAAAGGCCGATAAGCTCCCGGAGAAGCTCACCCGGGTGGTTGAAAAGCTCAAGGCTCGGCGTAATTACACCGTCCACAAGCTCAAGATGCGCGACTTCGATAAGGAAGTCGAGTTTGTGAAGGAAATCTACCTGAACGCCTGGTCACAGAACTGGAGCTTCGTCCCGATGGATGATGATGAGATCGAGCATATGAAGGCAAACCTCAAACAGGTGCTTGATCCGAACATTGTTGTCTTTATCGAAAATGAACATGGCGAACGGGTAGCTTTCGCCGCACCGTTTGTTGACCTATACGAACCGCTCCGCAAGGCAAAGTGCAAGCCCGGCGAGCCGGAATGGTTGCAGCTTCTCCGGCTGGTCTGGCATTGGAAGATCGCCAGTCGTCCCACCCGAATCCGGGTCGCGCTGCTGGGGATCGTGGATGGATTCCGGGGAACCGGGATCGACGCCATGTTGTATTATGAACTGATGAAAGCCGGGCTGCCGCGTGGTTATGTGGATATCGAAATGTCCTGGATACTAGAGACAAACGATATGATGAATCGCGGCATTCAAATGCTGGGTGGGGAAGTGTATAAGGTCTATCGTATGTATGAGAAGCAACTAACCTCGTAGAAAGAAGATGCGGTGAGCAAGGCAAAGATTGTCCTGATCGACGATGAACCGGATACCATTGAGTTAATGAAAGCCTTTCTCGAACTGTATGAGTTCGAGGTGATCGGCACGACCAACGGCCAGGATGGATTGGAGGCCGTTGAGAAGCATCACCCGGCATTGCTGCTCCTGGATGTGATGCTGCCGGATAAGGACGGTTTTACGATCTGTGAGGAGCTTCGCAGCCAGCCGGAAACGGCCAACCTGCCTGTTGTTTTGGTGACGGCGCTTACGTCCTGGTCTGATCAGCAGCGGGGTCTCCAGGTAGGCTGTGACCGGTATATCAGGAAGCCGCTTGATCTCAACTTTTTGCTTGGCGAAATCAGGGTTGTGCTGGCTGAGTATGCCGATAAGGGAGACAGTTCCATGTCTGTGATCTACACGCCCGATGAACGTTTTGACAATCTGCCAGATTTTCCCTTCGAGCCGCGTTATGCCGAGGTTAACGGGCTGCGCGTGCATTACGTCGATCAGGGGGCGGGGGATGACCTGATCCTGTGTTTGCACGGGGAGCCAAGCTGGTCATACCTGTATCGCAAGATGATCCCGCCGCTGTCAGCCCAGCACCGCGTGATCGCGATGGATTTTGTCGGGTTTGGGCGATCTGCTAAATACACGGACAGGGATGCTTATTCGTTCCAGATGCATTTTGATACCCTGGCCGGTTTTATCGAAGCGCTTGATCTACGTCAGATCACGGTGGTGGTGCAGGATTGGGGCGGTTTGATCGGGTTACCGGTCGCCGCCCAGCTTTCGGATCGTTTTGCCCGGTTGGTGATCATGAATACCGGCCTGCCAACCGGCGATGAACCGATGCCCAGGGCTTTCCTGGCGTGGCAAAAAATCTCGGCGCGGGCCAAAGATTTGCCGGTCGGGCAGGTGATCCAGCAGGGGA
>JBNKDD010000375.1:0-4769 GCA_050288085.1 Anaerolineae bacterium
AACGTGGAACTGCACGGTCAACTGGCCGAATTAGAGCTGGCCGGATTGAAAATCGCGGTCAACCACTACCCTGAGATCGCCAGGGGGCTGGCTGCCTCTGGGCTATATGATGTGGTCTGCTACGGCCACAACCACACCCTGACCGAAGAAAAGATCGGTGATACGCTGCTGTTGAATCCTGGCGAAATTATGGGCCGGGATGGGCGGAGCACCTATATGATGCTCGATGCAGAAAGCCGGACGGTGACAGTATATGATGTGGAATAACGACGACGAAGACACTCCCCCGCCGGAAATCCAACCTGAGAATGCCCAGCTTGCCCGGCAGATGGTCATCAACTCACTGGGGAAAGGCTGTCTCGCCGGGTTAGGATTGGCGCTGGTCTTTATCGTGATCAGTGGAACAGTCTACCTGATCCTGTCATCATTCGACCTGCCACGGAATTTACTACTCTTGTTCTCTATCGCCAGTGGGCCGATCATCGGTAATCTGATCGCCATCACGATTTTCGTGATCCGCTCCCGGCAAATCAAAAAGAATTCATTCGATGAACCAACTTCGCGGGACACCCCTTAAACGTTTCTTACGGGATTGGCGGCGGCAGCACCCCCCTACCCGTGATCTGGCGTTGGTGCTGCAAAGTGTAACCTACCCAATGAATGTCGGGTCGCTCTTTCGGATCGCCGATGGTACAGGGATAAACAAAATGTTTTTGTGTTCCGCCACCCCGATCCCACCCAACGCAACAATCGGGAAAGTCGGGCGGAACCGGCATCACGACCTGAATTGGTATTATGAAAAGCAGGCTGAGGATGCATTGCGCATCCTACGAGACGAGGGCTATAAGATCTGTGCGTTGGAGATCACCGATCAATCCAAGCCATATTACGAGGTTGAGTACCCTGACAAACTATGCCTGGTGGTCGGCAATGAGGATCACGGGGTGACACGCAGCGCCTTAGCCTTATGCGACTTTTCAATATTTGTGCCAATGTACGGCAAAGGCCAATCGCTCAACGTACACGTCTGCACGGCAGTAGTGCTCTACCACATCCTCCAAACGCCGTACCAGCACAAGAAAGAAGGAGACTGATGAAAGAGCATTCTTCCCAAAAGTTCTGGACGCCAAAGACTTACAACCTGCTCTCAAAATTCTACGATTCGTTTTCATGGGTGTTTTCCCCAATTGGCGAGGACGCTCACAGACAAGTAGCGGAGGGTCTCACCACAGGCACAATCCTGGATGTCGGCTGTGGAACAGGAACGTTAATCGCTTTTGCTCACCGGAACGGGCTGCGTTGTTTCGGGATCGATACATCAGAGGGAATGCTGAGTAAAGCCAGCGAAAAAGTACCGGAGGCTACCTTCATCAATACCAGCTTCTACCGGCTGCCGTTTGCAGACGAAACTTTCGATTATGTTACCGAGACCAATGCATTGAGTGGCGCAGAGATTGACACAAAACAAGCCCTGACTGAGATGCTCCGGGTTTGTAAGATAGGTGGGATGATCCGGATAGCTGATTTTGCCCCCGCGCCGCACCCAACCTGGAAGACACAGCTCATCAGGTTGATCGGGCAGCTAACCGGCGATACACCCATCGATTACCGCTCACTATTCAGAGATTTGGGCTATGAATCGGAAGTCAAAATCCTTGGAGGGCATGACATGTACCAGCTCTTCAGCGTCAAGAAAGAAACTTAGCAGCCACCAGCGCCAGATCATATGTCTGTACCCTCAGGCGAAAGTTCAAGACCCGGCTCGGTGATCGTCAGCCGGGTCAACCGTCTATGCAGATCACGGGCCAGCAATTTTTTCACACCATCTAATTCGACCGGTTCAAAAGGAGTGCGCGTCATCTCAAACAGCGGCTCAAGATCAGGCTGGCCGATGCGTGGATGCCCCCCAACCATCACCAACCGCAAATCGGAACGCTGGCATTTCAGCAGCGTTTCGTAAGCATCATTGGTTCCATTAGCGACAATCACCAGATCAGCCGGGGCATCATGTTCCAGGCGACCATACTCAGATAATCGCAGCAGCCGAGCCGCCTCGGTCGAAACCATGCCCAATACCCGCCGGGCAGGCAAGCCGCTGATCTGCGCCGCAACCTTGAGTTCTTCCAACAGGTCAAACGAACCGGTCAGCCGCGAATCGGTACCCAATGCCATCCGGCCTATCAGCCGCTCGTGGAACTTCACCTGACCTAATATGAACCGGTTCGACTCCGGGCACCAGATCAAGCCAGACCGCGCCGCCACAATCCGGTCGATGTCCTCGTCAGTCAGGCCAATCCCATCCACCAGAACTGTGTTATCGCGCAGCAAACCCAGCGAATCCAGGTGATCCAATTCCTGGACGGCCAACGGATCAACACCCTCGGCAATGTGGATGATCCAGGGCGCATCATCCGGGGTTCGAGAATAGGACAAGGGAAGGTTGACCCCCGCCGAATAATAAGACATCGACTCGGCCCAACCAAACCGGTCAAGCACGTTGACCGGGAATGATCTTTCCCGCACAGCACCCGGCAGTTTCCCATGATGAGCCACCAGGGTTGCGCCCGCCAACAGGTTTTTAAGCCCACCAATGAACAGGTGATCCCGCCGGGGTACATCGGTGAGATGAGCAACATCAGGCAGTTGGAGCAGTTCGGGGAGTTCAAGCGTCCATTCCCGCGCATGTTCATACCGGTGATCGAATCGAAGGCGCGGGTAGCTGTTGAGGTGAAGATGATCGTGAGCATTGATCAAACCGGGGAAGATAGCATGTCCGGTCAGATCATAGACCCGGTCACCCGGCTGCGGCGATCCGCCAATGGTCGCAATCCGCCGGTTGACGATCCGCAGAGTCAATCGGCGCGGGCCATCCGGCATGACCAGCAGTGCCCCCGTAATCGCAATCCGGCTCATGGTCTCTGATCCTGCCGATCGTTATAGCCGCGCATTTGTTACCTGAATTAAGGTTGGGTGATACGGAAATTATCAAAGGCAATCCGCACCGGAGTCTCATCGAGCGCCTGGATCGCGATCCCGGTCATTCCATACGGGAACTGGTGATTCTCGACTTCTACCAACGGTTCGTCATCGAAATACAGGGTGATAATATCCCCGTCCAATCTGACGGCGGCACGGTGCATTTCACCCTCAAACAGAATTCCGCCCAGGCTTCTAGGAACAACCAGGTATCGGAACTCCCCACTTTCCTGGATCAACAGGGCATAAGTGCCATCCGCGCCGATCCGGTAATAGTAGTAATTATCAAAATCTTCCTGCCGGAAAATGATCCCGTAACCGGCATCAGGCTGCGACCTGAGTATGATCGCATCCACGCTGATCGTGGCATCAAACGTCCGCAGTCCATACGGGCGGGCGAACCATAAACCATATGGGCCGTAAATATCGTAAATCATGCGACCATTTGTAAACTCTCGTGACGCCCGGCGATCATCCGGCTCATCACCCCAGCGTGGACTGGGCTCGGCGAAATCATCCTCGAACACCACCTCCATCGCTTCCATGCCAGCATCAGGCAGTGATGTGGAATCCGGGGCAATAGTGGAAACCGATTCTGTTGAGTCCGGGTCGATGGTAGGCAATAAAGCCGGGACATCCTCCTCAAGCAGATGAGCATCCGGCGTGATCGGTATCTCCTTACCCCGATCACGCAGAGCGATATAACCGGTAAGAAGGCTCAATCCCACACAGGCCAGAACTGCAATCAAGACGACCGGCAGCCCAACTTTTTTCAAACGCGACGGCCTGGTCGGATATCCTCCCGCCGGTAAAGGCTCATGCGGTCGGGTCTCCAGGGAAACAGATGGCGGTTCGGCCATATCCAGACCCAGCACCCGCAGGGCCATATGACGCACCCTGGGATCGTGGTCATATTCGGCCACCTCTTTGAGCCGCTTGAGTGCCAATCGAGCATGGGAAAGATCGCCGTTCCCGGCAATTGCCGCCAGTTCGTTGAGCGCCATCATTCGAGACGGCACGGTACCCAACCTGAGATCGATCTCCAGGTTTGCCGGGATCCCCTCCGCATCAGGGAATTGTAAAACCAGATCGCCATCGCCATCCAGCCAGCCGAACTGCGGATTCTGATCGGTGTCCGGATCATGGATCACGCGGTTGTAGACGTAGCGCATCACATCGCTGGCGGTCATCAATCCTGAAGCAGTCGCAGCCTTGCCTGATAGAGCCTCCAGAAGATACCCGGTGAACACCGAGTTATCCCCTTCCGGGTCACCGCCATCAATCACCAGTTCATCCTCTCGCCCCGCCGTGATAAGCTGCACAGCGCGATGCGTCAGAAAATGATCGACAGCCTCCATCTGCCCGCTGCGTTGAAAAAACAGCCCGCTGTAGCAGGCATCCATCGCGAATAGAATATGCTTGGCCGTCATAAACCGGGCCTGATTGACCAGCGACGCCATCGGAAGAAGGGTGCGCCAGGCTCCAGGCCGCGCATCAATCGGGGCGATGTAGCCGACTTTCCCACCCTCATTGGTATCACGGGTCACCCCGTGCCCGGCAAAGAAAATCAAGATACGATCATCGGCAGAAAGGTGCTGCTTATTGAGCGTATTATCGAACACCGCCATGATATTCTCATAAGTGGCCTGTTGATCTTCCAGCGTAATAACATGGTCTGGTAAAAATCCCAGGCGCTTGATCAACATGTCGGCGACATCCTGCGCATCTTTGACTGCACAGCAAAGGGGCGGCATGAATCGATAGGCATTAATGCCAACGCACAATGCCCAACT
>JBNKDD010000376.1:0-4748 GCA_050288085.1 Anaerolineae bacterium
GATCGGCCTGGCCCTGGCTCAACTCTTGTTCCCGGACGAAAACTATGTGGTGGAGTCGCTGCAAATTAAGAAAGCACTGTTTATCTCTACCCACATGGTGCCGACAGTACGGATTGTCTTCCATGAGGGAGATCGCTCTTTTGCCATTTACGGCACCATTGACGAGAACAGAGATTGGCAGTTGCACGCCGAGGGCCATCTGAGAAAGCTGGCCCCGGTGGAACCCGGCAGCATCGACCTGGATGAACTGCGTGAGGCATTGGAGTTTACTGCCGATCACGAGGACTATTATCTTGACCTGCTTGGAAGAGGATATACATTCGGGCCGGAATTCCGGCAGGTGCAAAATGTATGGGCCCATGACAAAGACGTACTTGTCGAGGTACAGGTTTCTGAAACAACCCAGGCCCAGTTACAGGATTACTACTTCCACCCGGTTTTACTTGATGCCTGCTTGCAAGCTTTCGGTGCTGCCGCCTTTAACACAGATGAGGTTGAAGGTGAAGAAGTTCCCTATCTCCCCACCAGCATTGGACGCATCCACCTGTTGACCAACGATCAACCACTGCATTTCTGGGTGCAGGGAGTGATCACCGAACGCACGGAGCATGTCCTTATCTGCGACTTCCGGGTGTATGATGATCAGGGTAGGCAGTTCGCCGAGATTCTGGGCTGTCGGCTCGACCATTTACAGCAAATATCACAGAGCACCAGCGATCATGTTGATCAATTCTACGAGTTTCGATGGGAACCAAAGCGTCTCCGGGCGGCACCATTGCGCTCGCCCGCGGGGTTTCCCCCACTTTCCGAATTGACAGCCGCAGTCGAAGATGCTCGCCCGGTTCTGATCCAGCAAGAAGCCGTGAAGAGATACATCGAAACCGTCTCAGGCCGCTTAGAAGATTTAGCCCGGCGGGTCATCCAGAATGTATTTCTTGAATTGGGCTGGGATTATGCGTTGGGAGATGTGGTAACGCTCGACCATATGATGGATCGCCTGGGTATCATTGAGCGCTATCGTCCCCTGGTGCATCTCCAACTGGGGGCTCTCGTTAAAGGCGAATTACTTCAGGAGAAACAGGAAGATACCTGGGTAGTCGTTGGATCATTCATAAGGTCGGACATCCAGGCCATGCTGGATATGATGGTGCAGGAATATCCTGATTTTGCTCCTGATGCCAAGATGTCCGGTGCACTTGCCCGTGATCTGGCGAATATATTTCGGGGCCTGCTTGACCCTCTTGCTGTATTCTTCCCGGATGGCAATATGGATCGGCTAAGGAATTTTTACCGATTCAGTGTGGAACAGGCTAACAGCTATAATCTCATTACGGCTGTGCTGGCACACGCCAACAACCTCTCCGTCCAGCGCCCATTACGCATCCTGGAGGTTGGTGCAGGTACCGGAGCCTTGACACAGGCTGTGTTAGCCGGTTTGCCCTCGGATCGAATTGAGTACACCTTTACCGATATCAGCCCGCTGTTCTTGCAGGAGGCCAGACAACAGTTTGCCGGGACACCAGGCATGGAATACCAGGTGTTTGACCTCACTATGGATCCAGCCGTGCAAGATATTGCCCCACACTCTTACGATGTTATTCTCGCGGCCAACGTTTTGCACACTATACCGGACAGCGAGCAGGTGCTCGACTCATTAGCACAGTGTCTTGCCCCTGACGGCCTGTTAGTATTTCTGGAATTGGTACAAAGTAAAATCGTCTATAGCATGCTTTTCGGTTTATTACCCCAGTGGTGGCTTTATGATGAGGAAATCGGACGTTATAAACTTGCGACAAAAGACATCCAGGGATGGGAAGCACTGCTTAAACAGGCTGGATACCAGCAAACCAGCCACATTGGTTGTCTGCCTGCGCCGGAAGAGTCTCCTCTTTTGACCTTTTTAGCCCTGGCTCCTGAAGAGAGTGTCGCTGAGGAAGAAATCCCGCATTCGACCACACTCCTTTTTGCCGACCGGCAGGGTGCAGCCGAGGCGCTGTCCGAATCATTAGCGCGGGCTGGGCAGCGGGTGATAACCGTGTATCCCGGCCAGGAGTTTGAAATTTCGAAAGAAGGCGTCATCACGGTAGACCTCACCTCAGAGGACGATCTGCGGCGGGTGTTGGCTGCCGCCGATCATGATGACTATCCCCTTGATACCATTGTTCATGCCTGGTCACTAGATCATCCACCAATAGCACAGCTCTCCGGCGAGGAATTGGCCCAGGCCCAGGTAAGAGGTGTCCTGTCTGCGCTGCGGCTGACACATGTATTGGCAGAACGGAATGCCAACGAGTCACCCCAGGTGATTTTCCTCAGTCGAGGGCTCCAGCCCGTTACGCCAGATGATCACTGTGATGGGTTAGCATCTGCGCCGCTGACCGGATTTGTGCGCGTGGTTAACAACGAATACTCGGCCTACCGTTGGAAGATGATCGACCTCGACCCGGTATGTCCGCCGGATGAGATCGACCAGTTAGTTTATGAGTTATCCGTACCGGATGGCGAGATGGAAATTGCCTATCGTGAAGGACAAAGGTATGTCAACCGGTTGCAGAAAACCACACGGGACTCGCTGCCTTCGATTCAGAGAAACGCCGTACAGCCCGGAGGCGATGTACTTCCTTATCGCCTCCAATTTCACCATCCAGGCCGCCTGACCAATCTATCCCTCAACGAGAGCGTTAACCGGGCACCCGCAAGCGGCGAGGTAGAAGTCCGGGTCCAGGCTGCCGGGCTCAATTTTCGAGATGTGATGAAAGTCCTGGGCATCTATCCTGGCAACACAAAAGATCAATGTTGGTTAGGTGATGATTTTTCCGGGACGGTCGTAGCAGTCGGTGAAGATGTCAAGGACCTGAAGCCCGGGGATAAGGTGATCGGTATTGCTGATTACGGCTTTAGTTCATACATCACCGTTGATCGGCGGGCCGTATTCAAAAAACCGGCGCATATCAGCTTTGAAGATGCAGCTGCTATCCCGACCATCTTTCTGACCGCCTACTATGCCATCGTTCATTTAGCACGAGTGCAGCCCGGTGAAAGCATCCTGATCCATGCCGGGGCAGGTGGAGTTGGACAGGCTGCTATCCAGATTGCGCAGGATATCGGTTTGGAGATTTTCGCAACGGCGGGCACACCTGAAAAACGGGCATTTCTGCACGAACAAGGGGTGAAGCATGTCTTCAATTCCCGAACGCTAAATTTTGCCGACGAGATTATGTCTGTTACCGGTGGGCGGGGTGTTGATGCGGTGCTCAATTCGTTGGCCGGGGATTTTATCCCCAAGAATTTGAGTGTGTTGGCTCCCTTTGGCCGCTACCTGGAGATCGGCAAGATAGACATATATAACAACAGCAAACTGGGCCTGGAGGCTCTTCGTAACAACATCTCGGTGTTCATCCTTGATCTACCTCAAATCTTCGAATACCGGCCTGCCGAAGGCATCGCGTTGATGGCCGCTCTGCAACAGAGGTTTGAGGAGAAAATCTACCGGCCTATCCCTAAGACGGTTTTCCCCATCACCGAAGCGGTGGAAGCCTTCCGGTTTATGGCAACTGCGGGGCACATCGGCAAGATCATCCTATCCCTGGATCTCGATAAAGTGCCCATTGGCCCTGTAACCGAAGAAGGCTATCGTTTCCGGGCAGATGCCACCTATCTGATAGCCGGTGGTGCAAGCGGTGTTGGCCTGGAAGTAGCCCGTTGGATGGCAGCACAGGGTGCACGGCACCTCGTCCTGATGAGCCGATCCGGCCCCCGTGACGACGAAGCCCGCGCCCGAATCGACGAGCTGCGAACCGAGGGCGTGAATGTGATCGATGCGCGCGGGGATTTGACCCAGATCGAGGATGTAAAACGCGTCGTGGAAGAAGTCCAACAGGGCACAGCGCCGCTGACCGGGGTGATCCACAGCGCTATGGTGCTTCATGATAAACTGATTGCCGAACTGAATGAAGAGACTTTCAACAAGGCCATGCGGCCCAAGCTGATAGGGGCATGGAATTTACACCTGGCTACCCAGGATATCCCGCTTGATCACTTCATCTGTTTCTCATCAAGTTCGAGCATCTATGGTGGAGTCAGCCAGTCAAACTACAATGCCGGGAACGCTTTCCTTGATGTGCTGGCCTCCTATCGACGGACCAAAGGACTGCCCGGACTGACCATCAATTGGGGGGCTTTATCGGGTGCAGGCTATCTGGATCGCCACCAGGATACGGCTGCTGCCCTTAATGCATTGGGTGTAAAGCCTGTTTCCATTCACACAGCGCTGGACACCTTAGCTGAAATGATGCTGTTGGATGCAACCGAACTGGCGGCCTTTAACATCGATTGGCACCACTTACAAAGACTTACTCCAATAGTTGCCCAATCTAAAGTCTTCTCGCACCTGATCGGTGGTGACAGTGGATTGGGCGGTGATGATGTACAGCTAACACAGCTTGCCGTCGCCCCCCCACAGGAACGTCCGGCGATACTGATGCGCTTTATGGTTGGAAAACTTGCAGAGGTGCTTGACACGGAGATCGGCCAGATTGACCCGGAGACACCTCTGACCAGCCTGGGCCTTGACTCGCTGATGTCCATTGAACTGGTCAATACCATGAACGACCAGCTCAGCCAGATCAACCTGGCCTTGGCCGTCAGCGATATTTTAGGCAGCGCCACCTTGCAGGATATTGTCGATGTTGTTCTCCATAAACTGCATGCGGCAGAGGGCCTCCCTGAAGCGCCATCTGATACTTATA
>JBNKDD010000377.1:0-4745 GCA_050288085.1 Anaerolineae bacterium
TTCCATTTTATGGGATACAGAAGGTGGTGGTGTAGACGAAGTATGTGAAGAGCAGGCTGCGAATAGAAAGCACATACCCCATATCATCAATATTCTAAGACCCAGTTTTCTCAGTAGGCAACTAGTGGATATGATTGGTCGTCCCCCCACTGATCGTGATGACGGTGTCCGCCGTGCCATCGTTAAACCGGAACGAATAGGAACCCGCCAACAACTGCATACCATCCGTAAAAGTTTTCCAACCGTCTGTATAAAAATTGATGCAGGTGCCCGAATCAGAGATCACCTGACCGGCCTGGAAGGTGATGGTCGGGTTTGAGCTGACGTTCTGGGCGATATCCTGACCGGCTCCCAGGTAGCGCAGCCGGAAGCTGTAATCACCGGGCAGCAGTTCCTTGCTGACCTGCCCACCTGACGTCGTGCCGAAGGTCCGCCAGCCGGAGGTATAGAACAACCCCTGGCCGGGGTCGAGAGGTGCGCCGCTGCTGGTCTGAAGCCGCATCGTGACATTGACCGTCTTGAAAATCACGGTTGGGTTAGCGGTGATATCCTGGGTGATATCCAGCGCCTTATCTTCGTAAACCATCCGCAGGGGCGTCGAACCGGTCACATCAAGCGGCAGGTCGGCCAGATATTGACCGTCAGCGCCGGTTGTGCCGGGGAGCGCGTGCCAGCCATTTTTGTAATATTTTGGTTGACCACCGGCCACCCCCGCGCCGCTGCTGCTGATCAGCTTGAAGAGTACCTGGTTGCTGGTCGGGATGAGCGTTTGGGTCGGGGTGGCGGTCGGCGTCGGCGTCCTGGTTGGGGTCGGTGAGGGGGTATAGGTTGGGTTGCCAGGTTTGACCGTCGGCACCGGCGTCGGCGTAGGCGTGTAGGTCGGGTCACCGGGCTTGACCGTCGGGACAGGCGTTGAGGTGGGCGTGTAGGTTGGATCACCGGGCTTGACCGTCGGGATCGGAGTCGGGGTATCGGTCGGGGGGCGAGTTTCGCCCGGTCTGAGCGTGGCGGTCGGCCCACTCACACCCTCAGCGAGTCGAGCCGCCGATGTCGAACCGGCGATGACGGTTCCCTGCGCCTCGCCCGGATAAACCGGATCGAGGTTATCGCAGCCGATCTTAAACAGGGTGCAGGACTGCGTCAGGGTTTCTTTGACGATCCACTCCGGCACAGAAGGCGGGCCGGTCGGTTTGAGATCGTCATCCAACGGCACGCTGACCGACCACCCGGCCCCAACCGGCTGGGATTCAACTTCACCGCTGCCACTGATGACGCTCAACCGCAGCATCTTGCCACGCTGTGCTTCGAGCCAGCCTTCTCCGAACAGTTGGATATCCGTCTCATTGACCCTGAAACTGATTCCACTGCCCTCCGGCATACTCACGTAGATTCCGTCGAGCGGCACGGACTCACACACGATCTTGCCAAAGCCGCTGGAGAAGTAAAAAGCCTGCATATCGCCGGATTGGTTGGTCAGGTTGGTATCGCCAAAGACAATGAAGGTTGCCAGTTGGCCGGGGGTGGTATAGGCAATATTGGCCTCCAGCTTAAACAGGGCGATCCCCCACTCACGCGAGTCCAGGTTCATCGGCGAGGCGGATAGGCTGAGGAGATTCTGCACATCAACCACATCCCCGGCCCGATCAAAACTGGAGGGCGCACCCGGATTGAGTTCTGCATCGAGGTGGATATTGCCATAACAAACCTGATTCCCATCGATCCGGTTGCAGCTCTCATCGGATAGTTCCAGCGCGGTGTGGATCAGGTCCTCACAGCTTACGGCGCTTTTCTGCATATCGCCATTAGCCCGCACAAAAAATATACCGGCGACCCCGGCCATCAGGCAGAAACCAAATAACAACGCGATCAGCGGCCACAGGGGAAAACGGCGATGACGTTCCTCCGGTGCGGGCTGCGCTTCAACTTCCATCCATTCGCGCTTATCATCTTCCCAGGATGGATGGGTTTCGGGGCCCGCATCATAGGCAGTCAGTTGGTTGAGCCGTTCCTGCGCCCAGGTTAATTCAGGGGATCGGGACAGGATCTGGCGGAGGTAAACCATCTCCTCGTGGTAGTTATCGGTCAGGCGGAGAAGCAGCCCCCAGGCTTCCAGGTTATCCGGGTCAACGGCCAGCAAGTCGCCCAACACGCGGCGAGCCTGCTCCCGGTCATTGGACCGGATTAGCCGATAGACAGCAATAAGCATTTCCTGGTCGGGGGATGGTTGGTGACTCATCCTGAACTCACATCTGTCCCAACTTATGAACTACTATCATCCATTTTATATGAGAATTCACATTTTTGCTTATAGCCCCTATGAATGGCAAAGTGACTCAGTTCGAGATCGACACCGAGCAGCCGTCAAAGGTCACCTGGATGCTGTAGCCGCTGCCGCCAGCCGCACTGTCGAAAGTCAAATCCAGGGATTTCGTTTGCCCAACTGTTAGATCAGGTCCCCCGCTTGGGACGAATCCGACCGGCGGACTTGAGGCAGAACTGTTCCAGATCGTTGAGCCAAACTTAACCTTGGTCAACGCGCCGCTGCTTCCAGGCCAGGCGTTGATCGTCACATAGGTCATGTTGACGGTTCCGCCGGTATTATTGGTGATATTGAAACTCCCATTCCCGGCAGTTGACCAATCACAGGTTCCGGCGGGCACGGGCGTATCGGTCGGGGGAACCGGGGTAGCAGTGGGCGGGATGGGGGTCGCGGTCGGTGGAACCGGCGTATTGGTCGGTGGGATCGGAGTAGCAGTCGGAACCGGTGGCAGGGTGTTGGTAGGCAATGGAACCGGGGTGTAAGTCGGGTCACCGGGTTTGACCGTCGGAACAGGGGGTGAGGTCGGTGTGTAAGTCGGATCGCCGGGCTTGACCGTCGGAACCGGCGTTGAGGTCGGTGTGTAGGTTGGGTCACCCGGCCTGACGGTTGGGATCAAGGTGGGCGTGTAGGTCGGCTCACCGGGTTTGACCGTCGGGACCGGCGTCACCTCTGCAAGTTGGGCTGCCGCCGTCGAACCGGCGACAACCGTTCCCTGTGCCCCATCCGGATAAACCGGGCTGAGGTTATCACAGCCGATGTTGAACATGGTGCAGGACTGCGCCAGGACATCTCTGACGATCCATTCCGGGGCGGAAGGCGACCCGCTGGGATCCAATCCATTAAGCGGCACGCCAACCGACCAGCCCTCCCCAACCGGTTGTGACTGCCCATTGGCAGTAACCTCGCCGCTGCCCCTGACAACGCTCAACCTCAGTTTTTGATCTCGCTGTGCTTCGAGCAGTCCCTCACCAAACAACTTAATATCCGTCCCGTTGGCCGTGAAATTGATCCCGCTGCCATCCGGCATGATCACATAGATTCCGTCAAAGGGCACAGCCTCACAGATAATCTGCCCAAAGCCGCTGGAAAAATAGAAAGCCTGCATGTCGCCGGATTCGTTGGTCAGGTCGGTGTTGCCAAACACAATGAAGGTTGCCAGTTCGCCGGGGGTAGTATAGGCAATATTGGCCTCTAATTTGAACAGCGCGATCCCCCACTCACGCGAGTCCAGGTTTAACGGCGAGGCAGATAGACTGAGCAGATTTTGCACGCCGATCACATCGCCGACCGTTTCAAAATCTGAAGGCACACTCGGATTGAGTTCCGCATCAAGGTGGACATTGCCATAACAGACCTGGTTGCTGCCGATCTGGTTGCAGCTTGAATCGGATAGTTCCAGGGCAGAGCTGATCAGCTTCTCACAGCTTACGGCGCTCTCCTGGTTTGATCCGCCGGAACGCCTGAAAAAGATACCGGCAGCCGCGGCCAGGCAAATACCGAACAAGAACAGCACCGGAATCCAGAGCGGGAATCGCCGGGATGAGGATTCGGGTACGGCATCGACAGTCTGCCAGCCCTGCTCATTTACCGGAGAACTCAAGTTAGCATCCGGTTCCAGGTCATAGGCCGCCAGTTGATCGAGCCGCTGCTGCGCCCAGGTCAATCCGGGAGCACGGGCCAGGATCTGGCGGAGATAAACCATCTCTTCGCGGTAGTTATCAGTCAGGCGGAGCAGCAGTCCCCAGGCCTCCAGGTTATCTGGATCGGAAGCCAGCAGTCTGTTCAAAATGCGGCGAGCCTGTTCCCGATCATTCAACTCGATCAGGCGGTAGGCAGCAGCAAGCAGTTCCTGGCTCATTGGCGATTGATGACTCATCCTGAACAATTTCCTCACATTCAAAACCTGTCCGTAAACTCCGCCCAGGCAGAGACAATTTACGGGCAGGCTGTCAGGTTACATAGTTACTTATGGCCTATTATACATAATAGCCGGTGTTTCCGCCGCGATGCGCGATGTCTCAATTTGAGATCGACACCGAGCACCCATCGAAATTCACCTGGATACTATAGCCGCTTCCGCCCGGTGTGCTGTCGAAGGTCAACTCCAGCGTGCCGGATTGCCCAGGGCTCAAGGTTGGAAATGTCATGGGGGTGAAGCTGACCGGCGGACCTGAGGCAGAACCAACCCAGATCGTTGAACCAAACTTAACCTTGTTCAAGCCGCCGTTACCCGCAGGCCACGCGCCAATCGATACACTTTGCATGCTGACGGTTCCGCTAGTGTTGTTGGTGATGCTGAAGCTTCCGTTCCCGGCGGATGCCCAATCACAGGTTCCGGCGGGCGCGGGAGGATCGGTCGGTGGTACGGGGGTGTCCGTCGGCGGAACCGGCGTATTGGTGGGCGGAACCGGGGTGTTAGTCGGCG
>JBNKDD010000378.1:0-4741 GCA_050288085.1 Anaerolineae bacterium
ATGAGCGTCTCCTGGATAAGGCAATATAAACAAAAACCACTGCCAATGTCAGCAGATGGTTGCCTTTGCGAAGTCAACATCTGAGAAGTCCGACTTTAATCTGGTCCAGACATAGGAAATAGCTGATTCTATTTCCACTTAACGCCATTATATAAGACCCCCAAAAACGTTTGTTAGTGTCAAATGTCACCTGTGATACATCAGTCAGCATCAGGGGACCGGCTTATCGCCTGTTCATCGTGACCGGCCTCGTTTGAATTGCACAGCCTAAAGAACGTATAATCACGACTCGGAAAGTATAGAGAGATAGGAGTGTGATCGGTGAAAATCGGGGTGAACGGTACCGGGCGTATGAGCACAGAAAGCTCTGGCAGGTCGGGGGAACGAAAGGTAATCTGTTAGTGATAAAGAGAATCGTCTCCCATCTTGGGATAGTATTAAGCGGATGTATTCTGTTAGCCTGCAATGCCGGATCGCCCACCCCTAACGTGATCATGATCACCGCTACGCCAATCCCTCCCCCAGATATCCCGGAGGCCACTCCGATTGAGGAACCCTCACCGCTGCCAACCATTGACGAGGCTTCGACCAACCTGGATAACCGGCTTCATAATCCGGGCTTTGAAGGTCAAACCCACCAGGTGGAATTTGAAGAAGTCGACCTCGTTGATTGGTGGGAGCCGTTCTATTGTGAAGTTCCCTACACGGATGAATCCTGTCTCCGGCGTGGTGCTGGCAACCCTGGTGGTGAACTGATGGCCCGGCCCGCCTTCCAATCGGTGACCGCTCCTGGATTAGAGCGCAGCGGCGACTCGGCCCAGATGTGGACCTGCAATTATCAGTCATGTTGGGGCGGAGTCTACCAGACCTTTCCGACCACCCCCGGCGAAGTATGTGAGGTCGGTGTGTGGGTGCAGTCCTGGAGCGCTGCGAACCTTGAAACTTCCGAGCGGCGTTCAGACTTGGCTAATGGCTCAGACCGCGACAACTCAACCTGGCGGATTCGGGTTGACCCAACCGGCGGGACTTATGCCTGGAGCAGTTCGGTAATCGCCAGCCGGGAATTCGGCTATGCCGATGGTATCTATGATACTTTTGCACCCATCAGTTTCACCTTCGCCGCGACCGGCGATCAGGCGACCGTCTTCTTTGAAAACCTCCGGTTATGGCCTTTCCCGCATAATGAGAACATCATCGATGATGCTTATGTTTATTGCCAGAAGCCGGAGCAGCCGCTCGTTGTCGAATCACCTCCTCCGCCGCCTGCCGGTTCACCTGAGGCGGCTTTTCGCCTGGGGGAATTTACGCTGCTTGGCCCACCCCAGGGTGATATTCAGGTATCCGGCGTTATTGACATTCTCCGCATGGAGGATGAGTTATGGTTATATTATGTAGGCCCGACCGACGGCGGGGTGATGGGGCTAGCAACCAGCCAGGATGGGCGAATCTGGACACATCAAGGTACAGTTACGCTAGAAGCCGCCATACCCAATCTCTGGAATCAGGCCGGGATCAATGATATGACCATCCTGTACGACCCAGTGACAGGATCATTTGAAGGCTGGTATTCTGCTGCCACCGATGCCAACGACCTGACCACCACCGGGATCGGATACGCTACCAGCAGCGACGGCCTGAACTGGACACGGGTCAGCGAGGGGCCAGTCATCGACCAGGGGCCGCTTGGTTCCTGGAACGAGGAGCGGATAGGTGGGCAGGACGCTATCAAAATCGGGGATACCTATTATCTTTACTATACGGCTACAACCTTGCTCCCTAAGTTCTACCGGCAGATCGGGTGTGAGGCCAGCCTGGACGGTGTAAACTGGGTACAGTGCCCTGGTAATCCGCTGCTCTCACCTGATCCTGAAGTCGCCCCATTTGAAGGGATTGAACTTGAAGAGCCCAGCATAGTTTATTCTGAGGGCAACTATTTTATGGCCTACACCGGTTATTTAGGGCCGCAGGGTGAGGATTGGCGAATCGGCCTGGCGCAATCAATTGATGGCTTGCACTGGAATCGCCTCTACACCGAGCCGTTGGTGAGTTTAATAGATCCTGGCGGAGAAGATAGACAGTCCGGCCTACCTCACCTCTACCTTGATGCAGAACAAAATCTATTGTGGTTATGGTATGCTGACGCAAATCATGGGGGGGCATTTATAGCAACCGCTCCGATCACTCAACCATAGAACTTTGAGGGTATCTTGTCTGACCAACGTAATCGAATTATTTTAACTGCTGTTCTTCTGCTAGCCCTGGCTGTATTAGCTGGCTGGATTCTGATTAGCCGTCTCAATTCCCAACCTGAGAACCGTCTTGTAAACCCCGGTTTTGAAGGTGAAGGCGAGAGCATGACGGAGACAATCATCACAGCCGAGGGATGGCGGGCTTTTTACTGTAATGAGCCTTACACTACCAAACCTTGCTGGCGGCGCGGTAAGGGTCACCTGGGCGGCCTGGAGATGGTTACCCCTGTATTCCAGCCAACCATGGCAGCAGCCCTGGTGCATGGCGATGAATCAGCCCAGGAGTGGCGCTGCGACAATGAAACATGCTGGGCGGGAGTCTACCAGACCTTTCCCACTACCCCCGGTGAGGTCTGCGAGGTTGGCGCGTGGGTGCGCTCCTGGAGTGCCCTACAGCCGGAACAACCCTTGAATCCAGGGGCATGGCGATCCAGCATCAAGGCTCCCATAGAACAGGACAATTCCACCTGGAGAATCCGGGTTGATCCGACCGGCGGAACCTACGCCTGGGCCAGTGAAATCATAGCAAGTGAGCCTTTTGGTTATGAAGATGGCATCTACGATTCCTATGCGCCGATCAGCATGACCTTTGTCGCTGCCAGCAATCAGGCTACGGTATTCTTCGATAATCTGCGGTTGTGGGCTTACCCACACAACCAGAATACCATTGACGATGCTTACGTCTTTTGCCGAAAATCACCGGGTGTCGAAGCTCCCAGCCTACCGCCGATGGCATCTGAAGCGCCACCCCAAACAAAGTTAGAGTTCGGGGAATTTACTTTTTTAGGTATGGTTGAGGGAATCACCGCTGGCCGTGCTGACGACGTGATCCAGATAGGCAATGAATTCTGGCTCTACTACACCAATATCGGCAGTGAGATTAACCTGGCAACCAGCACCAACGGGTTAACCTGGACACCCTACGAGGAGAATCCGGTATTCACACCAGGAGCGCCTGGAAGCTGGAATCATGCCTGGGTACAAGATGCCACCATCATCCATGATCCAGAAACCGGTGGGTTCGAGATGTGGTATCAGGCTGCGGCCAACGAAGATTTGCTCACCACCGGGATCGGCTATGCCACCAGCAGCGACGGCTTGCACTGGACTCCTGTTGGGGATGGGCCGGTAATCGATCAGGGATTACCCGGTTCCTGGAATGAGGAACGCATTGGCGGGCAGGCAGCAATAAAGATCGGCGAAACCTATTATCTTTACTATACGTCAACCACTTTGCTGCCCATTTTCTATCGACAGATTGGCTGCGAGGTTAGCCTGAACGGGATCGATTGGACACAGTGCCCCGGCAACCCGATCATGACGCCGCAGACCGAAACCATCCCATTTGAAGGGTTGGAGCTTGAGGAACCCAGCGTGCGCTACCACGATGGCTACTGGCTGATGTCCTATACCGGTTTTCTGGGACCGCAGGGTAACGAGTGGCGGATTGGTCTGGCCCAATCATTCGACGGCCTGAACTGGGAACGACTGTACACCGAGCCGGTCGTGACCTGGACAGACCAGGAGCAGCCCGGCACCAAATCCACCATGGCGCCCGTCATTTATCTTGACTTCGAAAACGATCTGCTGTGGCTATGGTACTTCGATTTCCAGTTGAATGGGTTGGCGGTAGCTACCGCACCAATAACGACACAGCCTTAATATTGCAGGAGAAACAAGTTGAATCGGAAAACTATCGTAAGCGGTTTACTTATCGTGCTGTTGACCGGGTGTTCTCTTGCCAGCGAACCGGTCCCTGCTGGCCCTATTCAAAGTGGGCCACTTCCTACCACACAGGCTCCCGTCCCGGTGGGATTGCCTGACGTATCAAATGGGGCGGTGATCTTTCAGGAACGCTGTGCATCCTGTCACGGGTTAGAGGGTACCGGCGACGGCGAAAGGGCAGCCCAGGTGATGGAGCAGGGTGGCCTGCTGCCGAACCTCTCCGATCCTGATCTGGCCCATCTTCGCAGCCCGCAGGATTGGTATGATACGATCACAAATGGCCGTCTCCAGGCATTGATGCCTCCCTGGGAAGATGAACTGACCAACGCACAGCGCTGGGATGTGACCTATTTCCTCTATTCTCTCAGCACACCAGAAACGACATTGACTGCCGGGGAAACCATCTACGCCGAAAACTGCGCCGAATGTCACGGCCTGCAGGGTGATCAGGCCGGGTTGAACGACCTGGAGATTATGGCCGGGCTGACCACACAGGATATCTTTGAGGACTTCGTTACGGACGGTGGCGATGACATCCACGAATTCGCCGACACCCTGACAGAAGATGAGCGGTGGGCCGTAGCACTTTATTCCCAGGCTCTTTCTTATCATCGTTCCCTCGACCTGGCAGATGCGGCTGAGGTAGTCGCGGAAGAGTCTCCTGTTGAAGAACAGCCCGTTGAAGAGCCAGCCGAAGAACCGGTTGAGGAAGTCATTGAAGAAGAACCAGATACCCCGATGACGACCGGCATTGTGCAGGGAGTAGT
>JBNKDD010000379.1:0-3274 GCA_050288085.1 Anaerolineae bacterium
GGTTCACGGGTCAGGTAGACGAACAGGGGCCTGGGTCGAAATAACCTCACGTTCTCCTGGAGCACCGGTAACTCCTTTGGGTAATGCACAATATATTATTGATAATACTTGATTATCACGGCTTTGTGAATAACGAAAAGGGCAGCCCTATCTCAGGCCACCCTTTTGTACTCCCCAATCCGTCCAGTAAGGCGGATAAAAGTATCGCGCCGGTTTGATAGACCGGCGCGGCTAATTTGAAAGTGTGAACTTCACACGCCGATGAATATGGAGGCAATGGCGATCAGGCTAATGATGAGCAATATTCCGAACGCAACTCCTGCGACTATGCCTCGTTGTTCGATACGTTCTTGATTTGTCATCGAACTCACTCCTACCAACTTCATTACCTACCCTATCCATAGTATAAAGAGTTTCAATCCAGTTGTGTGTAAAGAAAACCTTACAATAACAACGGTCAGAAATTCCTATCCACTATTATCCACACACCGCGAAGACTGCGAGCGCATCTGGGTTCACCACGAACCACACTTCTTTTTCCTGATCGTATTCCAGGGCAATCGGAAAACGGCAGGTGCGAGTATCGGTATCCCCATTTGCAAAAGTCAACCGTATGTCAAATTCAGCATTCGCTGAAGCCGAACTTGGCGTCGTGTTGAATGATGTACGATCCTCTACCAGGTCAATATCAGTGACGATACCGCCCAGGTTTTGTGCCGTAGTTTCGGGCCTCTGATATCGCTCAAACATTGTCAGCTTCGATTCCTGGCGTAACACCTGCTCGGCGATGATATCCCGAACATAGTTCTCCCAGGTGCCTTCAGGGCTATCCACGGCGGCTGCTTGAGCTTCCTCACCAACATCCACTGCTGGGAGTGGCGTGGGGATCGGATTACCCTCATCATTTCCGCCACCCACAACGGGCAGACTACCACCACCGGAGCAAGCCGACAGGCTGAAAATTAATAGTAAAAGCCCTGCTCCTACCAGAAGATACTGCATACCAGGTTTGGTAGTATGATTCATCTTCATCCTCAATCTCCTATCTATGATACGCATGAGTTCATAAAAAGTTCCGGAACCAGCCCAAAACTATGCTGAGAGTAAACACAGCACCTCTATTCCCCCTACACCTATCAGGATATATTCTTACTATTCATATGTAAATCATACTCTGGTACTGATCCAATCGAATAGTTGGGGGAATAAGTAAAAGGCAAGGTAAATCATATCGTTATTATCATCGGGGCTATAGCACGACACATGGACACAGATTCCACCTATCTACCGGTTAGTCTTATATTGCCGAACGGTTTGAGCCATGCTAGAATTTTCCTTGTGCTCGATATAGGCATTGTGATCGTCAACTGGAATACCTGCGACTTGCTCCGTCGTTGCCTGCAATCGGTTTATGCCAGCGGCGGGGTTTCTTTCCGCGTAGTTGTCGTCGATAACGGTTCATCCGATGGCAGCGTGGAGATGGTCGCAGCGGAATTCCCACAAGCAGACTTGCTAAGCGGACACGGCAACGTCGGCTACCCGGCAGGGAATAACCTGGGCCTGCGCCTGCTCGGTTATACCGAGCCCGGTGAGCCAACCTCGCCTGATGCGCCGCGCTATGCCCTGCTGCTCAACCCCGACACCGAACTTCCTGATGATGCCCTGGCGGATATGGTCGCCTACCTGGATGCCAACCTGGAGATTGGGATAGCCGGGCCGAAGCTGATGCTGCCTACCGGCTCCCTCGACCTGGCCTGCCGCCGCAGCCTACCGACCGTTGAAGTATCCTTCTGGCACATGATCCGCTTCTCCAGGCTGTTTCCGCACCATAAACGCTTTGCCCAATACAACCTGACCTATCTGGACGAAGATCAGACCACCGAAGTGGGATCGGTCGTCGGCGCGTTTATGATGGTGCGCCGCGACGCCATCGAGAAGGTCGGGCTGCTAGACGAAACCTTTTTCATGTACGGCGAGGACCTGGACTGGTCGAAACGTGTCGCCGAAGCAGGCTGGAAGGTGATGTACTACCCGAAGATCACAGTTCTGCACGTCAAACGTGCAGCCAGCCGACAAAGTAAACGCGCTAAATTCGAATTTGTGCGGGCCTTTCTGCTCTTTTACGAGAAGCACTACCAGGCCCAGACACCCTGGTTGATCAATCTATTGGTGTTGGGGGGAATTGCATTACAAGGCGGCCCTAAGTTGTGGCCTGAAATTTTTGGAAATTCATCAACGGAGGTGACCCCATGAGTCAGGCTCGCATCCGTACCCTGTATACCGCTTCAAAAATTATCCTGGACCTGGTGCTGACAGCGATTGCCTTCTCGCTCGCCTATGAACTGCGCATTACGATCCCCTGGCCCAGCGAACCGGTCGAGGTAGAAGGCTTCCTGTCCTACCTGCCGATGATGATCGTGCAGGTTATTACCATTTTCATGGTGTTTTACGCCAATAAACTCTATCACGTCACCCGGGCTTCATCCCGATTTGATGAAGCCTACCAGATATTCGGGGCAGTCAGCATCGGCACGATCATGGCCGTTGCCATCTCCGCCATGACCTTTAAGAACAGTATCTTCGAACTGGACTATCCCCGCGCCATGATCATTTACGCCTGGTTCCTCAGCGTGGCATTGATCGTTATGGGACGCGAGGCGCACCGCCGGGTATGGCACCGCCTGCGGATGCGGGGAATTGGCCGCGACCGGGTTCTGATCGTCGGCTCGGCGGAGGTCGCCCGCTCGGTGATCCAGAAGATTCAGTGGTCACCTTACCTGGGTTACGATCTGGTCGGCGTGGTCAACGGAGCCGATGATGCCCCCGAAGTTGCCGGTGCACCCATTCTCGGCCCTATCGATGAGTTGTCCGAAATCGTCGAAAAACACGATATTCAAGAAGTGATCATCGCCCTGCCAGAAGGCACCCCCCGCCGCGAGATCACCCGAATTGTCAGCATGTGCCGCCGGGGCAGTCTCTCGATCAAAGTCTACCCCGACCTATTCGAGTTCATCACGACCGGTGTAACAATTGACGACCTGGGCGGAATTCCCCTGCTCAATGTACGGGATATCCAATTACGCGGGTGGAAGTTGAGCCTGAAGCGCGCGCTTGACATATTTGGTTCGGCCTTTGGGATTGTATTCCTGTCCCCCTTGTTGATGTTCATCAGCCTGTTGATCAAGCTTGAATCCAACGGCCCGGTGTTTTATTGCCAGGAACGGATGGGGTTGGATGGAAAACCTATCCAGGTGATCAAGTTCCGCTCAATGCG
>JBNKDD010000379.1:3283-4709 GCA_050288085.1 Anaerolineae bacterium
CGGCCCGGTGTTTTATTGCCAGGAACGGATGGGGTTGGATGGAAAACCTATCCAGGTGATCAAGTTCCGCTCAATGCGGACCGACGCTGAGAAGGACGGCCCCGGCTGGACAGTTGAGGATGACCCACGTGTGACCAAGCTCGGACGCTGGATGCGCCGCCGGAATGTGGATGAACTTCCTCAGTTTATCAACGTCTTCCTGGGAGAGATGAGCCTGGTGGGGCCGCGCCCGGAGCGCCCGGTCTACGTAAAGAAGTTCCGCCAGAGCATCCCGCGCTATATGGAACGTCACCAGGAACGCGCCGGTATGACCGGTTGGGCGCAGGTAAACGGGCTAAGAGGCAACACCTCCATTGCCGAGCGCACCAAGTACGACCTGTGGTACGTCGAAAACTGGTCGCTCTGGCTGGATATCCGGATCATCATCCGCACCATTATCCAGACAGTATTCGGATCGCCTGACCAAAACGCCTACTGAACCGCCAGATTGCCGACCACCGCGTAATCCGGGGCGGCGCTGCCATCTGTCACATGCAGCCGCAGGCCATTCACCGGGTGATACAACCCGATCCTGACTTCGTAACTGCCTGCCGGTAAATCAGCCGGGAGTTGGATAGCAAACCGGTCGGCGATGACTTCGCCTGGCTGCCAGGCCGTCAACGGCAGTAGGCCGCCGCCCGGCTCCGAATCGTACTGTGCCCGGAGTTCGCCCCCTTCATCCATGACATGCACAAACACCCGGAACGAATCCCTCACCTCAACGTCAGCCCGCCAGCGCAGCGCAAAACGGGCTGCCATACCGGAGTGCGGTGTGGGATCGAGAACGGCTGCATCTTCGAGATGGATCGTATCCTCAAACACAACATCGACCGGCATCCAATTCAGGTCAGTTGGCCCGGAGACAAATCGCTGATCATGCAGCAATCCAAACCATCCATCCCCTACCCGGAAGAATCGGTTATTCAAGGCCAGGTTAAAAATACGGTGTGGATCGGTCTGGCTCTCGTTGACAACGATCACCTCGATATTAGCCCCATCATCAACCCCCGCATCGACCGCCCCTAATGCCTCCCTGACATTCTCCGGCGTGATCGGCCAGACATCGCCCAACAACGGGATCACCTCGTTATCTGTGCGGTCGGCCAGCATCGAAGCATGGATGGCCGGATAGACGGCAGCTGTACTGCCCGGTGTCAATGAAGCCGCCAGGGCGTCATAATCCGCACCCATGAATTCCGGATCGGTAGCCAATACCCTGTAAATGTCATCCGCTAACTGCCCCCCTGCCCCGGTGATCTCCCATACCCGGTATTCCGCCCATTCCGATCGGTGATCTTCGATCAACGTAAGATTGGCATCAAAGGGATGTTCGGGCAGATAACCATCCTGTTCTGGCTCCTCGACGAAAAATACCCGGTGACCCTGT
>JBNKDD010000380.1:0-4684 GCA_050288085.1 Anaerolineae bacterium
ACTGTTAACCAGTGTATTATGGGAAATGGTCGGGGCTTCTTTTTAGCTGGTAAGGAGCAATTCTGTGAAACACAACTTACGGAGAATAATAATCTTACTTGCTGGAGCACTGGTCATCCTATCCGTGTTGACGGCTTCGGTGCTGCTGCAAGACGCGCCAGACTGGTGTGTCTCGCCGGATGGGTCGCCGGTCGGCTGCGCGGAGATCGCACTGTCGTCCGAAACCGCCGTCGGTGACTTCTACCTGGGTGATGCGCTGCTGGCCCAGGGTCAGAACCCCGGTCGGCTGGTGCTGGCAGCAGGGACATCCCATAACATCGACGTGCGGAACGTTCAGGACACGGTCGAGGGTTTCGGGACGCTGTTCGTCTACCAGGATGCGACGGCATCAGTTTATGTCGGCGAAGGACAGTTCCGCCAATCGACGGTGACGCTGAAAAAGCAGTATATCCGGGGCACACTGAGCGTAACCTGTGATGTGCGGAGCTACGTCGAGGGCGAGAGCATCGGCTGCCAGGTATTTATCGACGGGGCCGGGCAGGAAGGCACTTTGATGCCGGGTGGCAGCGCCGATTACATCCTCGATCCGGGCGAGCACACGGTGGTGGTTCAACTGGTCGGAGACCTGGCCGGATTGTGGAGTCCTGCCAGCGCCGAGCAGGTGGTGAACATCACCGCCGGGCAGACAAAGAAAGTCGCGCCGCGCTTCGAGAAAGCCGGTCACCTGATCGTCACGCTCGATCAGCCGGGCGTAGTGGGTGATTTCTACCTGAATGGAGAACTGGTCGCCTCGCAAGTTCCGAGCTTCGAGCAGTGGGTACAGCCCAATAAGTCCCACAAGCTCGAGGTCAAGAACCTGTTCGACCCGGCAGCCAACGGTATCTACACCTGGAAAGACGCCACGACCACCGCCTACCTCTCACCGGGGCAGGAAAAAGCGGTTGAGGTGCGGCTGCAACAGCAGTATCTCAAGGGCTTCCTTGATGTAACCTGCGATGTGCGGGCCTATAACCCTGGGGAAAGCGTTGGATGCCGGGTGTTCATCGACGAGGCACAGCAAGGCGATCTGGCCCCAGAAGCGACCGCCAACTACGTGCTCGATCCAGGCAGCCACACCGTGCGGGTTGACCTGTTTGGTGATCTGGCGACTCTGTGGGCTCCGCCTACCCAGGACAAAGCGGTGACCATCAGCGCCGGGAGAACGGCAGCCTACGCGCCGCGCTTCGACAAGGCCGGTCACCTGATCGTCACCCTGGGCGAATCGACTTCTGCGGTTGGCGATTTCTACATTAACGGTGAGCAGGTTGCCAGCCAGGTATACAGCATCGACCGGTGGGTCACGCCTAATGCCTTGCAGAAGATCGAGGTCAAGAACATCAACGATCCAGGGTTAGCCGCCGAAGGCAAAGCCTGGAAAGATGCGGTGTCATCAACCAGCGTCGGGTCAAGCCAGGAGCGGACGGTAGAACTCCGCTTACAATCCGAGTACGTGAAGGGCTTCCTTGATGCCACCTGCGACATACAGGGAGCACTCCCATGGGATAATATATACTGCGAGATGTATGTTGATGGCGCTTTTGTCGGGACTATAGGAGCCAACCAGACCAAGACCTTCATGCTCGATCCCGGCACTCACACAGTCTCCTTTGACATTGGCCCTCAGCACGCCTGGCTTGCTGACCCGGATGTATTCAATAACGTCGCGATCACTGCTGGGCAAACCCGGAGAATAACAACCTGGTGGCAGGTTGTGTAGGAGTCCTTTAGCTAAATCTCATGAGAGAGGCTGTATGAAACAGCCTCTCTTTGATTCCCGCTGGTTTCTCACCCCAGATTTCGGCATTGCAGTATTCGACAATCGATGAGGCGGATGGTACAATCCTGTCGATTAGAATGTGAGGAGGAATACACATTGGCTAACACGAAGTCAGCGAAGAAACGCGTTCGCAGCAACGAGCGCAAGCACCAGCAAAATCGGCCCCATGTCACCCGCGCCAAGAACGCCGTCAAGAAGGCACGGCAAGCGATTGCATCGGGCGATGTGGATGCAGCCGGATATGCGGTCAGCGATGCTTACCGGTGGCTTGACCGCGCGGCCAGCAAAGGCGTGATCCATAAGAACAACGCCAGCCGCCGCAAGGGCCGTCTGGCTAAAGCATATTCACAAATGCATGTTGAGTAAGAAAGGCGGACTGTTTGAAGTCCGCCTTTCTTCATTTCAGACGATTTAGAGAGACACAGCATACCGTGTCTCTTTTGTTTTATAGCCTACCGGATTACTGCCAGGGTTCGAAGAAAGCAAAGGAGTCGATAAAGGTGCCCCATACCAACTCGGCTGGCTCGACCGCCTCCGGGTAGTTGACCGGATCAATCGGCTGGACGATCAGCGTGTAAAGGTAACCATTCGCCACGATCAACGCACCCCGGTTTGGCACAATATCCTGTGGGCGATCCATGAACACCGCCGGATAACCGGAGACGGTCGTATCCGTCCGGGTGACCGATTCTGGGTTGGGCACCGCGTCGATGTGGCGGTCGGCGACCTGCCCGACCGTTTCGCTGGATGGCCCCTGCATGCCGATCACAGCACTGACACGTGGTGTCATCGGTTCCGGCAGTCCGGTCAACTCCGGCCCACCGATGAACCAGCCTCGCCCATAGACCGGGTCTTCCTCGAAGCTGTTGGGAACCAGCACGCAGTAGCCATCCCGCCGGTTAATAAACAGAAAAGTATCGGCAGTCTCAGCCGGGCAGACTTCATCGAGGGTCAGGACATCGCCCGAATAGGTCGGTGGGAAAAAGGTCAGCGAGTCGAGCATGGTCGTCCAGGCTAAATCCACATCCGGGATAGCATCCCCATCAAAGAAGTCAGGCAGGCCCATTACCTCGTATAAGGTGTTATTTGCGACGACATAGAGCGCACGCGAAGGAACCATCCCCGGCTGCCCCCTGAGCACAACAGCCGGTAGGCCACCGGCGACCGTGATCTCCTCACGGGTGATAGAGTCGAGTACAAGCGATTGGTCATAGGCAACCTCATCAGCGTATTCAGCCGCCGTCAGATCGGTTGCCACACCGGGCCGGGAGATCACATTGACTTGCAGCGTGGCCGAGACCGATTCCATGCCACCTTCGACCACCGCCCCGCCTACAAACTGAACATCCACATAGAAGCTGGGTACATCAGAATTGGGGTTCACCGTGAAACTATCTGGATATAGCAGGCAGAAACCGTTCACCTCATCGACATATAGCTGAGTACCGGCGGTCGGTTCCGGGCAGACGCTCGCCGGATCAACCGGGGTTTCGGTCGGGGGCGGGGCTTCGACACTTTCGGCGGTCGGGGCGGCTGTCTCTCCGGCTTCAACGGGGGCGAGAGTCGGGTCAGATCCCGGCTCGTCTCCGGTAGTGGCTGTCGGTGCGCTGCAAGCCAGCACCGCCAGGATCAAGACAGCCAGCACCATATACATACGCTTATCGGTTCTCATCTCATATCCCTATAACAATACCTTACGAGGTTTTACGGATATGAGGGTAGCATGATGATAGGGCGTATGCAAAGGGGGGCGGTTTAACTCGCCCCCCTCAAGGCTACTTACTGCCAGGGCTCAAAGAAGACAAAGGAATCAATGAAGGTGTTCCAGACCAATTCAGCAGACTCTATTGCCTCCGGGTATTTCACTGGATCCACCGGCCTGACAACCAGCGAATACTGATGACCATTTGCCACGATTATTGCGCTGCGAGTGGGGACTTCTTCCTGTGGACGCTCCCAGAACACCGCCGGATAGCCGGAGACGGTCGTATCGGTGCGGATGACCGAGTCCCTATCGGGCACCGCATCGATGTGGCGGTCGGCGATCTGCCCAACCGTTTCGTCAGTCGACCCCGACATTCCGATCACCGCGGTGACACGCGATTCCAGCGATTCGGGCAGCCCGGTCAGCTCCGGCCCGCCAATGAACCACCCCATGCCATAATCCGGATTTTCCCCAAAATCGTTGGGAACCAGCATACAGTAGCCATCCGCCCGGTTGATGTACTGGGTAGCGTCGGCGGTGGAAGCCGGGCAAATCTCTTCGGGCAGCTGCACCGTTTCCGAAAAAGCCGGAGGGAAAAGGGTCAGCGAGTCGAGCATGGTCGTCCAGGCTAATTCTACATCCGGGACAGGAGCACCATCAGGATCAGCATCCGGCGATACTTCGATCTCGTACAGGGTATTATTGGCATTGACATACAATGACCGGCGGGGAAGCATCCCCGGCTGATTCCTGACCACCACCCCCGGTAGACCGCCGCTGACCGTTACTTCTTCACGAGCGAAGTTGCCGCCCGCATCTTCAGGGCCATTCACCGAATCGGCGTATTCAGCCGCCGGGTAATCTACTGCTACTCCGGGCTGGCCAATGACGTTTATGCGCAGCACCACCGAAACCGTCTCTAATTCACCTTCGCTGACAACCGCCCCGATGAACCGGACATCGGCATAAACTGAGGGCATTTCCGATTCATCCCCTAAGGTGAAACTGGCCGGATAAAGCAAACAAAAACCGTTGACCTCATCCACGTAAAGCAGGGTATCGGCGGTCGGTTCCGGGCAAACGCTCGCCGGATCGACAGGGACTTCGGTCGAAACAGGCTCCGCCACCCCCGGTGTGGCTCCCTCAACTTGTTCGACAGCGGA
>JBNKDD010000381.1:0-4676 GCA_050288085.1 Anaerolineae bacterium
GCCCCGCAAGTACTGTTAGATGAACTCAAACAGATTTTTGATGCACGGTTCGTACCAGTGCAGATCCCAATTGGCCTGGCCGGGGATTTTTCCGGGGTGGTCGACCTGCTGTCCATGAAAGCAACGATGGGTGCAGAGAAAAAACCGGTTGACATTCCTGCTGACCTGGCCGATCAGGCGGAAGAAGCGCGGTTCGAGTTAATGGAAGCGGCAGCAGAATCGGATGACGCCCTGCTGGAAAAATACTTCGATGCAGGCGAACTGTCCGATGAGGAAATATTAAAGGGCGTGAAGGCGGGCATTGCCTCTGGAAGCTTTATTCCAGTGGTTTACACGGCTGCAACCGCTAACGTGGGTGTCACCGCCCTGGCCGATCTGCTCACCCGCGTTGCCCCTCCGCCTACTGTGAGGGAATATTCCGGTACACTAGCCGGGTCGGAAAAGGCTTTTAGCGCCGATGACAGCGGCCCATTAGTGCTGCAGGTTTTCAAAACCAGCGCCGATCCTTTTGTCGGGCAGTTGACATTCTTCCGTGTGATATCTGGAACCCTGAAGGCAGACAGCCGTTACTTCAACCATTCCAAAGAGGAAGAAGAACGATTTGGCTCACTGCTGGTCATGCAAGGCAAGGATCAATTTACGGTCGATGTGATGCATGCCGGGGATATCGGGGCTGTGGCTAAATTGAACCACACGACCACCGGCGAAACACTGGGAGATAAGAGCACTCCAGTTTCGCTGGCAGAGGTGGAATTCCCGAAGCCGGTCTACGCTGTTGCCGTCAGCCCACAGACTCAGGGTGACTCCGCCAAGATGGGACCAACACTGACCCGTCTGTGTGAAGAAGACCCTACGCTCCAATGGCGACAGGACTCTGCAACCCGGCAATCTGTCCTGGAAGGAATGGGTGATATTCACGTTCAAGTGGCGATTAAGCGTGCCGAGCAACTAGGCGTCAACCTCGACACAGCCCTCCCGAAAGTACCTTACCGGGAAACAGTTACCCGATCTGATACCGCCCAATATCGCCACAAGAAACAGACCGGCGGTGCGGGACAATTTGCGGAAGTCCACCTGCGCGTTGAGCCATTAGAAAGCGGCAGCGGGTTTGAATTCACGAGTGAGGTATTTGGCGGGGCTATCTCAGGCTCGTTTATCCCCTCTATTGAGAAGGGAATCAAGGGTGTTCTGTCCGAAGGCGTCATCGCCGGATATCCGGTGGTCGATGTGAAAGCGGTCGTCTATGACGGTAAAGAGCACCCGGTTGACTCAAAAGACATTGCTTTCCAGATTGCCGGACGCGAGGCATTTAAGGAAGCATTCAAATCAGCCGGAGCCGTCCTGCTTGAACCGATCATGATCATCCGGATCACCGTACCCGAATCAAATATGGGGCAGGTGATGGGCGATCTGACATCACGGCGTGGGCAGGTCCAGGGAACCGACACGGCGAGCGGTAAGGCTATTATCACCGCGTCAATCCCCCTGGCCGAGATCCAACGCTATAGCAACGACCTCCGCTCGATGACCGGTGGGCGCGGTGTCTATACGATGGAACTCTCGCACTACGCACCTGTTCCACCGCATGTGGCAGAAGAAGTGATCGCGAAATCCAAGCAAGACGAAGAAGAATAGTTTTCGCTACACGAAAGCAATGCAGGAGCCATCTCAGAAACGGGATGGCTCCTCCTGTAAGGATAAATGTTGAAAGCTGAAGTCCGGGCCACCTTCACTAAACTGCTCTCCAGATTCCAATCAATCTACGATACACATACCGCATTTGTACAGGCATTTATCCTCTTCACAGCCTTTCGGCTTTTTGCCCTCTTTTTCCTGCTGCCGGGTGGCTTTATCGATATCAACGGCGGGGCAGATGTGCATATTTACGAGCGGATCGGAGCACTGGCCGCCGCCGGAAAGTTCCCGTTTATTGACTATTGGATGGAATATCCACCGCCATTTCCCTGGTTGAGTATCGCCGCCTATAAACTCAGCCTGTTATTCCCCCCCTGGTTACAGCGCCGGTTGTGGTTTAACACCATTTTGCACCTGTTTACAGTGCCTTTTGATATGGGCTCGCTGGTGCTGGTCTATGCAATTGTCAAGCGGCTGTACGACAAGGTAGCAGCCAATCGGGCAGCTTTTGCCTTTGCGCTGATGTTCGGGCCATTGTTTGTGTTCTTAGGGTGGTTTGACAATGTCCAATTGTTCTTCATACTGCTTGGACTATATGGCCTGACAATAAGCAGCGTGGTTGTAACCGGATTGGGGATCGGATTAGGGATCGGAATCAAATTGTTTACCCTATCCCTGATACCGGCATCGGTGCGCGCGTTTAGTTCGCCCAAACGACTCCTACTGCTGCTGGGGTTGATTGTTCTGTGCGTGGTGGTGATCTTCGGCCCGTTTATGATTCTCAGCCCGGATTACACGGTGGCGTTTGTCAAGAGTCTCAGCGGGCGGGTTTCATGGCAAAGCATATGGGCGCTGCTGGATGGTAACCGGGGATTCGGAGCAGTCGCGCCGTTGGGCATTCGTAATGATCCGGCGTCCACCAGTTGGCAGGTTCCCGATTCTAATATATCCACCCTACCCTGGGGATGGATCACGCTGGCTTTCGGCGCGCTAGGCTTATTCCTGTGGACACGTCCAATCGATTGGAAAGATGCTCGCCGGAGCACAGCCTTCGCCGGTTTGACCCTCGGTATGATGCTGCTCTATATGAAGGGCTACAGCCCTCAATGGGGAACATATCTGGCAACAATAGCGATTATCTTATTCCCCGGCATGAGGGGGATCGTGTATGGGGTTGCCTACAGTGCAACCATGATCGCCGATTGGCCGGTTCTCGTCTGGCTGATCCCTAACCTGGAGATCGGCCTGACCAGTGTCATTATCGTGCGGACGGCATTGACGGCGGCATTATGCCTGGACTGCCTGGCATTGGTTTTCCCACAGGTTAAACCGTTAAAAACAACTCAGCGCATCGCAATGCCGCTGGTCGTTACCGGTGGCGCAGTGACCCTACTCGCCATCCTGGGGCCAGCTTACCGGGCTTATCTGGCCCACCAGTTGGAAGTTGAACCATTAGCTCCTGTTGTCGAATCTTTCCGGGCGACGGGGGATGAAGCCGTCCCGGTTATTGTGATTCAATCCACTCTATTAGAACGCCTGAATCCCTATCTGCCCGGTGGTTCGGTGCGATATCTCCCCCATGAAAAAGGTACAGATGGCGATTATGTGCTGTGGGTCGATCTTGAAGATTGGCTGCAAGAGCAGGTCGCCGGTGAGGATCAAGCATGGGTGGTTTTTGATAACAGCGATGAATTCCATCGCGAGATGTATAACGGGGTGCGTGTCTGGTTTGATCAGCATGGCTGCCCAATTGAGCAGGTCTGGTATGATAATAACTGGGTCGGACACTATGCGGTTGTGCCTACCCCAGCTAATCAACCAGTTGAGGCCGGGTTTGTGGGGGGGATCGTTTTAGATACGGCAGCTATCCCAACGAAACCGCAAAATCCAGGCGAGGCGTTCTGCCTGCAATTGAGCTGGGAAGCTGAAACCGCCTTACCCGCAGATTATGTGGTGTTTGTACATATTATTTCTTCTGATGGCGTGCTGGCGGCTCAGAATGACTTATACCCCGTCGTGCCGACCAGCGTGTGGAAAGACGGCCAGATTGTTGTCACATCACATGGGTTGTTCCTGCCCAACGATCTCACCCCTGGCGAATATGCGCTTCAAGTCGGAATGTACAATCCGGGTGATGGGGTACGCTTGCCATTGATTGATGGGCAGGAAAGTCTGACGATATCTACACTTTCAATTCAGGTCCCCGGCCCCTGAGACACTGAAAAAACCGCAAAGGGAGTCTTATCCGCCCTGTAACCGCTTCCGCAAAGCAAGCATGGTTTTTAACCGCTTCTGCTGGCCGGTGGGATTACTGACCAAATTCAGGCCCGATTCATAGGCCGACAGCCCTACTGAACGCTGCCCGGTTTCGAACAGCAGCAACCCCATTGCCATCAGGATTTCGCCCTGCCGGTCATGGTCGCCTAATTCCTGAAAGATATCGGCTGCCTCGCGATAGGTTTCTTTGGCTTTATCTACATTGCCTTGTTTCTTGTAAAGCGGAGCCAGGTTACCGAGGGTCTGCGCCTCATGGCTGCGTTCTCCGGCCTCGCCAAAGGCTTCCCTGGCCCGTTCAAGCATCTCAGCCGCATTACCCAGGCGTCCCTCGATGCGGTGAATGACCCCCATATTGTTCAACATCTCAGCAGCTTCAAGCCCGTGGTCAGCCTCAGAGAATGCCTTATGCGCATTCTCAAAATGCTCATAGGCTTCCTCATAGGCTCCTTCCTGGAATAGCCGCAAACCTTCCTGCTTTAGCTGTTCAGCTTCCATGAATATCTATCCTAATAGGTGATTTCAAGAATACTCTCGGCTATGACGCGCAGCCTATTGACTTCCAAATCGCTGAGACGCCGCGCCAGATCAATATAACTGCGGTTGATCGGCTTCAGGAGAAATTCTCGCAGCTCAGGAGGAAGCTCAGAAAATGATTCATACTCTTCCTGAGAGACAATCCAGTTACCAATCGTACCGTGCCCATCAACCAGGTCTTCAACTTTTGCATGCAATGCACGCACCAACATATCCAACTCGCTGGTTGG
>JBNKDD010000382.1:0-4675 GCA_050288085.1 Anaerolineae bacterium
CGCGGTATTCTTCCAATTGCGGAGTCGTGACTTCGCCGATCAGTACCGGCTGTCTGATGTGAACCCGGAGTTGGTCAACGTGTACCGGGTGGTACGCGATCAGGTGGAGACGTTGATCGAGCGGTTGAAGGCGCATCAGGCCGATCATGGGAAAGATCACTACTACGCTGTCCGGGAGATGGATCGCAAGGGATTGGATCGCTTCTCCGAAATCGAGCGGGCTGCCCGGATGATCTACCTGAATCGGACCTGCTACAACGGCCTGTGGCGGGTCAACAGCCGGGGACATTTCAATGTGCCGATGGGCCGCTACAAGAATCCCGGCATTGTACGGGAGGCGCGGCTGCGGACGGCGTCGGAAGCATTGCAGGGGGTGGGGATCGAGCAGTGTCCGTTCAGCGAGGCGGTGGTCGATGCGGGGGCGGCTGACTTTGTCTACTTCGATCCGCCCTATGTGCCGGTCAATGCCACCTCGAATTTCACCAGCTACAGCGCCCATGATTTCGGCGAGGCGGATCAACGTGAGTTGGCGGGGGTGTTCGCCGGGTTAGCGGCCAGGGCCATGTTGAGCAATTCGGATGTACCGCTTGTCCACGAGCTGTACGGCGATTTTCAGATCGAGACGATCAAGGCCAAGCGCCGCATCAATTCGAATGCCGAACGGCGCGGGACGATCAGCGAGGTGCTGGTGTTGAATTATTAAGGCGCTTGACCGATATCATCCGGGAGATAGTCGCTATGAAGCGTGTTCTGCTTCTTTTCATTTTGCCGATCCTCACCGCCTGCGCTGATTTGTATATCCCCTAGTCGAATACCCGTCAAGCCAAATATAACTTTTCCAGTATACTAATAGTCGTAGGACTTACGCTGTCGGGCAGCCTTTCAATATCCTCTCCTTGCATGCTTTGCGTAACATCTGAGTGTGTATCAAGTGTAATTGTGTGGGGGGATAATGTGGTGACACTCAGCCGTACCCTCGAAGAACTCAAGGAACTGGTTCAAAAGAACAGCAGCGATTCACAGGCACGGGCCAATGCCCTGGCCGAAAACCTGGTTGATGAAGCGGAAACGCTTCTGGGCGAAACCGGCGGCGGCGATGCCGGGTCGATCACCGTGGGAGATATTGCCGGATCGACGGCAGTAGCGATCGGGAGCGACATCCGGATTGTGGTCGAACAGACGGCCTTCCCCGATGAACTCGCCAATCGCCTGATGACCCTCGCCGAACAGATCGAGCAAAGCGCACGATCTGCGCTGGTAACCGGGGCGCATATCCGGGTGTTTTTATCGTCACCGAGTGATGTGGGTGACGAGCGCAACCTCGCGCTCCGTGTGATTGAAAAGCTGCCCTACGATCCCCTGCTGCGGGGCAAAGTGACGATCGAGGCGATGGCCTGGGATAAAGCGGATGCGGGTGCGCCGATGCTGGCAACCATGTCCCCACAGGAGGCGATCAACCAGGGATTAGCCAGACCATCCGATTGTGATATCGTGGTGGTGATCCTATGGTCGCGGATGGGCACCCCTCTCCCCGAAACTTACACCAAGCCTGAAACCTACCAATTCTACAGCAGCCCCCGGTGGGAACGATCACGCTACTTATCCGGCACCGAGTGGGAATACATCGATGCGATGCAGGCCGCCGAGCACGGTAAGAAGCCTTATGTGTTGGTCTACCGCCGCACCGATCCCCCCCTGATTGCCATGACCGATCCTGATTTCGATACCAAGCGAGAACAGTGGACTCTGGTCGAGTCGTTCTTTAAAACCTTCACCAACCCGGATGGATCGATCCGGCAGGGCTACAACGTCTACCAATCCCCCTCCGACTTTGAAAAGCAGTTTGAACTCCACCTCCGGTCGCTGATCGCCCGGATGCTGGCCGAAATGGACACAGGCGAATCGGAAGCCGAAGAGGAAGAAGTGGAACTATGGCAGGGGTCACCTTTCCCCGGCCTGCGGGCCTTTGGAGAGGAGGACGCCCCGATCTTCTTCGGACGCGGACTGGAAACCGACGAGCTGGTCGCCCGGCTGAGCAGCAAGGAAACCCGTTTCCTGGCGGTGGTCGGCGCGTCGGGATCGGGGAAATCATCCCTGGTGGGGGCCGGGTTGATCCCCCGCCTGCGCGATAACGCCGTTGAGGGCAGCAAGGATTGGGCAATTATCCGGTTCACACCGGATGAACTGGGGGCGAGCGATCCCTTTGCATCGCTGGCAGCAGCGCTGCGGGATGATCCCCTGTCGATTGAGGAGGGCGGGCTGGCAAAAAACCTGGCCGCCGATCCAGATACCCTGGTCGAGATTTGCCGCCGGTCGCTGCCCACGTCTAAACCCTGGGCGGAAATCCTGTTCTTCATCGACCAGTTTGAGGAAGTATTCACACGGGTCATGCCGAAGGATCGCGAGGCCTTCATCGCCATGCTAACCCAGGCTGCACAGTCGAGCCGGGTGCGGATTATCGTCACACTGCGGGCTGATTTTTACAACCGCTGCATCGAATCACCCGCGATGGCAAAATTGATCAAAGACAATACCTATCCCCTGGCGGCCCCAACTCGCGATGCCCTGCGGGAGATGATCGAACGCCCAGCAGCCCGCGCCGGGTTGAGCTTTGAACCAGGGCTGGTCAAGCGTATCCTGGATGATACCGGCGATGCGGCCGGGGCATTGGCGCTGCTGGCCTTTGCCTTGCAGCAGTTATATGACAACCGCGAAAACGGACACCTGACATTTGACGCCTACCAGAGTTTTCTGGGGGTTCAGGGCGCGATCGGAGGGCAGGCCCAGAAAGCCTATGACGCCCTTGATGAAGAAGCTCAGGCCGCCCTGCCGACCGTTTTCCGCAAGCTGGTGACGGTCGATTCGCGGGGAGTACCGACCCGCCAACGGGTTGACCTGGCAGAGGTCGCACCGGACGATGCCGCCCGGCGATTGGTGGCTGAGTTCACAGCGCGGCGGCTGCTGGTTCAATCCAGGGGAGAGACCAATAACCCGGTGGTCGAAGTAGCACACGAGGCATTGTTCCAGAGCTGGCCGACTCTGGCTGCCTGGATCATGCAGGCCGCCGAAGAACTCCGTGTGGGCGGTGATCTGATCAAAAAGGCGTTCACCTGGGCACGCCAGCATGAAGACTCCTCCTACCTGCTGCATGGATCACAGCTCGATGGAGCGCTTGAATGGTTGGGCCGGGCGGAGGCGCTTCACCTGGTGGATCGTTTACAACGAGAGTACATCGAAGCCTCGCGGGACGCACGCCAGCAGCGGGAGGCAACCGAACGCCAGCAGCAGGAACGCGAAATCCAACTGGCACAAGAAGCTGCCAAAGCCGAGAGACGCCGCTCGGCCCAGTTGCAGACCTTTGTCCGGTTGTTGACCGGCGCGGGTGTGTTGCTGATCGGCGCGGTGGTGATGGCGGTCTATTTCTGGGCACAGTCGAACAGCCAGTTACGGCGGGCCAACCAGCAGGCAACCGCCATTGCCGCACTGATCGAGAATGCCGCGTCTTCCCAACAGGATGCACAGGGCCTCGCAACGGCGGTATCCGAATATGAAGCGGCGTTGGCCCAGGGCAACGAGGAAACCAACACTGAGGTACCAACCCCGCTCCCGACCACGACGCCTTCCCCTGCTCCAATGCTGTCCCCATCTTCGATCCCACCACCTGCCAGCGAGGGCAGGCTGGTCTTTACACGCGGTCAATTTACCGCTGCCGAGATCATGACGGTCGATCCCGACGGGGGCAATCTCGTACAACTGACCGACAATGACAGCCAGGATAGCGAGCCGACCTGGTCACCGGATGGGACACAGATCGCCTTTGTCTCCTGGCGGGACAGCAGCGGCTCCATTTACGTGATGAGCACCGATGGCAGCAATGTCCAACAGGTCAGCCGGACGGGGCAATATGACAATCACCCAGATTGGTCGCCGGATGGGAAGTTGATCGCTTATGAGACGGCGGGCCTTTTCGCCGGGTACAACATTATTGTGATGCAAGCCGATGGCAGTAATCCCCGCTTTGTGACCAGTGTGGACAGCTACGCCGTCCGTGCGCCGGTTTTCTCGCCGGATGGGACTCAGATCGCCTTTATGACCAACCGGAGCAATATCTGGCAGATCGGCATTCTCAGCTACCCGGATGGCGAATGGCTCAACCTGTTTGACTGCCCGGCTAACGACTGCCGTTTCCCGGCCTGGTCACCGGATGGGACACAGATTGCCTATAACACTCTGGATGCCAACGCCGATCCCGATGACATCTGGGTGGTTGATGTGGCAACCGGTGAGTCGTCGCCATTGGTGCAGGACATGAATCAAAACGGGCGTCCATCATGGTCGGCGGACGGCACAGTGCTTTACTTCAACCGGACGGAAGTGGGCAGTGAAACGCTGGACGTGGTGCAGCTCGACCTGTCCACCCAAAAAATCACCGTTATCAGCCGGGAAGGATATGGCCCGGAGTGGGCGATCCGGTTTAACCAGAGATAATAAAAACCGTTAGCCGGAATCAAAGGTTATGAAATCAAAACGTAGATTTATTATCCCTGTTTCCTTCTTCATACTGTTGGCGGCTGCCTGCAAGCCTTTAGCGGCTCCAACCCATCCGCCTGATACGCCAACAGCGATTCTAGTAGAGATATCCCTGCCGACGGCAATCAACACGGCAGTACCTGCT
>JBNKDD010000383.1:0-4668 GCA_050288085.1 Anaerolineae bacterium
TTGGCCGCGTTCTGCCCTTGATACTTCGACGCCAACCCGGCTATGCCTTCCGCTCGATAGCGCCGACACCAGTCCATTAGGGATCGCCAACTTCCACCCACCACATCCAGAATTTCCTGGACGGGTTTGCCTTCTCCGTATAGTCGCACCGCCTGCAACCGTCTCAGTTCCTGCACATCCTCGGCTTGCCCTTCAGCCCACCGCAGTTCGTTGCTCTCTGGTTCTGTTAGAATGAATTGTCTTTTTGCCATATTCACTAATTATGCGAATTTGTTTTGTTCTGTCCATAAGTATGATGTGTCGAATAAATTCGACCCGGAAAATGTGTCTGTTTTGAGGTCTGATTTATCAGACGTATCATTTGTAGCAGCGGAATTTATTCCGCTGTGGGTTCCTCATCCAGATACACGGTATTATTTGGCTCCCAGGGTGGGGCACAAACCACCACAAATTCCAGGTCATCTTCTCCCACTGAGAAAATCTGATGCTTCTCCGGGGGGCTGATCAGCAAAGCATCGCCCGGCTTAAGGGAAAATTCCTCCCCATCAACCACCATCTTCGCTTCTCCGGTCAGAATATAATATGTTTCCTCGGCCACCGGATGGTAATGATGCTGCGATGACTTGCCGGGAGGGATGACGACATAGGCGAAACTATGGCCCTTTGATCCGCCCAGTTCTTCCGAATCGCCGATCAGGCTGTAAATCATTTCGCCGGTTGGATTCACCAGCGGCTCTCCGGCTTCATCTTTGCGCGTTAATCGCATATTACACCACACCCACCGCTGCCAGGATCAACCGCCCACCGAGGACGATCAGCAGCACCAGCACGATCTGGCGGAAGCGTGCCGGGTTGAAATAGCGATCCAGGCTGAACCCGGCAAACAATCCGATTGCAATTGCGGGCAGGGCGATCAAATAACGCTGCCACACTACCCCGGTAAAATGCCCGCCCAGCGCATGGGCGACGATCACCATCACGCTGTTGAATAAGGCGAGGCTTTGTAAATTCCCTTTGAATTCGGCAGTTTCCCAATCCTGGGCGCTGGCATAGATGATCAGCGGTGGTCCGCCGGTGTTATATGCCCCGGCTAACACCCCGGAAAACAACCCCATCCCGTAGGCCCAGATGGTACGCTTTAACCGGGGGATGGCCGGAGCCAGCAGCGAATAACCCGCATAGGCCACCACGATGATCCCCAGGATCAGGCGGACGGTGCTTTCGTCGATTTTGCTCAGGGCATATACCCCCAGCGGAATCCCGATCAGAGAGGTGAGTGCCAGCCGCCACACGGCTCGCAGACTCAGAGAGCGGCGATAGTGGATCAACATGCCGATAGAGTTGGTCGTACCGATCAGCGCCACCAGGGGCGCAGCCGTAAGGACACCAACTTGCTCGACCATCAGGGGCATGGCAACCAGGGCTAACCCAAATCCGGTCACACTCTGGGTGAAGCAGGCAAAAAAGATAATGGCGGCGACGAGTACTACTTCCATAGATTGTGTTGTTGTTGGCGATCTACCATCCCTGTGCTACCTGCACTTTGTTATTGGTTGCTGGGAAACGACAGGTAGTCCCCCATATACAGTATACATCATATCGCAAGCAGTAGGTTATGAGCCAATATAGTTGTTGGGAGGACAGTTCGCCGGAATGGTAGGGTGGGTTACTGGTGCATATAACAAATGGGCGCTTCATCAGAGATAGAGCGCCCATAAAGTGTAGATTTATTTTGACCTGGATGCTATTCAGGTAATGGCCGCCAGTTCCCATCATATTCGTCAAAGGGCGAGTCGGTCAACTGCTCGACGATATAGCCCTGTGTATCGATCAGCCATAAATCCTTGCTGCCGCCCCGGTCAGAGGTTACCAGGATCAAGGCCCCATCCGGTGAGAATCGCGGGTAGGTCCAGTTATCTTCATCATCGGTGATGCGGCGCACATTGCACTTATTCAGAATGCCGTCTGCGCAGTTGGTATCAGCCAGGTAAAGCTGCGACCGGCCATCAGCCCTTTTGCTGTAATCCGTCGCGGTGAAGACCACCATCGAGCGGTCAGGCGAATAGCTGATGAACTGGATATCGCCGAGGGCATCCGTAATTGGCGTGCGGTCGCCGGTTGCCGCATCAAGGGACAGGATGTTCAGCACCGAATTGCCGATAAATCCATACATGGTAATGGTCGAGCCATTCGGTGACCATTCAAGCAGTCGCCCGGTTCCCGCTGGTACCTGGATGAGATCGTCTTCCCAGTCGCCATCTAAAGAAACCTTCCGGATCCAGCCTCGCCCGGCATCAGCCGAATAGAAAGCGATCACGCTGCCATCCGGTGACCAGACCGGTGTTCGATCCACGCGAAGTCCCCTTGTCAGTTCACGCACGTCTTTCCCGTCCGCATCCATCACATAGATGTGCTGTCCCTCCGGTGTTTCGTTGGACTGGAACGCGATCAGGGTTCCATCCGGTGACCAGCGGGGATTGAGATCAGAGGCTTCGTTGTCCGTCAGTTGGGTTAACTCACGGGTGGTCAGATCGAGCGTAAAGATTTCCGGATCGCCATCACGCTCCGAAACCAATGCGATATTATTGGCGGCTCCGGCCAGCGGGGTGGGAGTGAAAGTGGGTGTCGCGGTGCCGGTGGCGGTTGGGGTGGGGGTGGTTGGCCCGGCCATGGCGACAGCCGTTGCCGTCTGGAGTTCAAATTCCATTGATCGGGTCGCGGTGCTGTCGGCATCTGCCGTCAGGGCAACCATTGCCTGAGTGGCTAATACTTCCTGGGTTTGGGTTGCATTAATCATGCCCAGCTCAAAATTATTGGCGATGCTGCGCGCTTCCAGGCCGATCTGTGCACCCAGGATAAAGAAAACTACGATCAGCAGCAAAAGCGCCAGGATGACGCTGTACCATGTTGGTCCTCGGTTGGCGCTTCGTGCCTGCCGTTCTTCTCTTTGCTTCTTACGTTGTTCGGCCCGTTGTTGCATTGCTTGTTCTCGTTCTCGTTTGCGTTGCTCGATGCGGTCTGCACGAGATAGCTTATTCTTAGGAGCCATACCGGTTGATGTAATGGCTTTCGGTTCCAGGTCTGGAAGCAGCGGTGACGGTGGTAGAATCGGTGTGTCTTCGGGTTCTGCCTGTATGGATTCTGCCTGGGCGAGCTGGAGCCGGGGGGTGATATCGGCATGGCGCACCGAACTGGTTGTCACACCGACTATCTTTGAGAAGGCCGACGAAACCATGCTGGCCTGATCGTAGCGATCCTCCGGCTGCTTTGACATCATCTTTTTGACGAGGACTTCAATCCCGGTATCAACCTCCGGGTTGGCAGCCCGCAGCGACGGGATCGGCTCATTGATGTGCTTCATCACCAGTTTGATCGGCGTGTCATCGGAGAAGGGCCGCTGCCCGGTCAGGGCCTCAAATAAGATAATGCCCAGTGAATAGATGTCAACCGCGGGGGTCAGTTCAATATCGCCCCGGCCTATTTCCGGGGCCAGATAAGCCGGGTCACCGACCACGCTGATCCCCGTCATGGCAGCGGTAGCCTCACGCACCCGCCCGATCCCAAAGTCCGACAGGTAGGCGTTTGCCTCATCGTCAAACAGGATGTTGCTGGGTTTGAGGTTGCGATGGATTACCCCACGCTGATGGGCAAAATCCAGCGCCGAGCAAACCTGCTGTACAATCGGCACCAGGTCGAGAGGGGTGAGTTTGCCATGCCGCCTCAGAACGGCTGCCAGCGTCCCTTTGGGCATATAGCGCATCACGATATAGGGCATTCCTTCTGCCGCCCCCATGCTGTAAATGGGCACGACGTGGAAATGCTCCATCCGGGCTAATACGCGGGCTTCACGCTCGAAACGAGGCAGGAACGTTTGATCCTGCAAGAATTCACGCGGCAGAACTTTGATCGCCACCGTGCGGTCGGTGCCGGGCTGACGGGCACGGTAGACAGTTGAAATTGTTCCATGCCCAATAGCGCTCAGAATTTCATATTGACCAAATCGTTTACCGATCAGGGTATCATCAGCCACAAAACAACCTCCGCACGGAAACCACCTTCAAAAACAGAATAATATTTTTGAGGAGGGTAAATTACTTTTCCGGTATCATTTATCTATCCCGTAGGAGCGGCGCAAACTGTTCAATCCGCCCAGAGCGCGACGATAAGTACATCACCCCTACAAACGATATTTTAACTTATGGGTAGACGTTTAACCGGTCTGTGGTCACAAGTGTACAACCGTTAGGCAAAAAAGAAAAAATCAGGGCTGCCAGGCTGGGGCGACGTTATCGCCTGCATTCGATGTCAACTGCTGCAAAGTCCCGGTCGCTACATCGAAGATGTACAGATCGAACTTTTCCCCATTCCGGTCTGAGTCAAAGGCGATCCGGGTGCCATCTAAGGACCAGGCCGGGTCATCATCGCGGGCCTGATTGGGCGTGAGCTGGATCGACTCGCCGCCTGCCAGGTCTAACATAAAGACGGTTCGTTGGCCTTCCGGCATCCCAACCCCCGACGTGTACGCGATCCGCAGCCCGTCCGGTGCCCAGTCCGGCCACTGATCCTGCTCCGGGGCTGTCGTTAACTGGTAAGGTTGCCCGCCACCAGCATCCAATATGAACAGGTCGCTGTTATCCCCGGTGCGGCTGTAGTATAGAATCCGGGTTC
>JBNKDD010000384.1:0-4659 GCA_050288085.1 Anaerolineae bacterium
GGCCGCGGCTGGTTTTTCACTCTGGACCGATTCAAGCTTCGGCTGCGGCAAGGCTTTGCGGTTCACTTTGCCATTGGGCGAAAGGGGCAGGGCATCCATTCGTACAAATGCCGATGGCACCATGTATTCCGGCACGGACTGCCCTTATAAGGGCGGAGCCGAGCGGACTGCCGAGTTGATCAACAAGGTTTATCCCTTGATGAAAGAGAAAGGGATCGATACCCGCCGACTGCGCCTGGTGGCGATCTGTACGGTTTGCACGGCAGCCTTCCAACGAGAGATACGTCAGATGAACGAGACGCTGGCCGATATTGGCCCGGTTCGGGATGAACTGTCGGCAGCGCCCCAGGCAGTCTGAGCCAGTGCAGAAAGGAAAAGTTATGAATAACTTGAAAGTAGATGCGCTGGTGGTCGGCGGTGGGATCGCCGGGATGCAATCGGCACTCGACCTGGCCGATCAGGGTTACCAGGTCGCACTGGTTGAGAAAGAAGCCAGCATCGGCGGCAAGATGATCATGTTGAGCAAGGTCTTTCCTACGCTTGACTGCTGCTCATGCATCACCACCCCGAAGATGTCTGCCGTCGCCCATCATGACAATATCGAACTGTGCACCTATTGTGAAATACAGGCGATCCATGAGAATGGCGGACACTATACGGTTGAGGTTCTCCAGAAGCCGCGCTATGTGAATATCGATGACTGTACCGGCTGCCGCCAGTGCGAATATGCCTGTCCGATTGACCTGCCCTCTGTCTTTAACCGTGAATTAGGTGCAGTGCGGGCGATCCGTGTGCCGTTCTCGACGGCGGTTCCGCAGAAGGCCATGATCGACATAGACAACTGCCTACTATGCGGCAAGTGTGAGCAAGTTTGCCCGGTCGATGCCATCGACTTTGCGCAGCAGCCGGAAACGTTCGAGATAGAAGCTGGGGTGATTGTTCTGGCTACCGGCTTTGAACTGACTCCAACCGACGCTAAGAAAGAATACGGCGGCGGCAAGCTGTTGAACGTTGTCGATTCACTGGTATTAGAGCGATTGCTGGCTCCCACCGGGCCATACGGCCATGTGCTGCGCCCATCTGATGGCAAGGAACCCGACTCGATTGCCTATGTACAATGTGCGGGCTCCAGAGATCGGACGCTTGGTGTTGAATACTGCTCACGGATTTGCTGCATGTATGCCATCAAACAGGCAATGCTGCTGTCCGGTGCTTTACCGCTGGCCGACATCACCATCTACTACATGGATATCCGCACCTTCGGCAAAGGCTACGAGCAGTTTTATCAGAATGCCAAAGCCATGGGGATTGAGTTTGTCAAAGCCAAGGTGGCCACAATCACCGAAGATGAAGAACAGAACCCTGTCGTCCGGGTGGAGATGCTTGACGACGATTCACAGGTCGTCGAACGTACCCATGACCTGGTGGTTCTGTCGGTAGGGATGCTGCCCGGCTATAACCCGAATCCCCTGTATGGCGTGTCCACAGCGAAGGATGGCTTTGTCACCATCCCTGACGCGAATATTCGCCCTGCTGTCACCGAGCGACCGGGAATCTTTGTCACCGGAGCAGCAGCCGGACCGATGGATATTGTAGACAGTATCGTGATGGCCGGGGCAGCCGCCAGTGAAGCCGCTGCCTATCTTGCGTCAAACGGCGCAGCCCGGCCAGTCGAAGCAGTAAAGGAGGTCGCCCATGCCTGAAACAACGCAAAACGACGAGCCTCGCATTGGCGTCTATGTCTGTTACTGCGGAGGGAATATCAGTGATGTGGTGGACTGCGAGAAAGTCGCCGCCGTTCTGCGCAACTTGCCCAATGTGGTTGTTACCCGCACCAACATGTCGATGTGCTCCGATGCGGGCCAGGCCCTGATAAGATATCAACGAGCGCGGCATGAATCGCGTGGTGGTTGGTGCATGCGCACCGGCGCTCCACGAGCGTACTTTCCGCGGGATGGTCGCCCGTGCCGGGTTGAACCCTTATCTCTATCTCCATGTTGGCCTGCGTGAACAGGACTCCTGGGTGCATAGTAGCAATCCCGATAAGGCCACCGAGAAAGCCATCCAACTGATGATGGCGGGAATCGCCAAAGCGCGTTTGCTAGAACCGTTGGCGCCGATCACCTGACCTGGGGCCAAACACTGGATGTGCCTGCCGACCTGGTTGTGCTGGCAACCGGCATGATGCCCACTCCGGTCGATGACATCATCAAGCTGCTGAAAATCTCAGCAGGGACGGATCGCTTCTTGCTGGAAGTCCATCCAAAGCTTCAGCCAGTAGAGACTGCTGTGCCCGGCGTGATCCTGTCCGGTACTGCCCAGGGCCCGATGAATATCCAGGAGGCCAGTGCAGCCGCTTCAGCCGCCGCCGCTAAGGTGTCCGTACTGCTCGGCCAAGGTATGGTCGAACTCGAAGCATTTGTGGCGCGGATCAACCTGGATCGGTGTGATGGCAGCGGCAAATGTGTCGAAGTCTGTGCCTATGAGGATGCCATCTCTCTAGAGACAATGTCCATCAACGGCACGGAAGCAAAGAAAGCCGTCGTTACACCGGCCAACTGTGTCGGTTGCGGGGTATGTGTCAGCGCCTGTCCTACCAGGGCGATTGACGTGCAGGGCTGGACACTCGATCAGTATGAGGCGATGGTGGATGCTATTGCCACTAATCTGCCAGATCTGGAGGTGGTTTCATGACACTCGACAAAGAGGCGGCCCGCCAACGAACGGCACTTCTAAAAGAACTACGTTCGCAGCACGCCGATACCATCGAAAGCACCCGCGAATATCTGAAGGCTCAAAAGGCCGTCCGGCGGCAGATCTGCCAGATGATACGCTCCGAACCAAAGACTGTACCGGAGATTGCCGCGGCGACTGAGCTGCCCGCCCACGAGGTACTGTGGCAGATCACCGCCATGAAGAAATATGACTTAGTGACCGAAGCAGGACAATGCGGTGAGTACTACCTGTACCAGATGGCAGAGGAGGCAAAATGAGCACCAAAGTTGATCCCGATCTGCTGCACGAACTCAAAGAGTATGGAGCCGTCAATCCTGAAGCCTGCTTCAATTGCGGTAACTGCACGGCGGTTTGCCCCCTGACGACCAGTGAATATCCTTTTCCGAGGCGTACTATCCGGCTCGTTCAGATGGGGTTGAAACAACCCCTGCTGGAAAGCCTCGACCCCTGGATGTGCTACTTCTGCGGAGACTGCTCAATCACCTGCCCAAAGGGCGCTGAACCCGCTGAAACTATGATGGCCGCCCGTCGCTGGCTGATTGCTCAATATGATCACAGTGGCAAGGCAAAGGAACTATACACCTCTGAAAAAAAGGTTGCCTGGACAATAGTTCGTACTGCCTTAATCTCCTTGATCCTGTTATTGGCCTATCACCTGCTGACAGGTGGAAAATATCTAATCACAGATCGCGTCGTTCTGAACGATTTCGCGCCAGTGTATTGGGTCTGGGCAGTGGTACTTCTGCACTTCGTGTACCTGGGCTTTCACCTGGCACGGAACAGTCTGACCATGACCCGGCATGTCCTGGGAGAGGAAGCCAGTCTGTTCAAAATTCCTCTGCGGCTGTACATTGCAGCACTCAAAGAGTTTGCCGTCCACTTTGTAACCCAGCGGCAGTGGTGGTCTAAGTGTGATGAGACTCGCAAGGTGGAATTCGGGCGCTGGTTCAAGCATCTACTGCTGGTGACCGGTTATGTAATCATGCTTATCCTGGTCGTCCCTATGCTGTGGTGGTTCCAGACCGATGAGCTTTACCCGATCTATAACCCGCAGCGTTGGCTGGGATACTATGCCACCATTGTCCTGATCTTCACGTCGATAGAAATCATCATTGGACGCATCAAGAAGCAGGAAGAACTCCATAAGTTCTCGCATCCGAGTGACTGGCTCTTCCCGATCTTCCTGCTGGTCGGATCGGTGACAGGCATATTGGTCCACATCTTTCGCTATGCGGCCTTACCCTGGGCGACTTATGCGATCTACACCATCCATGTAATGGCAATGATTGCCATGCTGGATACTGAAGTCGGGATTGGGAAGTGGACGCACCTGATTTACCGTCCGTTAGCGATCTGCCTGGACTCTATAAAAAATGAGATACCGGAACAGGTTGCAGAGCCGGTTCCATCAGGCACTGATTAAGTAAGCCAAAATGAATTGGCACAAATTGGGGGGAAAGACATATCTCCCCCCACATCTTTATTCGCTATGAGCAAAAACAATGTATAAGGAGTTACTACGATGAGTGAAAACGGAAGCGGCCCTATGGTCATCATTTGCAACAGCGATTCAGCGGGTGTGATGCCCACTATGATCATGGGCGCATCAGGCGTTGGCATTGGCGAAGATGTGATCATCTTCTTCTGCCCAATGGGTGCTTCGGTGCTGCTGCCCGGTGAGTTGGAGAAATTCCAGGGTAAGAAAGGTCTGCCTGACCCCGTTGATCTGTTCAACACCATCCTTGACGAAGGTGGCCGGATCATCCTGTGCGAACTGGCTTTGGAACACAAAGGAATCAAGAAAGAAGACCTGCGCGACGAGCGGATCGAAATCATGAACGCGCCCTCCTTCCTGATGCAGGCTGAAGGCGCGGGAATCACCTTCACCTTCTAAAATTGCTTATCACCTCTAATCGTAGAGCA
>JBNKDD010000385.1:0-4619 GCA_050288085.1 Anaerolineae bacterium
CGTAACCGGTGAGATCAACGACCTCCAGCGCAAGAACCTGGAACGGGTGATGGTCAACACTGACAACTTGAACGAGATGATCGATGACCTGCTTGACCTGTCGAAGATCGAGTCCGGGCGGATCGAGTTGGTCAAGCAGGAGTTTGAGGTCAAGACCTGGTTCGATGGGCTGGTGCAGCAGACCAAAAAGCTGGCCGAGGAAAAAGGGCTGCGTTATGTGACCACCCTGGACGGCCTGCCTGATCAGATCATTGGCGACCCTGGCCGCCTGCGCCAGATCGCCACCAACCTGATCTGTAATGCCGTCAAGTTCACCGAAGAGGGCGAGGTGCGGGTCACCATCAAACGCGAGGGAGATGACCTCTGGCAGATCATCGTCACCGATACCGGAATCGGAATCACGCCCGAAGCCCAGGAATACATCTTCGACCGCTTCCGGCAGGTCGATGCCAGCCCGACCCGCAGATATGGTGGATCGGGTCTGGGGCTGTCGATTGTCCGTGATCTCGCGATGTTGATGGGCGGCGGTGTGCGGGTCAAAAGTGAGGTGGGTAAAGGCAGCACCTTCAGTGTGATCCTCCCCCTGATCACGGCGGAGTCGTAGTTTAAGCCTATTGATGCGCAATGTTCATTTTGTAGCAATCTTAAGGTAGCTCAATGTCATTCCAATTTACTCCTTATCTCCCCATCTCGATTTCAGCCGTGGCGATATTGATATGGCTGGCGGCTGCTATCTGGCGGCGGCGGCCCGGTGTAGCCGTCGTCCCGATGGTGGTGATGTTGTGTGGGGTCATCCTGTGGACGCTGGCGAATGCCATCGAGGTCTCCGTCACTGATCTGGCGGTCAAGAAGGTGTTAGCCGCTTTCATTTACCTGGGCATTACGATTGTCTCTCCGGGCTGGCTGGCCTTTGTGCTGGAGTACACCGGGCGCGAACACTGGTTGAGCCGCCGCAGCATCCTGCTGCTGGCCGTTCAGCCGGTTCTCGTCCAGATCGCGATCATGACCAACGGACTCCACCACCTGTTCTGGATTGAGCGAACCTTAGATACCTCCGGGCAATATGCGCTGATCGACGTTACGCTCGGCCCGCTGTTTTGGGCGCATGCCGCCTATTCGTATATCCTGCTGCTGGTCGGCACGATCCTGTTGATCGGTGCTTTCATCCGGTCGCCGCAGGTCTACCGTGGGCAGATGTTCTGGATGCTGGTCGCGGCTTTTGTCCCCTGGGGATCCAATTTTCTCTACCTCTCTGGATTGTCACCGCTGCCCGATTACGTTGACCCGACGCCGTTGGCCTTCACGATCACCGTCCTGGCGATGAGCTGGAGCGTGTTCCGCCACCAGTTGACCGACCTGTTACCGGTAGCGCGGGACATGGTAGTTGAGAGCATCAGCGATGCGGTGATCGTGCTGGATCAGGTCAACCGGATCATTGATGCCAACCCGGCGGCGCTCAAGATGATCGGGTTACCCCTCAAGAAAGCTGCCGGTCAGTTGGTGGAATCGTTTCTAACCGACCAACCCGATTTAGTCGAAAAGTATCGCGGGATTGAGCAGGCACAGACGGAGATCGATCTGCGGCTTGGTGGAGGGGCGATGCATACCTTTACGATGAACCTGTCCCCCCTGCGCAACCGGCGGGGAAATCTGGTGGGCCGCGTGGTCGTCTTGCACGATATCACCGACCTTAAGCAGGTCAACCGCGAATTGAAGATCGCGCGGGAGAAAGCCGAGGAATCCAACCGGCTGAAAACCCAATTCCTGACCACCATGTCGCACGAACTGCGCACCCCGCTGCACGCCATTCACGGGTTTACCGAGCTGATATTAGAGGGCATAACCGGTGAGATCAATGACCGCCAGCGCAAGAACCTGGAGCGGGTGCTGGTCAATTCCGATAACCTCCGCCAGATGATCGACGATCTGCTCGACCTGTCGAAGATCGAAGGCGGGCGGATCGAGGTGGACAGGCAGAAGTTTGAGGTCAAAGCCTGGTTCGATGAACTGGTTCAACAGACCAAAAAGCTGGCGGAGGAAAAGGGGCTGCGTTACGTGACGACCTTAGATGGCCTGCCTGATCAGATCGTCGGTGACCCTGTCCGCCTGCGCCAGATCGCCACCAACCTGATCTGTAATGCCGTCAAGTTCACCGAAGAGGGCGAGGTGCAGGTGACCGTCAAACGGGCGGGGGATGATCTCTGGCAGATTGTCGTCACCGATACCGGAATCGGAATCACGCCCGAAGCCCAGGAATATATCTTCGATCGCTTCCGGCAGGCTGATGCCAGCCCGACCCGCAAATACGGCGGATCGGGGCTGGGGTTGTCGATTGTCCGCGAACTGGCAATGTTGATGGGCGGCGGGGTGCATGTCAAAAGTGAGGTGGGCAAAGGCAGCACCTTCAGTGTGACGCTTCCCCTGGTTATCAGCACTTGACCGGGTGTATCGGCCTCAGTGGTATTTGGATTAATACCTGTGATAAACTGAACCTGCTTAATTATTGTTAAGTGCATCATTTGATTAAAAATCTATTGCCCGGCCCAACTTAATCCCTTTCCGTACTCAAGGTGTAGCTCATGGTTCAATTTGCTCCTTATTCCATCTTCTCTACAGCTATCTCCATACTATTGATCGTGCTGGCTGTGGCTATCTGGCGACGGCGACCCGGCACAGGTGCTATCCCCCTGGTCATTATGCTGGTCGGCCTCGCATTGTGGACACTGTCAGAAGCCGCCGCTATTGCCTTGATCCCGCTCGCTGTCAAGAAGATCACTATCTTTTTCTCGTATGTGGGAATCACAATAGTCCCCGCTTCGTGGTTGGCTTTTGTGCTGGCGTACACCGGTCGGGGACGGTTGCTGACCCGCCGCACCATTCCGCTGCTATTCATCGAGCCGGTGCTGGTCCAGATCGCAACCCTGACCAATTCTCTTCATCACCTGTTCTGGGCCGATCGCTGGTTGGGTGCCAGAGGGGGGCTCGTGCTGATCGACACGGCTTATGGTCCATTGTTCTGGGTACATGCTGTGTATTCCTATACCTTGCTGCTGGTGGGCACCATCATTCTCGTCAATGCCTTTATCCGGTCGCCGCAGGTCTATCGCGGCCAGATGTTCTGGATGTTGGTGGCAGCCTTTGCTCCCTCGATAAGCAATGTGCTGTACGTTTTTAGATTGACACCTTTCCCCGACTACATTGACCCGACACCGCTGGTCTTCTCGATCACGATTGCCGCAGTCGGTTGGAACATGTTCCGCCACCGGTTTATGGACATCGTCCCGGTGGCGCGGGACATCGTGGTGGAGAGCGTCAGCGATGCGGTGATTGTACTGGATCGTGACAACCGGGTTGTTGATGCTAACCCGTCAGCCTTAAAGATGATTACCCGATCTTTTAAAGAAGTGTTAGGCCAACCGATAGCAATGTTCCTGGTAAACCAGCCCCACCTTGTAGAGAAATATCGTACCATCGAGCAGGCCCAGGCAGAGGTAGAATTAAAAATTGGTGAAAAGGTGCGAACTTACCAGATGCAGTTATCCCCCTTGCGCACCCGGCAGGGAACCCTGGTAGGTCGTGTGATCGTGCTGCACGACATCACCGATCTCAAACAGGCCAACCGGAAATTGAAGGTCGCGCAGGAAAAAGCCGAAGAAGCCAATCAACTCAAGAGTCAATTTCTGGCGACCATGTCGCACGAACTGCGCACCCCGCTGAACGTCATCAACGGTTTCACCGAGCTGATGTTAGAAGGCATGGCCGGTGAGATCACCGACCTTCAGCGCGGCAACCTGGAACGGGTATTGGCAAATGCCGACCATCTCCGCCAGATGATCGACGACCTGCTTGACCTGGCAAAGATCGAAGCCGGACGGACGGAGATCATCAAGAAGCCGTTCAAGGTCAAAGACTGGTTTGACCAACTGGTCGAGGAAAACCGGCCCCTGGCCGATGAAAAAGGGCTGAAGTTTACCTCAGACCTGGACGGTGAAATGCCTGATATGATCATCGGCGATCCCGGTCGCCTGAGGCAGATCGTCGTCAACCTGATCTCCAACGCGGTCAAGTTCACCGAAGAGGGCGAGGTCAAGGTCGTCGTCAAGCGCGAGGCTCCCGACCGCTGGCGGATCAGCGTCTCGGACACCGGAATCGGTATTACGTCCGATGCCCAGGAATACATCTTCGACCGCTTCCGCCAGATTGATGGCACACCAACCCGCAAGTACGGCGGATCGGGGTTGGGGCTGGCGATTGTCCGCGACCTATCGATGATGATGGGCGGTGGGGTTCGGGTCAAGAGCGAGGTGGGGAAGGGGAGTACATTTAACGTGCTGCTCCCCCTGACCATAGCCGAGTAGAGTCATAGAAATGCGTCACAAAAAAATAGCATTATAAATAAGGTCTGTGATAGACTTTGTCTGCATAGTGGTTATTCAACAAATTGGTGTGTAAGGTATATCCATGACCCTCCAGTTCACTCCTTATGCCGTTGTCTCAGCGATTATATCCGTCATCTTGATCGTGCTGGCTGTTGCCATCTGGCAGCGGCGTCCCGGCACAGGCGTCATCCCCCTGGAGATCATGGTAATCGGTGTCATATTCTGGACGGCAGCAGAGGC
>JBNKDD010000386.1:0-4619 GCA_050288085.1 Anaerolineae bacterium
GTAGATAATAATCAGAAGCGGAGTATTGTCCTGTGAATACACAGAGCGGCAAGGAGGTTTCTGTATGTCATCTTCATCAAAGAGTATAGGCATCACTTTATTCCTAATTGGCGTGGTGCTCATTCTGGGAGCAGCCTTAGCCGACATGATCGGTTATGGGAGCAACCCCTGGAAGTTCGGTTCTTACCAGATCATCGGTGTGACATTAGGATTGCTGCTGGTTGGAATCGGAGCCTATCTGTTTTTCAAGCCGGAGAGCGAGCGTGCACCCGCTGTCCAGGCGACTGAACCCGCCCCGGCTGCTGCCCCCAACGTACTAGCCGATCTCGACGATCTGACCAAAATTGAGGGCATTGGGTCAAAGGTGCAGAGCATCCTATACGATGCGGGAGTCAAATCGTACCAGGCCCTGGCCAAACAAACCCCGGAGCAACTCGCTTCAACGGTTAAAGCAGGTGGATTTGGTGCACCGTTCGACCCGGAAAGCTGGCCGGAACAAGCCGCCCTGGCAGCCGAAGGGGATTGGGACAGCCTGAAGCGGCTGCAAGATGCACTGTCAGGCGGTCGGAAAGTCTGATCAAGGCGAGTTAAGGGGCGGTCAATAGGCCGCCTTTTTTCTTACTTCGAACTGCTCGGGAGTCCACGGATTACACGAATCTCACAAATTCAAAAAGAAATTCGTGTCATTCGTAGACTCTCCACTTTAAACCACCCCGACAAATAACCTGCTATAATCCCGATCTATATCGTTCGTGAAATGCAGCAATCAACCGGTGGAAAGCATGAACCATCACCCGCAGCAAATCATAATTGTTCTGATGGCTCTGAACTTGTCAGCCTGTGGATCGCTGATCCAACCCCGCAGCCAGCCGACACCCCGCCCCACCCGGACGCCAATCCACACCCCGGAGGCGCTGCCCACCTATACCCCGGCCCCCAACCAGCCGACAAGCACCCCCCTGCCCGATTGGGAAACGCTGGCCCCCGGCCTCGAATTCCGCGAGATGATCATGGATGTGCCATCGGCGCGACAGCCGGTGATCATGTCGATTGTGCGGATCGATCCCCAACATTACGATTTCCGTGTCCATTACGATCTTGACCGCCCGGTGACGGTCGCCGAGTGGCAGGCCCAGACCGGTGCAACAGCACTGATCGATGGGGCGTTCTTCGAGCCGCGCCAGACGGTGTTAGGGCTGCTGGTCGAAGATGGTGAATATTACGGCAACAGCTTCACCGATCATGGCGGGATGCTGACCGTTCAGGGGGATGTGGTCAATGTCCGGTCGTTGGAGCAGTTCCCCTATCTGCCCACAGAGGAATTCGACTACGCGATTCAGGGCCGCCCGCAGCTTTTACAATCAGGGGGCCGCCCGGCTGAATTCGATCTGTCAGCGGAAGCCAGCCGCCGGACGGTGATCGCGCAGGATCAGGAAGGGCGAATTCTGTTCATCGTCAACGATTACGGGGCGGTTACGCTCTACCGGCTGCGGGATTGGTTGGAGGACACGCGAGAGCTTGATATTTCGGTGGCCTTTAACCTGGATGGCGGCGGCTCGACCGGGATGGCGATCACTGCCGGGGGGCACAATCTGCTGATCGACTCGTGGTGGGGAGTGGCGTCGGTGGTAGCGATTTATCCCAAGCCGTGATGGATGTAAGGATTTGCACAATTACCCCCCATCGCGCTCACGCGCAAGCGCGTTCCACGCGCTTCGCCCCCCTTGCAAGGGGGGCAGATGCCAGGAAGTGGCATCGGGGGGTATCGTTCATCCCCATCACATAACAGACAGAACATTAAAACGGATTTTGTGAAAATCGGCCCATTCCCGGATAAAATCTCGCCCACCTATTGACTAGTTTGAGGTTCTCACATGCGCTCACTTACCCGAACCCGGTTATCGACTCTCCCCACCCACCTGTGGATCGGCCTGCTGCTGATCGGCATCACCTGGCCGTTGAACTGGCTGCTGCCCGGATTGCGCACGCATCTGCTCTTTTTTCCCTTATGGCTGGGCTACTGCCTGACGGTTGACGGGCTGGTGTTTATCCGCAAAGGCCATTCGATGCTGACCCGCAACCGGCGGGCCTATATCGGATTGTACCTGGTGTCGGCCCCGGCCTGGTGGCTGTTCGAGGCGCTGAATCTGCGTACCCACAATTGGATCTACGATGGGCGGGAATACTTCTCGTTTGGGGTCTACTTTCTGCTGGCCTCGATCAGCTTTTCGACGGTAATGCCTGCGGTATTCGGCACGGCGGAGCTATTCAGCACTTTCAAATGGCTGAAGAAGCTCCACTCTGGGCCGGTGGTCAAACCGACTCGCCGCACGCTGATCAGTTTCTTTATCGCCGGGTGGGTGATGCTGGCCTTGCTGATGATCGGCCCGCGCTACTTTTTCCCGTTTCTATGGATGTCGCTGTACTTTATCTTTGCGCCGGTCAATGTGTGGCTGGGTAACCGGTCACTGCTGAACAATACGAAAAGAGGAGATTGGCGTCCGGTGCTGGCGTTGTGGTTCGGGGTGATCACCTGCGCGTTTTTCTGGGAGATGTGGAACTTTTACGCCTATCCCAAGTGGATTTACTTCGTGCCCTTCGTCGATTTTCTCCACGTCTTCGAGATGCCGCTGCTCGGCTATGGGGGTTATCTGCCGTTTTCGCTGGAACTGTTTGCGCTGTACCATCTGGTAATCGGGCTGCTGCCGGTGAAATTAAATAACTTCATCCAGATCGGCGGGAATTAATGCAGGCCATCGAAAATATCTACGAAGCGTTTTCACATTATCCACTGCGCCCGGTGATCGAAGGCTGTACTTGCGGCTGCATCAGTGAAGAAGATCACGAGAAGCTGCATGCTAACCCGCTGCGGGAAATGATACCCGATCAACTGGAGATGTTTGCGTTCAAAGCCTTGACAACCTGGGGGAATGCAGCAGATTTTAAACATTTTCTGCCGCGCATCTTTGAACTGCTGATCCTGGATGACGAGTGGTTGATCGAAGGACAGGTCATTGCAGGCAAGTTGAATCTGGCCGAATGGCAAAGTTGGCCGGAAAGTGAACGGGCTGCGGTTGAGGATATCCTCGCTGCATGGTGGGATCGGTTGTTGTCAGATAGCCACTATCATATCTCGGCGGAAGAATGCCTATGCAGTATCGCAATTGCGACCGATGATACATCCTCCTATCTTGAAACCTGGGAACAATCCATTACGGTTCCGGCAATGCATCACCTGGCCCAGTTTATCATGATGAATGCCGGATACCTATCACAGCATAAATTATCTGACCAGTGGCCCGCACATCCAACACAACAGGTCATTGACTGGCTATTAAATTTGCGGCTTGTCGATGAGTTGGAGATAGGGTCGTATCCTGATGTTGTCTATGCAGTAGATATGATTAGAAATTTGATCGGCTAATACGGGCGAGACAGGTATCGCCCTTACAATTGGCCTCCTATACACCCAACTGTAAACCTAAGCAGAGTGACTTTTTCAAACCGGTGGGGATAGATGCAAATCGAACAAGCAATTGAAAACCTCTACGAAGCGTTTTCACACTATCCGCTGCGCCCGGTGATCGAAGGCTGCACCTGTGGCTGCATAAAAGAAAATGATCATAAGAAGCTGCATTCCAAGCCACTCCGAGAACTGATGCCCGATCAACTTATGAGGTTTGCATTCAAAGCACTAACAACCTGGGGAGATGTACCAGATCTCAAACACTTCCTACCACGTATCTTCGAACTGTTGATTTTTGATCGGGGATGGGTGGTTGATGGATGGGTGATTTCAAGTAGATTGAACCGGGCCGAATGGCAAAGCTGGCCCAAAAGCGAGCGAACGGCTGTTGAGAATATCTTCCCTGCATGGTGGGACTATGTACTATCCACCGAGCCGGAGCTCTTCCGTGCCGAAGAATGCCTTTGCAGCATCGCCACGGCTGTCGGTGATATATCCCCATATCTTGAAACCTGGAAACAATCCGATGCGATTCCAGCCCTACAGCATCTGGCCTGTTTTGTTATCCTGAGTGCAAATCCACTATACCAGGATAAGGATAAATCGCTCTTTATTTGGCCCCCAGGCACAAGGCAGCAAATGGTTGATTGGTTGTTCAATATGCGGATTGTTGATAAGTTAGAGACAGGATTTCTCAACCAGGTTCCCGATACTGACATCGCCCTCGCTGCGGATATCCTCAGAGAATTGATTGACTATAACAAGACACCAACGAGTGGTAACAATGCATAAAGCCAATAAGATGATTTTCGCTTCGCTTGCAATTAGCCTATTGATGCTCACAGGCTGCACAATGCCCGCCTTCCAACAGACACCCGCCTCACCGCCGACCGGCTCGGATGTCACCCAGCCCGCTGTGACGGTCGGAGCAGGCGAAGCAGCCAATGCCGGTGGCGAGGTGCAGCCATCTCCGACCACTGCACCAACTCCTGTCCCGGTGCCGGATGGCTGGACGGAATACAACAGTTCCGCGCTTGGCCTGCGGGTGGCCCTCCCGCCTGAGTGGCAATCGGTATTCGATGAGGATGCCCGGCTCGATCTGCGGCAGGATGTGGATAATGGCTGGGTCGAGATCAACCGGATCGATGGAGAG
>JBNKDD010000387.1:0-4618 GCA_050288085.1 Anaerolineae bacterium
CTCTTATACAGCTTCGACCACCCAACAGGCTCGGAGTTCTATGTAGTCTGGGCACCGGACAGTTCGAAGCTAGCCGCTTGCGCTATTGATTCTGCTTATGTCTGGGAAATGCAGTCAGGAGCACTCTTGTTTAGCCAGGAAAACCTGGCCATAAGGAATGCCAGTTCTAAATGGGGAACGAGGTTTATCTGGCATCCAGATAGTCAGCGGTTTTTCACCGGGGTTGCAAAAGATTCGGGGTTTGCTGCCTGGGATGTTGAGGCAGGTGAAAGACTGGGAATCATCGATGGGGAAGCAGGCGAACTTAACGAATTCAGGAATATTACATTTCTTTCAGGTGGGGATCAACTGCTTTATCATTTTGCGCATGGTTTATCCCTGTGGGATACACAAAGACCCGAACTAAAGAACCAACTCGTAGGAATGCGGGGGGTAGAAATCATCTGGTCTGATGATGGCTCCCAACTGGCAACGCTGCTTGACGATGATTTTGTCGTCATCTGGGATGTAGAGACGGCCACAGCCATACGAATAGAACCCAGGGATTCGACACCAGAATTTCATTTTGGCGATGGAACTGGCCTGATGGCAAACGATAAGGTTTTTTCGCCCGATGGCCAGTTTTACGCAACTTCACATAGCATATATGAAGAAACCGAAAATGGCTTTTATTACAATGAAGGGACTGCCATTTGGAAGGCAGCATCCGGTGAGATGGTTCGGTTTTTGGAATCACATTATGACGGAGAGGTGGCATCGGTATATGCCAGGGTATGGTCACCGGATGGGTCACTACTGGCAGCCACTGTCAACGGGAATCTCCATATCTGGGATGTGGAAACCGGGGAGTTGATCGAGCATAAAACCGACTTATCCTACGATGCCCTGGCCTTTAGTCCGGATGGGCGCTTCCTTGCAGCAGGGGCGAATGGGGCCGTTATTTTGTGGGAGATCACCGATTAGGGAAGTTATCAAGACCAGGCATCCTCAAATCGCCTAAGATCGCTTATCACCGATGCGGTGATTTCCAGCGGAATCCCAAAGTGTTCATTGACCACCTGGGCGACCTCATCCATGCTGGTCAGGGTGCGGATGGTTGTTTCGGCTCCTTGAGATTCAATGATCGATTGATTATGGATGATCAGCGACCGGCCAGAAAAGAACCGGGCAATTAACAACGTATTCATGAAGAGAGCTTCGTCACGAAATGAAGCCGCGATATCAAAGTCATCAATCGTTTTGGGGGTTGGCTTGGCCCGGTAGCCATGTTTTAGCTCGCCGTTTCTGTACAGGTCCAGCCGGGAACAACCCTGCTCATCCTGGGGTTTAAGCACATAGCGATCACGTCCCAGTTCGATGACGTAATCGGTCGATAGGTCACGCGGGAGAGGCGGTGCAAACGGTGCAGCATAACCGGCATCAACCAGGTATTCCCGCCCATCCACCTTCACAAGGCTCACCAGATGCACGTCAGGATTGGACATATCCGCCCCACATAAGGTGGCTTGATACCCCAGGCCGGTCAGCAGTTGGTAGAGATAATAATTATTGGAATAACAGGTGCCGCCAAAATTGAATCGCTCGATGCCGTCCAGGTAAAGCTCAAGACCCGGTATAGTGTATAGATTATGGTGCTTTCGATAATACAGCTTGGATATGTTCTCGAAGGGGATTCGCGCCAGGTACGCCCCGACAATTTCGAATAGAGCTTGCTCCGTTGGCTCTCGTCTGGGAACATCCAATAGATTGAGGAAACGCTCTAGCAGATTTTCTTGCATGGGTAAGTAATGCCTCCCGATTCATCCGGGATTATAATCGATTTTGCCTTTCTGAGGTCAGGCTTCACGTGGGTTTCGTAGCAAATGCGTCAGGCAGGATATTGACGACAGGGGTAAGATGCGGCTCCAGGAAGATCAACGGGAGGGAGCTGATCATGTTTTTACGCTGTATGCCGATTGTACTTTTGTGCCTTGCATTGGTTGGATGTTTGGGGCCGGTTACCGGAGAAGTCCATGCAACTGAGAAGCCTGTCGAAACCCAGGTTAAATCCACCTACCAGACCTTCGACGAACCCTACACCCGGATTGACATCGACAAGCATCTATACGCCCGTGAAGTGCAGACCCACGCCTACGTGATCACCCAGGATGAGGTGTTCGACGCGAACTCGATGCTGGTCGAGATGGCCGACGGGAGCCTGGTGCTGGTCGACACACCTTACACGCCGGAAGCGACCAAAGCGCTGCTAGCCTGGATCAAAGAAACTTTCCCCGGTCAGGTTCTGATCGAGATCAACACCGGCTGGCATGACGATAACCTGGCCGGAAACGGCGTGCTGCTCGAAGCGGGTGTACCGGTCTACGGCGCAGATCGGACGGTCGAACTGCTCAAAGAACACGACAGTCGCAACGCTCCACCCGATCACCTGTACCCCATCGAAGAAGGGCTGACGCTTGAGTTCGGAGCGGAGCAGGTGCAGGTTTATTTCCCTGGCCCGACTCACACCCTGGATAATGTGATCGTCTACTTCCCGTCGCGGCGCTTGATGTTCGGTGGGTGCATGGTCACCGGCTGGGGTGGGATCGGCAACGTGGCCGACGCCGACGTGGACGCCTGGCCCGACTCGCTGCGCAACCTGTCTCAATTTGACTCGGTGCTGGTGATCCCCGGTCACGGCAACCGCTTCGATCCGGGCAACATCGAGGAGACGATCCAGCTTCTCGAAGCGGGGGAGTTTGAAACGGGATCGTGAAAGGGTCTATCGGAAGAAGAGGCGATTACCTACATGCCCAGCCTGAGCCTGATCGCCCAACCATGTGATACTTACATGTAAAAGGGGGGATATGTACAAGGAAAAACTACTTGGGTTTGATGCGCGCGAAATGTGGCTGGATCTTGAAGCGTTGTGGCCACAGAAGCGTAGAAAAATATTCTTGCTGAAGCGTGATATCGAAAAACCATTGGCTATTGATCCTGGTGTTTGGCCTTCAGTATTTGATATTGATGCTAACCATGCACAAGGTCGTCAACTCAATAGTATGAAGAGAAAACGAGAGTATCAAACAGAGCATTGGAATACTATTTTCAAACAAGCCAAACCACTGTCCACCCCATCATGGACTGGGCCGAGAATCGTCTGGGATAACCTACAGCGGCTAAAAGATCACTTGCGATCTACCTGGGGCGATATGTGGAAGCCCTGCTGGATAATTGGTGTCACAGAAGTGGTCGATATCACCGATCCAGAGGTGATAGAAGAGTACTCTCATTATGATATAGTACCTGACCAACTGAGCCAGAATTGGGAGTTGTTAGGATACGATGTTGCAGATTTCTATGGTACCAGCTTTGTATCAAATGCAGGATACCTGGAATTCGAATTTATGCCTCTACATCGGCGCTGGTCACCACATCTAAACAGGCACCACTTGTTTGCAGAGCAAAAAGAAGCATTAGGCTATGTTGCGGTCGCTTACGAACGTGACAGACAACATGGGCCGTTTTCTGCATATGGTCTTTATCTGATAGAGAAGCTTGATGCTGGATAAGGTCAGTCGTGATCGCCTGGCCCGAATCGCTGCGCAACCTGTCTCAATTTGACCCGGTGCTGGTCATCCCCGGTCACGGCGACCAGTTCGATCCGGGCAACATTGAGGAGACGATCCAGCTTCTCGAAGCGAGGGAAATTGAAGGCGCATGGTGAACTGAATCACGCTAGAATTTGTCAAAGGCAACGAATCAATTTCCAGGAGGATGAAAATGTCCGATATTATTGTCAGTCTTAAAGCGGTACTCGAAACAACACCAGTCCGTTGGAACAACCTGACCAAAAGCCTTCTGGCGGATCTGCTCCGCCGCCAGCCTGCCCCTGGTGAGTGGTCGGCGGTGGAATGCTTGCAGCACCTGATCGATACCGAGCGGGGGGTGTTTCCAAAGCGCGTCCGTGTTATGTTAGCCGGTGAAAAAAGTTTCCCGGCCTTCAACCCGGATCAGGACGGCAGCGCCCCGTCTGGCGATGTGTCACCTGAAGCATTGGCAGCAGAGTTCGATAAACTGCGCCGCGAAAGCCTCAAGCTGCTCGATCAGGTAACGCCCGCCGACCTGGATCGGCAGGCCACCCACGGCGAATTGGGGCTGGTATCCTTGAACGAACTGCTCCATGAGTGGGGCGGCCATGACCTGATGCACACCGTCCAGGCCGAACAAGCCCTGATGCAGCCCTTCATCAATGGCTGCGGCCCGTGGCGGGTGTATTTTGAGAAGCATGTCATAGATGGTAGAGACTAGGGTGAGGTCAATCTAACTGGGTAAGCTATTTATCCAAAAATGTGGCGTAGGGGCGAATGGCCATTCGCCCATTAATGATGACTGGGGCGCGAGACTGCGAACTTGAGGGTAGCAATTTGATCGTCCACATGAACACCAGTATGGCAAATCTACTGGCAAGGGAAGGAATTGAGGACTTCAATGCAATCAAAACGCGTCTGCCCCGAAAACTTGTTAGAAAACTGAGGAAAGGGATCAAGGTGATCGGTGATTGTTATTTGATTAATGTATCCTCACCAGACATTAATATAAGCAAATACCACGACCTGACAGATGCAGAATGTTCGATCAA
>JBNKDD010000388.1:0-4617 GCA_050288085.1 Anaerolineae bacterium
TATGAAAAACTTCACCAACCTTGTAGTAGTAATCATTATTAACAACCTTCTGGCTCTTATTGGGCAGAAGGACTAACCGGTTGGGAAGGTAATCACCAAATAGGCAAGCAAGCGCCTCCCGACCGGGAGGCGCTTATTTTTTGGGGTGTACCGGCGGTCGGTGCGCCAAAGGGTTAATCAAAGATGATCGGCATAGCCAACTTGATATTTCTCGGTCTTATTATTAGCTTGATTAGCTTGTTGAGCCTCCTAATTGTAGTAGTAGGGGATCGACAAGAGGCGGCTGCACGAGTAGCGGTCAGGGTGAGAGAGAGATAAGCCCAGACTAAGAAGCGAAAGGGAGCCGCCTCCGAAAGGAAGCGGCTTTTTTGATGGAAGGCGGGATACCTGCCAGGAGACAAGAAGGGGAAAACACGATGTTTGCAGATGATAAGTTCGACTTCAGCTATATTGACAATGATGCATCCAACGGCGCATGGGCGAATTGTTGGCATCCTACCTGGCAAATTGCGCAGCAAACACGCGCTAATGGTCATGATGCCAGTCGCATGACTGATGCTAAACAGCATGGCGACCAGCAAAGCCAGCAGCCGCAGAGCCGCCACAATGGGTGGATGAAGTAGGGGCCGGAAAACGGGAACAAAAACCCGTAGCCAAAATTCCGGCCCCTGCTGTGTTCTTAGGGACAAGGCACAATCAGGAAGAGAGAGAGAAACATGACCGTACTAGCTGACCGGCACAATAGATTAACGGACTGCACCAATGGCTGATTCAAAAACTGCTGTGGAAAAGAAAATGCGTTCCGACCAGATTAAACGCGGGATCGAGCGGGCCCCTCATCGCTCATTGCTCAAGGCAACAGGCGTCACCGATGAGGATATGACCAAGCCGTTCATCGCGGTCGTGAACTCCTACGTAGATATTATTCCCGGACACGTCCACCTCCAATCATTCGGCAAGATCGTCAAGGATGCAATCCGGGCAGCAGGTGGAGTCCCCTTCGAGTTCAACACCATTGGCGTGGACGACGGAATCGCGATGGGCCACATGGGGATGAAGTTCTCTCTGCCCAGCCGCGAATTAATCGCCGACAGCGTCGAGACGATGATCACCGCGCACTGCTTCGACGGGATGATCTGCATCCCCAACTGTGACAAGATTGTGCCCGGCATGTTGATGGCAGCCATGCGGCTCGACATCCCCACTATTTTTGTCAGCGGTGGGCCGATGCCTGCCGGTGTCACCCCCGACGGGCGTGTGGTAGACCTGATCAGCGTGTTCGAGGGTGTCGGCCAGTATAAAGTCGGCAAGCTGGACGAAGCCGAACTCAAGGTACTTGAGGACTTCGGCTGCCCCTCCTGCGGATCATGCAGCGGGATGTTCACCGCCAACAGCATGAACTGCCTCATGGAAGCGCTCGGACTGGCCCTACCCTACAACGGGTCAGCATTAGCTGAAACCGATGAGCGGGAAGAACTGGCAAGAAAAGCCGCCGCCCAGCTCATGAATTTGATTGAAGAAGATATTACCGCCAAGCAGATCGCTACCATTGAAGCATTTGACAATGCCATCACGCTCGACATGGCGATGGGCGGCAGCACTAACACGGTCTTACACCTGCTGGCGATTGCCCACGAAGCCGGGGTCGATTACTCGCTAGAACGGATCGCCGAGATCGCGGCCAGGGTTCCGCACCTGTGCAAGGTCAGCCCGGCTGGGCATTGGCACATGGAAGACGTGCACCGGGCGGGCGGCATCCCCGCCGTGCTGAAGGAAGTCAGCAAAGACGGGAATACCCTCCACCTCGATCAGATCACCGTCACCGGCAAGACCATCGGTGAGAACATCGCCAACGCGGAAGTCACCGATCACGAGGTGATCCTCCCGCGTGAGAAGCCCCACTCAGCCAGCGGTGGATTGGCCGTACTGTTCGGCAATCTCGCACCGGAAGGTGGCGTGATTAAGACCGGTGCAGTCAGCCCCGAAATGTGGCAGCACAGCGGCCCGGCCCGAATCTACGAGAGTCAGGACGAGGCGATCCGGGGGATTTATAACGGTGAAGTGCAGCCCGGTGAGGTCGTGGTGATCCGCTACGAAGGCCCGGCAGGCGGCCCTGGCATGATGGAAATGCTCGCCCCCACCAGCGCGATTATGGGGATGGGACTGGGTGACAGCGTCGCCCTGATCACCGATGGGCGGTTCTCCGGCGGAACGCGCGGCGCATGCATCGGGCATGTCAGCCCGGAAGCCGCGGCACGCGGACCGATTGCGGCCTTAGAGCCGGGTGACATCATCGAGATCGACCTCGACAAGCAGACGTTAAATGTTCAACTCAGTGACGAAGAGATTCAAAAACGGCTTGAGGCACTGCCCCCATTTGAAACCGACATTCCAAGCAGATGGCTTCGCCGGTATTCCAAGTGGGTGACCAGCGCCTCGACAGGTGCGGTTATGAGGGAGTAACGACCACCGCCCATAAGGGCGATTGGTCAAAAACGGGAGCGGGGCGCGATCCGCTCCCGGAGGGGACTTGTGTCTGTGCAGGGCGGACGCCCTGGTGATAGTTTTCTTGGGGATTAGTCCCCGTTTATGGAGGAGAGGCTAGACAGACCGGTGCGTCTGTCCCGCGCAGACACAAGCGGAAGCCGAAATAGCAAACGCTATTTCCACTTAACGGACGAGGGGAAGAGGGCGATCAGCGCCCTGCTAGAATTGCAGAAATGCAGTAATCAGAGGAGAGAATTATGGAAGAGAAGACCGGCGCAGAAATTTTATGGGAATCACTGGTGCGAGAAGGTGTAGAAGTGGTATTCGGCTATCCCGGTGGCGCGACACTTCCGGCCTATGACGCCATGCTCAAATACCCGGTGCGCCACGTACTGGTCCGGCACGAGCAGGGCGCTGCCCATGCCGCCGATGGTTACGCCCGCGCTTCCGGCAGAGTCGGTGTTGCGATGGCAACCTCCGGCCCCGGCGCAACCAACCTGGTCACCGGCATTGCCACCGCGATGATGGACTCATCACCGATAGTCTGTATCACCGGGCAGGTTAACAGCCCATTTATCGGCAGCGATGCCTTCCAGGAAACCGACGTGACCGGCGTCACCCTGCCGGTAACCAAGCACAATTACCTGGTCACCAGCGCCGATGAAATCGCCCAGACGATTAAAGAAGCGTTCTATATTGCGCGCTCTGGTCGGCCCGGCCCGGTGCTGATCGACATCACCAAGGATGCTCAAAACGGCAAGGCAACCGTTGAGTGGGACGACGAGCCGGTACAGCTTCCCGGCTACCGTCCCGACTTGCGTGCACTTTCCGGCACATTCGAGTGGGCTGCTGACCTGATCAATGCAGCGGAGCGCCCGGTCATCCTGGGCGGGCACGGCATCATGATGTCTGGCGCGATGGACATCCTCCGCCAGTTCGTTGACGCGGCACAGATTCCGGTCGCCATGACCTTGCTCGGCCTGGGTGGGTTCCCAGCCAGCCATCCGCTTAATTTGGGGATGATGGGCATGCACGGCGAATCATGGGTCAACCATGCCATTCAGGAAGCCGACCTTCTGTTGGCCTTCGGGATGCGCTTTGATGACCGTGTAACCGGCAACCTTGCCACTTATGCGCCCCACGCCAGGAAGATTCATATCGATATTGACCCGACCGAGATCAACAAGAACGTTAAGGTCGATGTCGGGATCGTCGGCGACCTGCGCGAAACCCTCGAAGTTTTGCTCCCGCAGGTTGAACCACAAGATCGCAGCGCCTGGTTGGCCCACATTGATGACCTCAAGGGCGAGTCGGCAGTCCGCGATATTAAGTTTCTCCCTGATGAGGGACACCTGTACGTCGCACATGTGATCAACGACCTGTGGCGTTACACCGAAGGCAAGGCATTAGTTGTGACCGATGTGGGCCAGCACCAGATGTGGGAAGCCCAATACTACAAGCACGACTATCCCAACAAGCTGATCACCTCTGGCGGCCTGGGCACGATGGGCTTTGGTCTCCCGGCAGCCGTCGGCGCGAAGTTCGCCTGCCCCGATGAAGAGGTGTGGGTGATCGCCGGGGATGGCGGCTTCCAGATGACCGCCGCCGAGCTTTCGACCTGCGCCCAGGAGGGGATCAAAGTCAACATCGCCATCATGAACAACGGCTATCTTGGCATGGTGCGCCAGTGGCAGGAAATGTTCTACGGTAAGCGCTATGCAGCCACCCCGATGCGCAGCCCGGACTTTGTCAAGCTCGCGGAAGCCCACGGTCTGACCGGACTCCGCTGCGACTCCCGGTCATGTGTTGAAGAAGTGGTGCGGCAGGCACAGGAAACCGAAGGAACGGTCGTGATCGACTTCCGGGTTGAACAGGAAGACTCGGTCTACCCGATGGTTCCTGCCGGAGCCGACCTGCACAATATGATCCGGCGGCCCAGCCCCATCGTTGAGACGGCTGCGGACGATTAGAACTAAGGAATATATCTGTGTAGGGGCGCTTGCATGCGCAGACCAAAGGTCTGACGCGCCCCTACCTGGGGAACTACTACAGAAAACTTAGGAGAGAAACCATCATGCTCCATACATTTGTCGTCTACGTGGAAGATAAACCAGATCGGAAGAGCACACG
>JBNKDD010000389.1:0-4593 GCA_050288085.1 Anaerolineae bacterium
CCTGTTCTTTTTTGTGTGTTGAACTTGAGTTTACCCTTTGTCTGATTTCCTTCCCTCTAAATGTACGGTAGAGAAATTTCCTAATGCAATTGCCCTAACACTCATATCGCTCCCGCTTGACCTTGACCGTTCCTCGGCTGGTTTTGAGCTGCCTCTCCCTCTTCCCCTTTTTCTTCAGCTTGCCGCCGCATTCTGGACAATTCCCTATTCTCTGCTTTTCCCGCTCTTCGACTGCTGCTGCCAGCAACTGTTCATGGATTACTTGCTCAACTTCCAGCACGATCTCCTCCATTTCATCGAAACTCTCTGCCAGCAATAATCCCTTCCGAGCCTTTTCTATTTCCTCTTCCAGTCCTTCTTTGAATTCTTTCCACCTGGCCTCGTCCATCTCTTCCTCCTTGAGATGGACTTATTCTATGTCCCCCACTTTTTCGTGCAACCCTGGCTGTCCATCTCGGTGGGCGCACAATTGGGGATATCTGCAGCCTGCTCCACCAGGTCAGTCTCTATCTGGCTCCAGGTTGTTTGCCGGCCTTCACCAGCGATGGGCTCAATCAATACTTCTGAGCGGTCTCTGACCGCCGATCACGGCACACTTTGGATTCTGGGATAAGCCACCACGGGCTAAACGACCAAAGGTCGTCAGTATCACTGGTTTCCCGATGAGCATCTACAATATGCCCAGCTTCGCAAGCTGCGTCAGGATCGCAAGGTTACGTTTCTGTACAGCATCATTCGGCTCGGCTCCCGGCGCTTCCTCAGACAATTCCTGCTTGGGTTGGGCTTGTCAGGCCTGGTGCAGACTTTCTACGTCCCTCAGGGAACTGATTGCATCCCTATCTCGCCGCACTGGTCGATGGCTTATGATGTCGACCCTCTCAGGCTGCACATCTTGTGGGGACTGGCCTACGTGCAGTTTTCAAGGTGAAAACTGCTAGGGAGAAATCCTTGAGATTTCTCCACATCACCATCGTGCGATGTCATCAATCATTGCTGGTGCGTGTTCGCGGACCCAGTCGACATCGCTATCGTACGCCAGCCATGGCTGCCGGGTTGACAAAGCGCCGGTGGTCAGTAGCTGATATCCTGCTCCTACCGCTGCCGGAAAGGGTCTGGTTAACCTCCTTTCCAGCGACTTGAGCTTGCAAACCCACCAAAAGAGTGGGTTGGTATCGATTGCTTTGAGACGGCTTTCGGTAATCCCCGGCTCAAAAACTCGCTGCCGACAGCACTTCAGAATTATCCATCACTTCCCGCGGCATTACCTGCTTGGCGGTTTGAACACCTGCCATTCTATCCGGAGTGAATTCCTCATTCTATAAGTTTTTGGCTTCCACCAGCTATGCTGGTGGTTTTTTGTTTCGGGCCTTCGGCCCTCAACTCCCTAAAGGGATAACAAAACCCCGCTCAACGAGCGGGGTCAATAGCTATCTGTCCGGTTATTAAGTGAGTCTAGTTGTTGGCCTCTAATGATAGAGCAGCGTTGGGATCGATCTTAATTCCAGGCCCCATTGTTGAGGTTATAACCAGCTTCTTAACATAAGCCCCTTTGATGGCAGCGGGTTTGGCCCGGCGGATCGCATCGATCAGGGCTGTGAAATTCATCATCAAAGCATCCGCCTCAAAGCTCGCCTTGCCAATAACGGAGTGCAAGTTGCCAGTACGGTCATTGCGATATTCCACCCGGCCTGCACGTGCTTCTTCAATAACGCGAGCTAAGTCCTCTGGCTGGACAACCGTCCCGGCTTTGGGGCTGGGCATCAAACCACGCGGGCCTAACACCTTACCCAGGCGACCAATTTTCCGCATCATGTCGGGAACGGCAATGGCAACGTCGAAATCTGAGAAACCGTCATTCTGGATGCGGGCGATTACCTCATCGTCCGCGACGATATCTGCACCAGCATCTACAGCGATCTGAGCGGCTTCACCCTCAGCAAAGACCAGAATGCGCACGGTCTTACCCAGGCCAGCGGGCATCAAGACCACCCCGCGTATCTGCTGCTCAGCATGGCGCGGGTCAATACCCAGCCGCATGTGAACCTCAACCGATTCGTCAAAATTCGCTTTGGCAAGCTGCCTCACCAGTTCTATGGCTTCCTGTGGCTCGTACAACTTTTCGCGGTCGAATTGTTTCAGGCTATCTTGGAATTTCTTTCCGTGCTTAGGCATATTTGACTCCTTGTGGTGCAGGCGGGATAGATCATCCCTCCCACGTCTATTAGTTTTTGATTTCTCAGCAGGACACAAAAATCTGCCGCGAAGTTCATCCGCGGCTCAAGTGATCCTCTTTTTTATTTCAGGCCAGGATTTATTCCTCGACCCGAACCCCCATGCTGCGGGCCGTACCTTCGACCTGGAGCATAGCAGCTTCGATGTCGTTGGCATTCAGGTCGGGCATTTTGATCTCGGCGATCTCGCGAACCTGAGCACGCGTCAGCGTACCAACTTTGGTCACATTGGGTATTGACGACCCTTTATCGATCCCCAGTGTTTTACGGATGAGCGAAGCGGTGGGGGGGGTCTTCAGGTTGAACTTGAACGATGCGTCCGAGAAAACGGTGATCTCTGCCGGGATAATATCCCCGATCCGGCTGGCGGTGCGGGCATTGTATTCCTTGCAGAACTGCATCAGGTTAATACCATGTTGTGCCAAGGCCGGGCCAATAGGGGGGGCCGGATTAGCCTTCCCTGCTTCAATCTCCAACTTGATAATGGTGACAATCTTTTTTGCCATGATTTACCTCAGTGTGCAATGACTGACAGGTGGATGCCGCCAGCCTTTATAATTTTTCTACTTGCAGGAAATCGAGTTCGACCGGCGTTTCACGCCCGAAGAAAGAAACCATCACACGTACTTTGGTTCGTTCCATATCGATCTCGTCTACAATCCCAATGATATCGTTGAAAGGCCCATCGACGATCCGGACCTTTTCACCGGGCTTAAACCGTACTTTGACCACCGGGGCGTCAGCTTCCATACGTCGCATAATCTGGCTGACTTCCTCTTCGCGCAGGGGGGTTGGCTTATTGCCCATCCCCACAAACCCGGTGACCCCTGGTGTATTCCGTACCACATACCAGGAGTCCTCATCCATGATCATCTGAACCAGGATGTAGCCAGGGAAGACCCGGCGCTCGACTGTGCGGCGCTTGCCGTCCTTGATCTCCAACTCTTCTTCGGTTGGGATGATCACGTCAAAGATTTTGTCCTCCATGCCCATGGTTTCAATACGCTGTTCAATTGCATGGCGGACTTTGTTTTCATAGCCTGAATAACAATGCACAACAAACCATCTACGGCCGTCTTCCGGCTCTAATTCGCCGTCTGTATCATGGAACAGACCCCGACTTGAACCTTCTTCGCCTTCTAGTTGTTCGTCTTCGTCTGGCATCATTTCATTCATATTGTCCATATACGCGTCCGTCAATTCTACAAATGCTTATACCGAAAACTAGCAAAGAAGACTCTGGTTTTGATCGGCTGTGACGTGCTTTCGGTCGAGACAAAGCTATAACAGCAGCGACTCAAGTTTAAGGAAAATCCAATCCAGAGCACCAAGGGTAATAGAGAAGGCCAGAGTCGTACCAAGCACAATTAGCGTCAGGTGGAGAGTTTGTTCCTGGGTCGGCCAGGCCACCTTTCGCAACTCGTCCCTTGTTTCCTGGAAATAACGGATAATGGCGTTCTTGCTTTTACCGCTTTTGCTGCCACGCTGTGAGTCACGCTTGGTAGATGATTTACCAGAACCTGACTTTGCTTTGGCCTGCTGTTTCTTTAGTTGAGTTTTCTCCTGTGTGCGCGCCACTTTGTTAATCCTTTTGTGATTTTAGCTACAGGTCAAGACACCGCCAGAATGACGGTGTCTTCAACGTGTGTCTATAGGCAGGCGAGGCAGGACTCGAACCCGCAACCTACGGTTTTGGAGACCGTTGCTCTGCCAAATTGAGCTACTCGCCTACAGCGAATTGCTAGCCATGCGTATTATACCACAATGAGCAGGAAACTCACATGCTCATTTGGTTTCACGAAACAGGACATGCTTCCGCACGACCGGATCGTATTTACGCAGCTCCAGACGCTGGGTGTCATTCTGCCGATTCTTCTCGGTATAGTAAATGTAGCCGCTCTCAGTGCTTTGAAGTCTGATTAGAATACGAGCGCCCTTTTTCTTCGCCATGTGATTTTTTTCCTGATAAAAACAGGGTAGGAGCGTGTCCTACCCTGCTCCATTTTGTTAGTTAATAAACTATTCGACGATGTCGGAGATCACGCCCGCACCGACGGTCAGGCCGCCCTCACGGATAGCGAAGTTCGACCCACGCTCCAGTGCTACCTTCTTCTGAAGGGAGACGACCATCTCGATGCGGTCACCCGGCATCACCATCTCTACGCCTTCCGGCAGGGTAATCTCGCCGGTCACATCCATCGTGCGGAGGTAGAACTGCGGGCGGTAGCCGCTGAAGAACGCCTTGTGGCGGCCTCCCTCGTCCTTGCGCAGCACGTACACTTCGCACTTGAAGGTGGTGTGCGGGGTGATGCTGCCCGGTGCGGACAACACCATACCTCGTTCCACCTCGTCCCGGTCGACC
>JBNKDD010000390.1:0-4593 GCA_050288085.1 Anaerolineae bacterium
TGCTATTTTTCATGAGCGGCAGGCCCTCGCCGAGCCGCTGGTGACTGCCTTCGCGACTCTTGCGATGCTGCTGATGGTGCATTTAGCCCGTCGGCTTAATCCCTGGTTGATCGTCCCGCTGGGGGTGTCGCTGGCCGGGGCCTACCTGACCAAACCGGCGGCGATCCCTTATCTGGCGCTCCCATTTGCGGCGGTGATCCTGTTGGCCGCGTCACCATTTCAGGGGTGGTTGGAGAAATTATTATCCGTAAAATATCGTAAGGGCGACGCAAATCTTCGGTTTGGGCCAGTCGCCCCTACAAAGCAACCGGGCAATTGGAAGAAACTCCTGCTTGGCTTGTTGTTTAGCCTGCTGGCCGTTATCCTGGCTATTGGCCTGATCACGATCTTCAAGCAGGCGGCGGCGCGTCAAGGGGCGATCGCCCAGAGTTCCCACCAGATCAGCATCGAGAACCTGATCTTTGCTAGAGGTGATAATGAGCAGGGCGATACCCTCGCCAACCTGATAGCAGACCTCGGTGTCTATGCCGATACCCAGGTGAAATACGTGGGGTGGGCTGCCATCGTGTTGATCGGGCTGGCGGTGATCTGGTTGGTGATCGGGGGTAGGCGGGCGATCCTGTTGTTTCTATTAGCGCCTGGGATCGTATTTGCCATCGTCCCCCTGCTGGCTGACCGGCCCGCCGGGTATCTGGCTCCGCGTTATCTGCACGCGACGGCTGCACCGCTGGCTATCTTGATGGCCCTGACCGTCTTATGGCTGGATCGGGGCCGCTGGACTCGCTGGGCCGGGCTGATTTTATCTGTTGCGCTGATCGGGCAGGCCCTCTTTTTCGATGCCCGGTTCATCGCCGACCCGCTGTCTGTCCGCCTGCCGGAGCCGGATCAAATTCAATACCAGACCGGCGACCCCAGCGGTTACGGTTATGTGGATGTCGCCGAGTACGTGCTGGGTCTGAAAGCAGCTCGTCCCGATCAACCGGCCAACCTTCTCATCAACGGATCGTCGGAGCGCCTGATCGCCTATCTCGGCCCACGTACCGGCGCGATCTGGCGCTACCGGGGTGGAGACGCCCAACGTTATGCCGTCGCCGGGATGCTGGCGGCGGGCGAACCGGTTTATTATGCCGTGACCAACAGCACCGTCGATGCGCCTGATTCGCCATTTGATGCCCGGATGGAACTCCTGCAAAGTTTCAGGAGCAACGGGCGTTTACACCGCCTGTACCAAATCACCGGGGCGGATGGCCCCTTCGCCGAGACGATTTACGACCAGATTCCGCCCGAACCGGAACAGATCAGCCTGGACATTGAAACGTTGTCTGCGACATTGGGTGATAACCCGGTGCTGGTCTACCCGCCGAAATTCGGTGCGGCGCTGTCCGGGACGGATGTGCGCCCCCTTGCACTCGATTCATGGCCGCTCGAAGCCGATCAGATCGCCGCTAATCTGTCCGATCTGTCAGCCGATCATACCCCGGTTGGATTGGTGATCGTCAATGAGGCGCAATCCGACCCCGACCGGCGGATCATCTTAACGTTTGAGCAAAATCTATACCGGGTGGACGAGGCATGGTTCGGGCTGATCCACCGGATCGACTACCTGACCGGGCCAGCCGATCCGCCGATGGAGCCGCTTGACGCGGTCTTCGAGGATGTGATCGAACTGCAAGCCGGGGCGATCATTGACCGGGACGTGCAACCCGGCGCGGTGGTTCGATTCGCTTTCCGCTGGGAGACGCCTGTCCCGGTGCAGGATTCGTTTGTGGTGTTTGCCCATGTTATTGGCGAGGATGGTACGCTCTGGGCACAGCATGACTCGGTTCCGGGCAGCGGATTGCTGCCGCTTACTACCTGGGAACCGGGCCAGCCCGTCATTGACCGGTTTACGATCACGCTGCCGCCGGATATCCCCCCCGGTGAGTACATGGTGCGGATGGGCCTGTATAATCCTGACAGCGGACTCCGGCTGCGAGTCACCGGTGGGCGCGAGGTCGGCCCGGATGACGTGGTGGTGGGCCGGGTGACGGTCACCGAGTAGCACTTACACATCATAAATAATGAAGAAGGCTCGACTGTAGAAAGAGTGAGCAAAAAGCCCCCGCGAATAAACTTCGCGGCTATTTGCTCTTATCACACTTTTTACCCATGAGTCAAAAAGAAAAAGGCGGCTAATTGGCCGCCTTGCTTTTTTAGCGCCTGGATGCCCACACCACAGGTTTATTGTTTGATCTGGGCGGCGATGTAATCGAATGCTGCTGTTTCCGTCTCAAATATCTGGACTGCCACATTACCAAATATATCCGACCTCAGCCCTTTCGCCGCCAATTGTGCCAGCTTTGACGAGGAAAGCAGCACAAGTTCAATCATGTTCGGATGATGCAGAACGCTCTTTACGCCCTTGGCGGCAATATTCGCGCTCTGGATGATCCCGTCAAGGTTGATCCCTGTTTGCTCTCGACTATCAACCAGTAAATATACCGGGGCGGGCTGCTCCTCAAGCGCAGCATATAAATGCTGGAACAGGTCTTCCTGTTGGTCACCTGCTACGGTTTCGTAACTGTTCAAACGGATGATCGGTTGGCCGGGTAATTTTTCGATACTATATGCGCTCATTCTATTTTCTCACAATGATCTAATAATTTTTCTGCGAAGCTATTACAGATAATTATATGAATAAAAGATCACCGGAAGGTAACAATTCAATACCAACTCGATCACCGGACGCGTTCAAATCCGATCCGTTTGACGGAGTCGTAGGCTGGGTCGTGTTAGCTTGTGCAACCTGTCAATAACTTCTATGGCGCTGGCTTCCCCGGCTGCAACGATCTCCGCTACCCGGTCGAATCCATTGAAGGTGCTCACCTCGCTGGATACATCGGGTTGGATCAACAGGTCGGGGCGAGTCTCTGCCAGCCGGTAGGCATCGAGGGCCAAACCGGCCAGTGTTTCGGCCCGCCAGGCGTTATGGGCGATCCGTACCGGCGGCGGGATATGGGGATCGTCTACCAGTGCCTGGTCGTAATGGCCGAGGCGTACATCCACCGCGATCACGACTTCTGCGCCCAGGTCGCGGGCCACATCGACCGGGAGATTGTTCAGGAAGCCGCCATCGACCAAGCGCCAGCCGCCGATCTCAACCGGCTCGAAGATTATCGGCACCGCCGCCGATGCCCGCACCGCGTCAACCACCGAGCCCTCACGCAGAATGACTTCCTGCCCACTGATCAGATCAACGGCTGCCAGCCCCAGCGGGATTTTCAGATCGGCGAATTCCAATGATTCGCCCAGTACCTCATTCATGTAGTGCTGGACGCCGTGCCCGGTCATCAGGCCGTAGCGGGGAATACTCACGTCGATCAGCCGGAGCAGGTGTCGAGGGCGGGTTAGCTTCAGCGCCTCGGCTTCGATCTCGTCAGCGGACATTCCGGTGGCATAAGCCGCCCCGACGATCCCTCCCATGCTTGTCCCGGCCAGGCAGTCGATGGGAATACCTTCCCGCTCCAGGACTTTCAATACACCGATGTGCGCCAATCCACGCGCACCGCCTCCGCTCAAAGCCAGCCCGATCACCGGACGACGATAAAAGCGCATAATCTGGTTCCTCTCCTTGACCCATGAAGAATATCGCTATTATTATCTCCAACCGGCGGGCTGATGCAACCGGAGTATGCTAGAACCAAATCGCAGCTATAATCGTATTGGCGAGTTTGTAATCCGGGAGAAAAACGCATGAACCGATTTTTTGCCAGAACGGTTTTCCTTGCCATACTGGTTATGGCCCTTTGCGGTTGCGGCGAGAACATCCCAGACTCCACACCAACGCCCATTGAAACCGAGACAATCAGCGACACGCCAACCTTATCGCCAACCTCAACCAAGGCGGTTGTAGTCGAAGCAGCCCTTACTATCACCGAACAATCCGATCTGTCAACAGCAACAGCAACGGCACTGCCAGACGCACCGCTGTCAGAAGAGGGGCCCTGGCTGGTTTTTGTCGCGCAGTTGCAGGATGTCCCCTATTTGTGGGCCATCAACCCGGATGGAACCGGATTGACTCAGCTCACTGACAAGGCTACCTATCGCTTCGATGTGAACCAGGGCAGCGATGGGGAAGTTTCCATCGCGTATATCACGTCAGACAGCGAGGTGTATTACAGCGATCTACAACTTTCGATTTTGAAACTGCGGGGCGGGGAAGTCGAGACCACTATCGACCTGACCTCTCCTGAGACGGCCTATACCCATAAGAATTCTAGCGATGAAGAATACTGGACGGAGGTCGGTATAGCAGAAGCCATTCTCTCGGAGGACAGCTTCAAATGGTCGCCTGATGGGAAATGGTTGGCGTTCGTTGGCGCGGTGGATGGCCCGTCCGCCGATGTATACAGTTATGAAGCAGCAACCGGCACAACCCGGCAGCTTACGTCTGGGGCAGACAATGCCTTCCAACTGCTGTGGTCGCCTGACAGCGCCTGGATTCTCCATACAGCCAAGGATATCTGGTTACATTCCGGGTGACCGTTCCAAAAATGGGGACAAAATAGGATAAGATCTGTCAAAAAGTGAAGGACGGATCAAGATGCGGCTGCA
>JBNKDD010000391.1:0-4585 GCA_050288085.1 Anaerolineae bacterium
ATTGCTGCGGCGGATTGACCCCACCAGGAGAATACTATATGACAACGCGCTCACGCTGGTTCCGGCTCTCAATGTTCGGGTTGTTGTACTTCGTGCAGGGATCGGCCCTGGCCTACTTCCGCAATTTTCAGAAGCCCTACCTTATTGGTTTTAACATCGGCGTTGACCAGATCGGCCTGCTGACCAGCCTCCTGCTGCTGCCCTTTGTCCTGAAAATCTTCATCGGCATGCTCAGTGACCGGGTAAACCTGTTCGGGATGGGCCACCGCAAGCCCTATATGCTCCTGGGGCTGATCCTGGCAGCAGGTGCCTTTGTGGCAGCCGGTTTTGTCTCACCAGGGATCGACTTTACCCTGTTCGCGGTGCTGGTCGTGCTGGGATCATTCAGTGTGACCATCTTCGACTCGACCACCGACGGGTTAGCCATCGACATTACACCTGAAAATGAGCAGGGCCGTGTCCAGAGTGTGATGGTCGGCGGGCGGGCGATAGGCTTCATCATCCTGTCGCTGGTCTTTGGCACACTGGTGCAGGCAGACGGCTACCGGGTAGTCTTCCTGATTATCGCCGCTTCAATGCTGATCCCTCTGATCTTCGTCGCCCAGGTGCGCGAACCCACCGAACGCCATATATCCCAGAGCTTTGATTGGCGGGCCTTTGGCGAGATGCTCAAGCCGCGCTTTCTGATGTTCGCAGTCTATGCGGTGGTCTATTCCATCGTTTCCTTTGGGATTGACGGGCTGGTAACCCTTTTCATGAGCCAGGAATTCAACGCCGCCGAAACCGTGATTGGCAACTACGGTGCGCTGCGCGGCATTGGCGCAGCCGTCGGGGCCATTCTGGCCGGTGTCTTACTCGACCGTCTAGGCCGCCGTCCGATGGCCTATGGCGCAGCATTGGTGATTGCCATCGGTGGCGCGCTGATTGGATTAGCAACCGGCAACAATATGCTGCTCGTATTGGGAGTGATCTGGGGGATCGTCTGGGGATTCCAGGAAACGATCTTCGTCGCCCTGGCAATGGAATTAGCCGACTCGCGGATCGCCGCCTCGATGTTTGCCCTGATGATGGCAGTATCCAATATCGGGACGGCCATCGGTGAAGGGGTGGCAACCGGCCTGACCGACGATATCGGTTTCCGGGCGGTGTTTTTCATCCTGGCAGGAATCAACATCGCCGTCTTCCCGATCCTGTGGGGGCTGTTCAAAGTAGCCCCGCAGCTCATCCAACGCCCGTCACCCAAATCACAAATCACCGAAGAAGGAGTTCTTGCATGAACGCGGAAACACCGATTTATCGGCGTCCGGTTGAACTGTTACAAAATCTGATCCGTTTCGATACGACCAATCCCCCCGGCAACGAGGCTGCCTGTATACGCTATATCCAGGACTTATTGACCGAATCGGGGATTGAATCAACCATCGTAGCGAAAGACGACAACCGCCCGAACCTGATCGCCCGGCTGAAGGGGCGCGGCGAAGCGCCGCCCCTTTTGCTCTACGGGCATGTAGACGTAGTCACCACCGAAGACCAGGAATGGACTCATTCCCCCTTCGCCGCTGAAATCGCCGATGGGTATCTCTGGGGACGTGGCACACTCGATATGAAAGGTGCCGTCACCATGATGCTGTCGGCTTTCCTCCGCGCCAAAGAAGATGAGATATCACTGCCCGGTGATGTGATCTTCCTGGCCCTGAGCGATGAAGAAGCCCTCGGTACCTACGGGGCCAAATTTATGACCGAGGAGCATGCCGACCTGTTTGAAGGCGTGCAGTATGCATTAGGGGAATTCGGCGGCTTTTCGCTGTATATCGGCGAGAAAAAATTCTGCCCGATCATGGTCGGGGAGAAGCAGGTCTGCTGGACAAAAGCTGTCTTGCGTGGCCCCGGTGGGCATGGCTCCATGCCGATGCGAGGAGGCGCAGCTGCCCGGCTCGGCAAGATGCTGTCAACCCTGGACAAGAATCGCCTGCCGGTTCACATTACGCCGGTCGTGCGTGAGATGTTAAAGATGCTCAGCCGCGAACTACCTTTCCCGCAGGGGATGGTGGTGGCCCAACTGCTCAACCCCATGATGACCGGCTTCATCCTTGACCAATTAGGGGAGCAGGGAAAGATATTTGAACCTATCCTGCATAACACGGTCAATGCCACCATCTTCCAGGGTGGGCGCAAAATCAACGTTGTACCCAGCGAAATCACCGTCAGCCTGGACGGACGGCTGCTGCCCGGTTTCCAGCCAGAAGACCTGTTCCGCGAACTACACGACCTGTTAGGCGATGATATCGAATTCGAGGTCGTCGATTTCAGCCCCGGCCCACCAGAGCCGGATATGGGCCTGTTTGATACCCTTGCCGAGGTTATGAGAGAAGCAGACCCGGACGGCATTCCGATCCCCCTGCTGCTGAGTGCCGTCACCGATGCCCGCTTCTTCGCCCAGATCGGAGTCCAGACCTACGGATTCACGCCGATGCAGCTACCGAGGGATTACGCCTTCACTGCATCCATCCACGCCGCCGACGAGCGTATCCCGGTCGAGGCGGTGGAATACGGAACCCAGGCGATCTATCAGGTCTTACATCGATTCGGTGACTGAGCACACCGAGGCACTGATCAGGCTGATAATGATGACGACGATTATCAGCCTGATTTCTATACGTTGCTGCTGATTCGGACACCCGTTATACTTGCGAACAGGTAAGCACCATTTACATTTATTTAGTGGAACCATGACCAAAATACTTGTAGTTGAAGACGAATCAACCTTATTGGAAACACTGGCTCTTAACCTGCGCGAAGAAGGCTACAAAGTCTATACGGCTGAAGATGGCGAACAGGCCCTCGACATTACCCGCGATAAAAAGCCCGATCTGATTGTGCTGGACATCATGCTGCCCAAGCTGGATGGGTTATCCGTCTGTCGGCTCATCCGCCGCGACCCGGAGGTAGCCGAAATACCGATCATCATGCTCACGGCGCGGGGCACCCAGGGCGATAAAATGGTCGGACTGGACAGTGGGGCAGATGATTACATCACCAAACCCTTTGCCCTGGGCGAACTCCTGGCTCGAATCCGGGCAGTGCTCCGACGTTCTCCTGGACACGAAGTTCAACATGAACGGCTGACCGCCGGGACGATCAGCGTTGATCTCTCCGCCCGCCGCGCCTACCGGGATGACCAGGAACTCCAGTTAAGCAGCAAAGAATTTGACCTGCTGGCCGAACTGCTGCGCAACCGGGGGGCAGTGCTGTCCCGTGACCTGATACTCTCCCGTGTCTGGGGATACGATTATTACAGCGACAGCCGGACGGTTGACGTTCATGTCCGTTGGCTGCGCCAGAAGATCGAAGAAGACCCGTCCAATCCCCAGCACATTATCACCGTACGGGGCATCGGCTATCGCTTTGAAGCCTGAACGATGACACCGCTTACGATTATCCTCATCCTGGCCCTGGTTGGCCTGATTGTGGTCTGGCAGATCACCCGCCGCAGCCTCAACGCTTCGCGAAAGCAGATCGCTCAACTCAAAGAGCAGTTGACCCGGCAAAACAAAAACATCGACGAGTTGGCCCACAAACTCCTGATCCAGGAATCCATGAGCGAGGTGGCTTATAACGCCCTGCTGTTGATCAACCAGCAGCAAGAAGTGATCCACATGAACGCCGCTGCCCGGAGCTTATTCGGTGCGTCGAAGATCGGCGACAGCCTGATGGCCGTGACCCGCCACCACGAGATAGACGAATTCGTCAGGACCATCTTCGAGAATGAAGAAGAGATGGGCTGGCAGACGGTCATCAAGGGCGCACACTACCGGATACGGGCGATTCCTATCCATACCCCAAAAGCTCCTTATCTGGCAATGGTGCTGGAAGATGTCAGCGAACTACAACGCCTGGGCCGTGCCCGCCGCGATTTTGTCGCGAACATCTCCCACGATCTCCGCACCCCGATCACCTCGATCCGGCTGCTGGTCGATACCCTGCTGCGCGGTGCAATTGATGACCCGAAACAGCAGAAGGCGCATCTGCAAAAAGTAGCCACGGAGACTCAAACGCTGCATCAAATGGCCCAGGAACTGCTTGATTTATCGATGATCGAGTCCGGTCGATCCGAGATGATCCTGATGCCGGTCAAACTTAGCAGTATCATCGAGGATGCCGTTGAGCGCCTGATCGAACAGGCGGAACGCAGCCAGGTGACCATCGAAGGGCAGACTCCCCCTAAACTGAAGGTGCTGGCCGACTCTGATCAGGTGATCCGCGTGTTGACCAATCTGCTCCACAACGCGATCAAGTTCTCACCGCCCAATGGGATCATCAACATTTCGGTTATCCCGGATACTGAATGGGTGTGTGTGGCGGTCACCGATACCGGCCCCGGCATTCCGCCAGAGGAGCGAGAACGCATCTTTGAGCGGTTCTACCGGCAGGACCGTGCCCGCAAACGCGGCGGTGGAACCGGCTTAGGGTTGGCAATCGCCAAGCATATTGTCGAAGGGCATGGTGGGAAAATATGGGCAGAAGATGCGCCGGAAGGCTCCGGTGCGCGGATTTGTTTTACTATCCCCCTGGCCTGATCTAAACA
>JBNKDD010000392.1:0-4552 GCA_050288085.1 Anaerolineae bacterium
TATGAGTGAAGATTCTAGTCACTCTTATGCGCTGCGAATGATAAATATTGATAAGTATTTTGGCGCGGTGTGTGCCTTAAAAAATATCAGCTTTGAAGTCGGTTCCAACGAAATTGTTGGGTTGATCGGCGATAACGGTGCGGGCAAATCGACCATCGTCAAAATCCTGACCGGTGTGTTCCCACCAACCAGCGGCGAACTCCACATCGCCGGTCGCCAGGTGGATTTTCGCCATTATAGTGTGAAAAAGGCTCATGAGTACGGGATCGAGACCGTCTACCAGGATAAATCATTGGGCGAGAAACAAGTCCTGTGGCGGAATTTTTTCATCGGACGCAATATCACGCGCCCATTCGGCTTCATTAATGTCAAGAAAGAAAAAGAGATCGCCAACGAGATCATGCTCAACACGATTGGATTTCGTGGGAAAGGGATCACCGTCGATTCGAAGGTCAGCAAACTCTCCGGCGGTGAGCGTCAGGGCGTAGCGATTGGCCGCGCGATGCATTTCCATGCGGAACTTATCCTGCTGGATGAACCAACCGTTGCCCTTTCCCTGAAAGAAGTGAGCAAGGTCATTAACTTCGTACATAACATTAAGCTTGGGGGCAAGGCTTGTATCTATATTTCCCACAACATCCATGATGTCTACGAGGTATCTGACCGATTTGTCATCATCGATCGTGGCGAGATTGTCGCCAATATCTTGAAGCAGGATATCAGCCGCCAGGAACTGGACAACTTCCTGCTTGAGTACGCTCATGGCATGAAAGATGGAGTCGAGGGATAACCATGAAAGAACGAAAATCATTTCTTGCAACCCTTGCAAAAATTGAAGGACTCCCGGTGTTGGGGGTGATGTTGATCATGCTGACCGCATTCATCATTACCGCGCCGAGTGTCTTTACCCGGCCCCTGATCTATATGTCGTTCTTACAGACCGTTCCCCCGGCGCTTGTCCTCGGATTAGGGTTGACTCTCGTGATTACTGCGGGCGAGATCGATCTGAGCTTTCCCGCGATAGTCGCGTTTTCCGGCTTTGCCTTCGCCTGGGTATTTAAGAATGTCGATGCGGCCTGGGCACCCTGGGGGGGCTTTGTCCTGGCGCTGATTGCTGGCGCTCTGGTTGGTTATATCAATGGTTTGCTGGTTGCGAAAATCGGCGTGCCCTCGATCATGGCAACGCTGGCCTCCCAGTTCTTCTGGTACGGGATCACGATCCTGCTTGCGGGCGGTCTGCAATTAAATCTGAGGGAAATCGAAGAGACCGCTATTCATGCCATCTTCACCGGGCGGATTTTTGGAATTATCCCGGCCCAGGCGCTCTGGGGGTTGGCGCTGACTGTATTCCTCTGGTTCGTTCTAAATCGCCACAAGTTCGGCGAAGCCCTGATGTTCATTGGCGACAATCCGAATGTCGCCCAGGTGATGGGGATCAACGTGGAGAGGACCAGGATACTACTCTTTACCTGGATGGGTGTGATAGCAGCCTTCGCTGGTTTGCTGCTCACCATCGAAATCAATGTTTTCTTCCCAACGCAGGGCGAAGGTTACATGCTGCCGGTCATGGCGGCTGTCTTTATTGGCGGTACGCTGATCTCCGGCGGCCTGGGCAGTATCGTCGGCACGCTCTGGGGAGCCTATATCATTGGTTCGCTGCAAGCCGGAGTGGTCGCCACCGGGGTGACCAGCTACTGGGTTCAGTCCGTCATGGGGTTCATCATGGCGGCGGCAGTGGTCATCAATGTTTCGATGGGAGAGGGTCGCCTGGCCGGTTTAACCAAGGCTTTCAACCGTTGGACAGGCACCTCTCGTGACTCAAGTGTTGCAGATCGTGCTCCAGGTGAGCCTGATGCGGCACTGGAATAATATGAGCATTGCCAGAAAGGAGCAGCTTTATTGCATCTAAAGGCTACGATTACCGGGTTCACTATTTTTTTAGGTTCACTATTTAGAAGGAGAAGGATCATGAAGCGCATTATTCCTATACTGGTTTTTGCGATGCTGGTTGTTCTGCTGACCGCCTGCGCCCAGCCAGTCGATGACGCAGCGGTCACCGAACTGCAATCGCAGCTTGAAGCCGCCCAGGCCGCCCTTGCTGAAGCCGAAGCGGCTGGCGATGACAGTGCAGATATTGACGCACTGGAAGCCGAACTGGCAGCTGCCGAAGCTGCTCTCGCTGATGCCGAGGCCGCCGCAGCCGAAGCCGAGGCCGCCGCAGCAGAGGCTGAAGAAGCCGTAGAACCAGCCGCCGAAGGCGAACAGCTGGTTGTCTATATGCAAATGGGTGGACAGCAGGGTGACGCTTCAACACTGGCCCGCACGAACGGCGCGAGGGCAGCCGCAGAGGCCCTCAACATCAAGTTGATTGAACAATACTCAGGCTGGGATTCCCAGTTGATGATCGACCAGTTCAAAGAAGCCATCGCAGCTGAACCGGACGGCATCGTAATTATGGGCCACCCTGGCGAAGATGCCATGATGCCCCTGGTTGACCAGGCTCGCGAACTGGGTATTGTTGTCACCAGCGGCAACAACCCGCTCCCCAATATCGAATCCAAGTACCAGACCGCCGGCTTCGGCTATGCCGGTGCGAATCTCTACACCGGTGGCTATCTGACCGGTACCGCAATGATCGCGGCGGGTCTTGAAGCCGGTGACGAGGCTCTTATCTATGACATCTGGCATCAGGAAGGCCGCAGCCAGAGCCCGCAGGGCATCAAGGATGCGCTTGAAGCGGCAGGACTCACCGTCGAGACACTTGACGTAACGAATGATGTCGATACTGATGCATCGCTGGCTATCCCGATCCTGACCGCTTACATCGAAAGCCACCCCAATCTGAAGGCCATCGGCACGCAGCATGGTAACATCACCGCCGTTCTGCCCAAGGTGCTCGAAGCGGCTGGCAAGGAACCCGGCGATATCATCGTCGGTGGTATTGACCTTTCCCCGGCAACAATTGATGGCATCAAGAGTGGCTACGTCAGCGCCAGCTTTGACCAGGTGCTCTACCTGCAAGGGTACTTCCCCGTCCAGCAAATCTGGCTGACGAAGAACTACCTGATCCCAGGGCTGCACATTGACACCGGTGTAGGTACGGTTACACCTGAAAACATCAGTGAGATCGAACCGCTGATCGAAGAGGGAATCCGTTAATCCGGGTTTATAGAAGCACTGCGGGGGCTGCTTAATTATCTGCCTGGTTTTCCCAAATCAGTCCGGGCGGATCAAGAGCCCCCACAGGTCATACAAAGAGCGTCGCACGAGTGCGACGCTCTTTTATTATACCGTAATCCTCCCGACGCCAGCATTTGCAGCCAGGCTTCGAGCCTACCCTCAATTGCCCATAGTCGAGATGGTCACATGGGACTACGAACGAGTTGTCGAAGATAGCCGCCGGTATGACCTTTGGTCGTCATGAACTTCGCGGCTAAGTTGGGCACGGTGCCACGAAGTTTATTCGTGGACTGTGCCCGACATGACAGGCTGTTCGTACACCCTGGTCACACGGCTGGATGATACTCAGTACTGCCCGGTCGGTTTGCCATTGTCGATTTCGGGGTCGCCTTCCACCGGGCTTGTCCAGGTTTTCATCTCCCGGTAATCGTCCAGGTTCTCACTGTCTACAACCACCGATGGCGTTTCAAGGATATAGGGAATGGTTTCACCGTCAAGGTATTTCTGCATCTGCACAATCACTGTCGCCCCGATCATGAACGGGTGGACACCCAGTGTCGCCGTCATCTGGTTTTTTTCGATCATATCGAGGGTTACATTGTTGCCATCGATGCTGACACACCAGATATCCTCGTTGATCACCCGCCCCGACCGGGCGGCAGCTTTGCAGGCACCGATCCCCATTTCGTCGGAGTTACCGAAGAATACATCAATCTCCGGGTGCTGGAGCAGTGCAGCGGTGGCGATCTCAATCGCTTCGGGCCGCAGCCATTCGGCGGACTGCGCGCCGACAACTTTGACGCCGGGGCATGAGTTCTCTAACCCCCAGATAAATCCCTGTGTCCGGCGGTTGGTATGGAATCCAGGGATGCCTTCGAGGATGAAGACTTCACCGCTGCCGTCGAGTAGATCGCAGGTATATTCGGCAAGTTTGGCTGCGCCGTGCCACTGATCGTAGCCGATATACTCGACCACCTCGCCCTCACTGACCGGTGTAATGGTGTTGTGCATGAAAATCGGGACACCGCTGTCGTTGGCCGCTTTTACTGCTGTCACAATCGCCTCGGCGTCTATCGGATTGACTGTCACCGCCTCGACGCCTTTTTGCAGCTCCTGTTCCATCAGTACCACCTGCCCGGCGAAATCGCCCTCGTGTTCTGGCGCGACGACATCGACCGTCCAATCAACCGCCTGTCCCATCTCCACCGCGCCATCTTTTACGGCCACGTGAAACGGGCTGGTGAATCCCGGTGGTATCACCGCGACCCGTATCTCTTCGGGAGCCGCAGGCGGCTCGGAGGGGGCGCTTAAATCGGGGGCCTCGCATCCGGCCATGGACAGGGAGAACAGTAGTAGGCAGAGGGCTATGGAT
>JBNKDD010000393.1:0-4512 GCA_050288085.1 Anaerolineae bacterium
ACGATCGTTGCCACCCCCGCGAAGTGTCCCGGTCGGGCCGCCCCTTCGAGCGGCTTGGTTACTTTTGAAACAATCACGCTGGTCTGAAAACCGGGCGGATAGGCCATATCATCGGTCGGTGTCCAGATCAGATCAACCCCTTCTGCTTCGAGCAGTTGAGCGTCATGTTCGAGCGTGCGCGGATATTTATCCAGGTCGGCTGGATCGTTGAATTGAGTCGGGTTGACAAAGATGCTCACCGCGACCCGGTTGTTTTCAGCACGGGCACGGCGCACCAATGATAAATGCCCCTCGTGCAAGGCTCCCATCGTCGGAACAAGGCCCCAGGATAGAGCCGGATTTTCCCAACGTAAATCGCGAACATCCGAAATATGTGGCGTTATGTGCATAGCTCTCTCAGTCTTTTATAGATAGGTCGGGGTGTATTGTACCTCATGCGTCGGATGAAAGTATGACGATTACCATTCTCTTTTTGTTCCGGGTGTGATACACTCTGAGCACGAATTCTCATCAAGGTACGACAAACATGGTAGAAAAAAAAGTACTGATCGCTGACGACCAGTTTGATACAAGGCAGCTTCTTCAAGATATCCTGGAGGCATTTGAACCTTACGGGGTGAAAATCATGACCGCTGTGTCGGGGGATGTTGCCTATGAAATGGCCTGTAATGAACACCCCGATCTGATCCTGCTGGATGTTATGATGCCAGGGTTGTCAGGCTATGAGGTCTGTCAGAAATTGAAGGAAGACCCGGCGACCCAGGATATGTACATCATCATGGTGTCAGCCCGGTTCCAATCGGATGATCGTACTCAGGCGGCACTGGTCGGAGCCGATGAGTACATTACCAAACCCTACGCCGTCAGCCTGATCATGGAGCGTGTCCAGGCGATCTTAGGAGTCGATCCACTGTAACTGGCCGACATCTTGCATCCCTTTCCTTCCCACCCAAGTGAGGTCAATCCATGAACACAAACGACATTCTGTCATTAACCTGGAACCTGCACCCGGAAAATCCACTTATCCAACCACCCTACCGTACACCACTGCCCGTTATCGCCGACCCGACCTTTATCCAACCCCACCAGGCCCCAGATGAACAGTGGCATCTTTTTGCCCACTCAATGCATGGGATCCATCGTTATACCTCACCGGACGGGATCGCGTGGCAGATGGCCGATACGGTCGTCCCTAAAGTCAGCATGCGGCCCTACATCAGGAAGTTCGACGGTTTCTACTACCTGTTTTATGAAAAGGTCACCAGTGTCTTTTTTCCCTGGCAGTCCTATCTCGAAGTCAGGCGGTCAGAGGACTTGATCACCTGGAGCGAGCCGACCACCCTGCTTGAGCCATCCCTACCCTGGCATATTGGGCTGTCAGGGAAAGGTCAGGCGGTAGGCAATCCCTGTGTTTTGCAGGTCGATGATGGTTTTATGATGTTCTACAGTGCGGGGCTGGTGCTATTGAAGGACTGTCGATTCAACGAACCGGCTTATATCGGCATTGCCCGGAGCAAGGACATCCTCGGCCCGTATACGCCTGACAGCGATCCCATCCTCGGCCCTGATCCCGATGATCCCTACGCCAACCTCGGAGCCGGTGCGATCAAAGTCCTGAAAATCGATGACGGCTATGTAGGCTTCCAGAACGGCATCTACTGGGACAACGCCCACAGCCACAGCGGATCGGCTATCCGGCGGGTGTTCTCCACCGATGGCCGCACCTGGTCTGTGCATGATCACGATCCGATCATCAAACCCGACCAGGGCTGGAAGAAGAGTCACGTCTACGCGCTGGATGTCCAGCCGGTCGATGATCACTGGAACCTGTACTTCAATGCGCGGGATGGCTGGCTGATCGGCAAGGAGCGGATCGGGCTGGCAATAGGCTCCTGATCGGAAAGCTGAGAGAAAATCAAACCGCAAAATCGCCGGGAAGGGGTTCCCGCTGATCGATCCACGCTTGCGGGACTTTACCCGATGACAGGGCCACAATGCCGCCGACAATAGCGCAGGTCGTATCGCGATCTCCGGCCCCTTCGGCGGTTTGCCATAAAGCCGCTTCATAATCATCAAGGTGAAAAGCCGCACACCATAGACAAAACGGCACCGTATCCTGGGCCGACACCTGCCAGCCCGTGCCCAGCTGAACCGCCGCATCGAAATCAGCGGCGGGGATACGTGACGCGATCCGAATTCCGGCCAGCGTTTCGCTCTCCGGGATGTATTGCATCACTTCGGCCAGAAAGGCAGCTCCTTGAGGGTGATCGGGTGCGGCGGCGATGGCGGCAGCAGCCGCGACAGCCATTGCGCCCACCTGCCCTTCCGGGTGAGCATGGGTGATCCGGGCAGACTTCTTCCCCTCTTTTGCTGCACGCCCAGGCGCTCCGGCGAAATATCCCCCAATCGGAGCGGCCCGCATCGCCCCACCGTTGCCATATGATCCCCCATCGAACAGCCGGGGGGCTAACCGCCGCCAATCACCCCCGTCACCAATTTGCGCCAGAATCCGTGCGGCCCCGCCACCATACCCGCGATAGGGGTCTTCTTCGTATCGCTCTGCAAAAGTCTCCGCCAAAGCATCCTGGTCGATAGTCTCAAACTCGGCCAGAATTTCGACAATCGACAGGGCCATATGAGTATCGTCCGTCCACAGCCAGGGGCCGGGCGGGAGCTGTCGTCTATCAATATGGTGTGAGGCGCTGGTGGTTGATCGCCCCTCCCCCAACCTGGCCCCAAAAGCATCTCCAACCGACAACCCATCCAGGCTTAACAGCATTTTTTCAATCGAAAACATGATCTATCCCCCCACAAGTTGTAAGCCAGAAAAAGTATTTTGCCCGTCCCTGAGTTAATATTGTACTCCAAGAATAAAATACGCTGCCCACTCAACGCCTCATTATCAGCCAAAATCACCGATTCAGTGTGATACTTTTGCCCCGAAAGTCAAGGATATAGTGAGACGTCTCGTGGGAGAAAAAATGATAACTATGGACCATCCGATCCCCATGCAGCCGGACGAAGGATGGCTCGCTCGGCAGGCACGGCAGAATGCGCGTGCGTTCGCCGAGATCTATGAGAGCTACTTCGACCGGGTTTATAGCTATGTACGGTACCAGGTGCACGATGATGCAACCGCCGACGACCTGACGGCGCTGGTCTTTGAGCGTTCGATGCTCGCCATGAATCGTTACAACCCGAACAAGGGTGATTTCATTGGCTGGCTGTTCGGCATCGCCCGCAACGCGGTGCGCGAGCATCACCGCCGGGGACGAACACGGGAAACCGTGTCGCTTGACCTGTTCGGTGAGCAGCCGGAGATCAAGCGCTGGACGGAAGAGATGATTGCCCGGCAGGAAGAGAACAACACCCTGCTGGGTGCCGTTTCCCAACTCAATGCGCGGGAACGTGAGATCATCGCCCTGAAGTTCGGCGCTGGCCTGACCAACCGCCGCATCGCCGGGCTGGTTGGCCTCAGCGAGAGCAATGTCGGGACCATTCTCTACCGTGCGCTGCGCCGCCTGCGGGATATGCTCGACAGGGAGAGTCTCTATGAGTAAGCAAAGAATCATCGGCGCTTTCCGGCGCGAAAATGAGACACTCACCCGTGAGATCGATCAGGTACTGCTTGGCGTATCACCGGATCAATTAGGGCAGGCAGACAATCTCGAGGACCAAGAACTACTTGAACTGGCCTATCGGCTGGTCGATGCCCAACTCGCCGAACGCAGTCACATCCGCGAACCACTGCGCGACCGGCTGGTCAGCCAGATCGAAGATCAACAGGAGATGAATCGTAAAATGGAACGCGAACGTGTTGTAAAGAAACAGCCTCGAATCTGGCGTATTATCCTGATCGGAGTCGCAATCCTGATGCTGATGGCCCTGATATTTGGGGCAGCTGCTGTATTGTTTGTTAACTCGCAACCACCCCCACCGGAATCGGTCGTGATGATGGCTGAGGTCGACTACGATGAGGCAGCACCACCAGTTATGCAGGGTTACAAGGTTTTTCCGGTCTATGATGTATCTGGAATCACCTTTGGTGACGTACTCCGGCTGGAGCAGATGGTCGTGAGGAACGAGCAATACAGCTCCTCCCCGGACGTGGACTCGATCATCCTGATCTGGGAAGCCATCGGCCCGGTGCCACCAGGGCAGTATGCCGTCGTGGTCGAGATGATCGATCTACAGAGCGGGCAAATGTCAACCGAGGAAACGGTCGAGGTCAGCCTGCCAACCGAAACGGGCACGTCTCTGGCAACTGAGCATGATATCCCCGGCTATAATTCCTATGCCACCTATCACCTGAGTGTCTTCGACCGGGTTAACAACACGCGGCTGCTAATGCAAAATGGTGCGGAATACCTGGAATTACGGGCTGTGCCCTCGTCGATTGTGCCCTCTGTGCTGGGTGCTCCGGGCGAGATGCCGACAGTGGCACCAATGCCAACCCCGACAATAAAACCCTGACCATAGGTTCCCAGCGAGATATCTATCCATAATCCAGCT
>JBNKDD010000394.1:0-4480 GCA_050288085.1 Anaerolineae bacterium
GCGGCATTGGTCTGCTGATGGTGGTCTACCGGTTTGTGGCCGAGTTCCTGGAGACGGTCCCGCAGCGCCGGTTGGCCTGGGTAGTTGCTTCTCTGAGCGGCGGCCTGGGGTGGATACGGCTGTTCCTGGCCCCTTACGGCGGATTGGCAGACCTGGACTATCCCCTGGAATTTTACTTGCCGGAAGCCTTCACCATACTGCTGCTTTACGCTATCCCCCATCTGGCATTGGCTCGCGGCCTGATGTTAACCGGGTGGCTGGCGCTTTTCCGGGCCACTGATAAAGAAAACTGGCGAGTGGCTGCCGGTGCAAGCCTGGCCTGGGCGGTGATGGGGATGATCGTTCCGCTGTATATCGGGGTGCTGGGGGTGCTGATCGCGGTGTGGCTGGGTCTGCTCTGGGTCAGTCAACGGCGGTTTCCGGGGCAAACGTTCCGATTAGCGGCGATTGCCGGAGCGCTGCCGGTGGTCGTCTTGTTGTACAATGGCTGGGTGTTTACTGCCGATCCGGTTTATGCAGCCTGGGCTGCTCAGAACTTTATCCCTTCACCAGCGCCCATTAACGTTTTACTGGCTTATGGGCTGCTGGCGGCCTTGAGTATCCCCGCCGTGATCAGCCTGATTCGGGATGGGCTGACGCGTCGAAGTGCGCTGCTGGTCGTCTGGCCGGTGGTGGCGGTGGTGTTAATGTATCTACCAACTAACACACAACGGCGGCTGTTGGAAGGCATTATTCTACCCTTGAGCATCCTATCGGTGTTGGGGGCAGCGGCCATCTACCGGCGGTCGGAGTCGCGCCAACGGCTGCGGTGGTTGATGCTGGCGGGGGCTTACGTGCTGCTGCTGCCCTCGACGGTAATGATCATTGGCGGAGGATCAGTGGTTGCGGCGGACAGCGAATCGCTAGCTTACCATTCGGCGGATGAGGTCGCCGCGTTGGACTGGCTCCGCGATCAGGCGGAAGTGAACAGCATCGTGCTATCGACACAAAAATCAGGTGAGATTCTGCCTACCTATGCCAGCGTGCGGGTTTATGTGGGGCATGGGGTCGAAACAGTTGACGGTGAAACTAAACGAGCGGTGGCCGAAGATTTCTTCTCTGATGGGATGACGGATGAGGAGCGGATCAGGTTTCTGGATGAGGTTCCGATAGATTATGTGTGGGTCGGACCGGCGGAACGTGAGTTGGCCTGCTCAACAGAAAACTGCCTCGATCCTGAAAGGCTTGGGCTGCGCGTGGTTTTCTCGCAAGGAGATTACACCATTCACCATAGAGAAACAGAGAGATAGGGTTCAAATGACATCTGAGACTCAGCGGGAAGGGAAGTTCCCCCTGCCGATTATCATCCTGTGTGTCGCCGTCGTCATTCTATTCTACCGGTTCTTTCTCGGCGAGGTGATCTACTGGGGCGTGCCGGTACAGCAGTTCTATCCCTGGCGGGAGATGGCCTTCCGAAGCGGACAATTCCCCCTGTGGAATCCCTGGCTGGGCAATGGCGCGCCGCTGCTGGCGAATTATCAGACTGCTGTCTTTTATCCCCCTAACTGGCTGTACCTGATTCTCCCCACCGAATATGCGATGGGCTGGGTCGGGCTGCTGCACCTGATCTGGGCCGGGCTGGGTATGCTGCTCTATCTGCGCCGGTTGGGGGTCAACCCGTTGGGTCAAGGAGGCGGGGCGCTGAGTTTCGCACTCGGCGGCTACCTGATCTCTCGGTTCGGGTTTCTGAGCATCACGTCTGCGGTTCCCTGGCTGCCCTGGCTGTTCTGGGCCGTCGATGGGGTGATTGCTTCCCGGACAACGAAAGAGATCATCCGGGCCGTTAACCTGCTGGCCCTGGTCGTCGCAATGCAGCTTCTGGCAGGACATGCCCAGACTGTGTTTTACAGCCTGTTGTTTGCCGGGATGTATGCGCTGCTCCGTACATTTTCAGAAAACAAAAACAGCAAAACCAGCCTGATCCGGCTGGTGCTGGCGCTGGCAGCAGTCATATTTGGCCTTGCGCTGGCGGCGGTTCAGCTTATCCCCACCTTAGAATTGATGCAGCAATCAACCCGTGCGTCCGGGATCGTCGAGGCGCATACCTTTACGTACTCGTTCTGGCCCTGGCGGCTGTTAACGCTGTTTGCCCCGAATATGTTTGGGAGCCCGGCAACCGGTGACTATTGGGGCTATGCAGCTTATTGGGAAGATGCGATCTACGTTGGGCTGCTGCCGCTGGTGATGGTTGTCCATGCTATTGTGCGGTGGTTCCGTGAGCGGCGTGAGGATCAGGTATCGCCAGTTGCAAAGGTAGTCCCGTTCTTCGCTCTCAGCCTGATCCCGGTGTTTATTTTTATGCTGGGCGATAACACGCCGATCTTCCCCTGGCTGTTTGAGCATGTGCCGGGGTTTAACCTGTTTCAGGCTCCTACCCGTTGGTCGCTGCTGGCTGTTTTCAGCTTGAGTACGCTGGGCGGGATTGGGCTGGATCAGTGGGCAAGTTCCGAGCGCGGTTTGTTCTGGACACGGTTGGCAACCGCAGGCGGGGCAGGTATCGCACTGATGGCCCTGCTTGTCCCAACCCTGATCGAAGCGGATATTGAAGCATCGTTTATCCGACCGGTAGCGGTGCTCGGTTTGACGATCACCGCGCTGGGGATCGTGACGCTGCTGCTCCCACAGGCTGAACGTCACCCCCAATGGCGGCCCCACTGGGAAGGATTGGTGCTGGTTCTGATCGCTGCCGACCTGGTAGTCGCTCATTGGGGACTCAATCCGACCATTAAGGCAGGGCTTTACCATCAAAACTCGGCGCTGGCACAGGCTATCGTCGATGAGGTGGACGGCTACCGTACAGTAATGCTCCCACAAGACGAGTATGATCTGACCTTTGATACCTACTTCGACCTGGATGACTTCCAACAGGGGGAAATCGAACATTGGGAACAATACCGCGATTCGCTGCTGCCTAACCTGGGGATGATCGATGGGGTTGCCAGCGCCAATAACAACGATCCGATTCCTGTTTTCCACCAGGAAGAGCTGGTCAAAACGCTGGAGGAAATGCCAGCAGATGAGATGATCAGCCGCCTTCAAGAAATGAATGTCGGGGTGCTACTCTCTTCTTCCCCTCGATCCGACCTTCCCTTGATCGACCGGGTGGGGGCGGTGTATGCATATCGCATTCCTGAGCCATGGCCGCGGGCGGTATTGGCCGATTGCCGATCGGCAGATGATATGCTTCAATGTGAGCGGTTGGAGGCAGGTCAGGCTAATTTGTTATGGGATAAGAACAACAGCCTCGCTATCTCAACAGAGCATGATGAGGCATCAACCCTGGTACTGACCGACACTTTCTATCCGGGCTGGCAGGCATCGATTGATGGCAATCCGGCATCGGTTCGACTGGCTAACCGGGCTTTCCGGGCGGTGGATGTGCCAGCCGGGGAACATACCGTCACCTTCACTTACCGGTCTAGCAGTTTATATATTGGCGCGACCATCACGATCCTGGCGGTGATCGGGTGGGTGGCGCTGTGGATCAGGGGAACGTCTTCGTGAATCAAAAACCAGGCAGCCGGATATTGCTATCAATAGCAGTTGGAATACTGATCATGCTGCTGGGCTTAAGTCCAATTCTGGTTGGCGCAATCATCATCCCGGCGGTGGGCGTGATCTGGTTCGTGGCCGCCATCTTGCTGCCCTGGTTCGCGATCCTCCAGACGAAGATCAAAGCCGCCGCCCAGAATCTTACCCTGGTGTTTATCACATTGAGCATCGCCCTGACCCTGTTTGATCTGCTGCTCAGGATGATCCACCCACAGGTGATCTTTCACCGGCCTGAAGAACGCTATATACAATATTACCCGCCGATGCCGCTCGTGGTTCGATATCGCCCTAACTTGAAATTTAAAGGGCTGGCGCAAGGTGAACTTTCAGCGATAGCGGGGGATCAGCGCTATGCCGAAATTCGGGAGCTAACCTTATACACCGATCCTTATGGTTTCCGTAACACCGACGTTGATCCCGATCAGATTGATTTGCTTGTGTTAGGCGATTCCTATGGCCTGGGAGTAGGGACTACCGAGTCCTCTACCTGGTCGAATTTGCTGCGGGATGAATATGGCCTATCGGTATATAACCTTTCGGCACCTGCATCAAGTGCCTGGCGGGAGTATCTGAACCTGGCAATGGAAATCGACCGGCTGGATACCGACGAGGACACCCTTCTGCTGTGGCTGATTTTCACCGGCAACGATCTGATCGAGGATTACGAAGATTATTATGATGTTGACCAATTACCGTATCAGACCGGGTTTTCGGCCTTTTTCTCATCCTGGCGCTCATATGCTGCATACTCGCCGGTAGGCATAATCACCCGGCGGATGCAAATTACAGCAACCTTAAGCGAGGAGCAGGCCAAACCGGTAACGGTCAAGACTTTTCTGGATGGGGAACCGCTACTCTTTTCCAACCAGTATTTGGAGGGTCAGGCGCT
>JBNKDD010000395.1:0-4475 GCA_050288085.1 Anaerolineae bacterium
GTGGGTTCTTGTGTCACGTTGAACAGGGTATAGCCACCAACCGCTTGCTCTGTCAGCGCCTGGATGAGGGGTTGTGCCCGGTCGCTGCTGCTGCCGGTTACGATTAGCGCCTGCTTGCCTGTAGAAAGCTCAGGCGGAAGGGCCCCATTCTTCAGCGATCCGGCCCCGAAGACAATCCGTGTAGCCGTAGCAAATTCAAAATGCATACCACTTCCTATATGGAATCTGTTTGATCTAGCCGCTCTTACAATGATTCACGGATAGATATTATCCTCAACTATGTGAGACTTCTAAGACTATTTTACCGCGAGTATGGCCCGTCTCACTTAACCGGTGCGCTTCCCCGGCATTAGCAAGCGGCAGCACTGTGCTGATATGTGGCTTGAGATGGCCCTCATCAATCAGGCTGGAGATGACCTTTAGCTGATCGGCGTTGGTCTGTACCAGGATCCGCTTCGAGCTAAGACCTGCTGGCGTATCACGGGCCAGGTCAACATCAGGATGCCCCTGGATGGAAACCAGAAAACCACCGACCTGGAGAGTCTTGAATGATCTTAGCGTGATCTCGCCGCCGACCGTATCAAAGACAACCTGCATATCCTCGACCTGATCTTCAAACGGTGCCGCAGTGTAATCCACAATATGATCCACACCAAGTTCTTTGAGGAAGGTCGCGTTCTTTGCGGATGCGGTTCCCCAAATCTCGGCCCCTCTCCACCGGGCGAGTTGAACCGCGATATGGCCTATCCCGCCCGCGGCTGCATGAATAAGGATCCGTTGTCCAGGCTGTAGGTCTGCGGTGTCAAAGAGTGCCTGCCAGGTGGTCAGGGCAACCAGAGGGATGGCCCCCGCTTCGATATGACTCAGCGTGCGTGGCTTGCGTGCGATGTGGTCAGGGTTTACGGCGGCATATTGTGCATAGGCGGCTCCCTCGCCAGGGAATCCGATCATGCCGAATACCTGATCGCCGACCGAAAAACTGTCTACATTAGCTCCAACTTCGACGACCTCGCCGGATATATCCCAGCCTAATATATAAGGGAGCGTGAACCCTGGCTGATGAGCCATGCCGCGCCCCATCCGTGTTTTCCAATCGACCGGGTTGATACCCGCAGCGTGGATTTTGACCAACAGCTGGTTATCCGTTGGTTGTGGTCGAGGGACTTCTTGATACCGGAGTACATCCGGCCCGCCAAATTCATTGATAGATACAGCATACATCATCTCTACCATCGCTGATCCTGTTGTTACCGTTGATCAATTCAATTTGTTGAGCGCTTCCCAGGGTGTTTTCATCACATCCACCAGCCGCTGGTATTCGGCATAGCGTGCCATGTAGATCGGTGCATTGGCCGGATCTGGCTCATACACGTGCACGAGCGATACTGCTTCTGCGACCGCTTCCGCGTAATCTTTGTAGATACCCGCCCCGATTCCGGCAGATAAGGCCGCGCCGCGTGCGCCTAATTCGTTCCCGTCTGAGACTTCCATTGGAACCTGGATCGCATCGGCAAACATCTGTGACCAGACGGCGCTGCGTGATCCACCACCGGCCAGCCTTGCCGAATTGATTTGAGCGCCAGCCTTGCGCAGTTTATCGATATGGCTCAAATGGCCGAACATGACTCCCTCATAGAGGGCGCGGAGTAGGTGGGCGCGGGTGTGCCATCCACCCACACCATAGAAACCGGCCCGTGCTGTCGGCTGGACGTTCGAGCCAAACAGGAAGGGATGGAAGATAATATTGGTGCTGTCCGGGGATAGGCTGGCAACTACTTCGTTGCAGACCTCATAAACTGAAATACCCCGGCGCTTGGCTTCAGCCCGCTCTTCACTACAAAACTGGTTCACGAACCATTCCAGGTTGGTGGCCGATGTGGCACTGCCTTCAATAGTAAGGAACAGGTCGGGATCGGCAAATATGGTGGTCATGAACAGGTCAGGGTCAACGATTGGGTCTATGGTGACCACATCGTTGATGCTCCAACTGCCCATGACTATACAGGTCTGATCGGCATTGACTACACCCGATCCAATCGCGCTGGCATCCACATCGAACAGCCCGCTAACGACCGGCGTCCCGACCGCTAATCCGGTTTCCTCGGCGGCAGCGGGGGTCACTTTACCGATCACTTCGCTGCTTTGCTTGAGGGGCGGTAAGGCGTCATAGACTTCTGAGAGATCGTACAGCTCCATCAGTTCGCGCGAGTAACACCTGTTGCGAACATCCATCAGGTTGGCGGCGCTCATGTCGGTGTAGTCACCGGCTATTTCACCGGTCAGGCGATACTTGATATAGTCTTTGACCATCAAGATCGCCCCGACATGCTCGTAGTTCTCTGGCTCATTTTCCTTGAGCCAGACCAGCAGCGCATTAGGCTGTGCGGGCCAGAATGATTGGAGCGTGAACGGGAACACCTTCTCACTGAGATTGTTCTCGCCCCACCGGGTGACCACATCTGCTGCACGCGAGTCCATCGATTGGATGCCGTTTCGTAGCGGGCGGCCTTCTTTATCCAGGAAGTAAACCCCATTGCCATGCCCGGAGTTGCCAATGCCAGCGATCTCTTCTGGCTGGATGCCCGATGTGGTCAGGACATTACGAATAGCTGTAGCCGTACTTTCCCATAACATGTCCATGTCACGCTCAGTCCATCCAGGATGAGGATATCCTGTATCGGCTGCGCAGTTAGCTACGGCGATCTCTTTGCCGTGTAAATCAAAGAGTGCGGCTTTGGAGAATGTATTGCCGTTATCGATCCCCAGAAGGTACTGACCCATGTTTTTGCCTCCGAAAATGATCTGCTAAGGCAGGTTCATAACCTGACACTTTATGACGAGGTTCAGCAAATTTCCGATACAAACTTACCGGCGAGTCGCTAAAGGATATTAACCCTGGATCGCAGATCGTTTTATCTGCGATCCAGAGTAACTATTGATTACGTTTAGGGTAAAGGCACTTCAACCAGCCGGAATGGCGGTTCGGCATCCGGGCCAGCATTGTCTGGATCCCAGAAATGGTTGGCCTGATTTTCAACTACCCAGGCACTTCCACCGTAGAGGGCGAAAGTCGCGATACCATCCAAACCGGTATTGATCACCTGTACCTGTGCCGTGTCACCATCCAACGTCAGGACGGAGATGCCACCCGGCTGCGATTCGGCTACAACGAGGGTATTGGCATCAAGGACCTTTAAGCCATCTGGACGCCGCAATGGAATTGAAGTGACGATTTCGGTGATGTCACCTGCGCTGCCGTCAGCTTCAATCGGGATGCGGAACAGTTGGCCGGTAGCGATGTTCACCAGGTAAAGCATGTTTGAACTCTGGTCTACATCCAGGCCGTTCAGACTCCACATCTCTTCGCCGAGGATGGGATCATCCAGCCAGACTTCCAGAGCGTCACCGCCAGCCGGAAGGCGCAGAACGCGCGGGCTCCATGAGTCGCTGGCGTAGACATTCCCGGCGGCATCAACGGTGATGTCGTTGCAGAAACCACCACCTGGGAACTCGTAGCTGCCCTTGGCTTCGCCGGTTTCCAGGTCGAAAGCCTTCAGGGCGACGGGGGCAGTGCCGCTCAGTTGAGCGTTATCTGCGTCAGATGAGCAGGCCCACAGGGTTCCAGTTGCGTCATCGGCATACAGCCCCAGGACGGATACTAAATCATTAGCACCGGCCTCGATGAACGGTTCGGCTTCTGCTGCACCGGCGGCTGCCTTGAAGATACGGCCTTCGTCCATGCTGCCGACATAGAACGCCCCGTCTTGGTCAACGGTGACACCTTCGGGGAAGAAGCGTTCCGGGGTGATATCGATGATCCCGGCACCCGCGCCGATGTTCAAAGGCACTTCAACCAGCCGGAATGGCGGGTCGGCATCTGGGCCAGAGCCGTCAGGCCCCCAGAAATGGTCGGCCTGATTCTCAACAACCCAGGCGCTGCCTTGATTAAGAGCGAATGTTGCGATACCATCCAAACCGGTATTTACTACCTGTACCTGGGCCGTATCACCATCTAGCTTCAGGACGGCTATGCCTCCTGGTTGTGATTCGGCAACGACCAGTGTGTTCGGACCGGCAACTTTCAGGCCATCCGGACGTCGTAATGGACTTGAGGTAACTATTTCGGTGATGTCGCCTGCACTGCCATCTGCTTCAATTGGAATACGGAACAGTTGGCCGGTAGCGATGTTCACGAGGTAGAGTTGGTTCGAACCCTGGTCTACATCCAGGCCGTTCAGACTCCACATCTCTTCGCCAAGGATGGGATCATCCAGCCAGACTTCCAGAGCATCACCGCCAGCCGGAAGGCGCAGAACGCGCGGACTCCATGAGTCGCTGGCGTAGACGTTCCCGGCGGCATCAACAGTGATATCATTGCAGAAACCACCACCTGGGAATTCGTAGCTGCCCTTGGCTTCGCCGGTTTCCAGGTCGAAAGCCTTCAGGGCGACGGGGGCAGTGCCGCTCAGTTGAGC
>JBNKDD010000396.1:0-4444 GCA_050288085.1 Anaerolineae bacterium
ACTATTCTAAGCGGATAATTCCTTTACGAAGGGCATATTTCACAATATCGATTGTGCTGTGCAGATCAAGCTTTTCCATCAGGTTTGTGCGATGAACACTGACCGTTTTTTCACTGATGTGCAAGGTGGCGGCAATCTCTTTGTTTGAGTTTCCTTCGGCAATTAGCTGCAAAATCTCCCGTTCCCGTGTCGTCAGGGCGTTATAACTGCTTTCCTGATAGGTGTCATCGGACTGCCTTAGGTGCTCAACAATCTTGGTAGATATAGCCGGGCTAAGGTATGAATCTCCCCTGAATACTGATTGAATGGCTAAGATAAGTTCTGATGGGGCAGATTGTTTGACGAGATAGCCGGTCGCACCGACTTGCAGCATCTGGAAGATGTATTCCTCGTTGGTGTACATGGTCAAAACAATTACTTTGACTTCAGGAAACAACTTTTTGATTTGCCGAGTAGCCTCCAGGCCATTCATATGAGGCATGGCAATATCCATCAAAACGATATCAGGGTGCAAGTCTTCCACCTTCTCCAGCGCTTCTCGGCCATCACCTGCTTCCCCGACGACTTCAATCTGGGCTTCGTCATCCAATAGAGAACGAATGCCCTTTCGGACGATGGTATGATCTTCAGCTAGCAATACTCTAATTTGTTCCATAGCCATTCAAGGGGATACTAATTGACAGGCGGGTCCCCTGGCCCGATGTTGTTTGAATATCGAACTCACCGCACAATAAGGTGGTTCGTTCTCTTATGCCAACCAACCCCGCCCCCTGATTTGGCAACTTCTGGTTTAAAACGGTGTGAAGGTTGAATCCGCATCCGTTGTCTTCAATGATAACCTGGATATTATGCGCCACTTCCTTAAGTGATAAATTTACAGTGCTGGCTCCCGAATGCCGGGCGACATTGGTCAGTGCTTCCTGGACAATGCGGTAGAGAGTGATTTCAATTTCGGGTGGTAACCGTGAATCGAGCCCTTCAACTCCGAATCTAGCCTCAATATCAACACGCTCAGCATACTGCTTCAAATACCAGTGAAGTGTAGGGATAAGCCCCAGATCGTCGAGCATCGGTGGGCGCAAACTGAGAGACATTTCACGTACCTGGTCCAATGTCTGCATCGTGAGCAGAATGGACTCTTCTAAGCTGCGGCAAAGCTTAATTGAGGCGTTATTAGGCACCTCTTTCTTAATCGTTTCAAGGTTGATGCTAATCGCCGTCAGGGCTTGTCCTAGTTCATCGTGCAGTTCACGAGCAAGTTGTTTTCTTTCATCCTCTTGAACTTCTGTCAAACGAGTTGTCAAGCTACGTAGTTGTTCCCGCTGTTGATTTACAGCCTCAAATAACCGAGCCTTTTCGGTCTGGCTGACCATTTTGAGGTCGCGATTTTGCTGTTGAAGCTCTCTGGCAGCATCTAACAAGCGCAGATGCGTTCTAACACGGGCAAGGACTTCGTTTTGATCAAGTGGCTTGGTTACATAATCTACTGCACCAGCTTCAAATCCCCTGACTTTATCTTCTACACTGGTTAAAGACGTCATAAAGATGATGGGGATGTCTTTTGTGGCCTCATTTTCCTGCAACTGACGGCAGGTTTCAAAGCCATCAATGCCCGGCATTAAAATGTCCAACAAGATCAGATCAGGGGGATCATAATGCACGCGTTTGAGTGCGCTTTCCCCACTGCGAGCAATCCTGATACCAAAGCCGTAACTCTGCAAAAAATCTACAATTACACTTAAGTTGACAGGCATATCGTCAACAATCAAAATGTTGTGGGTTTCCAATTTGTGACTTTCCAAAACCGGTGTGTGAAACTTCATAACGCTACTTCTTGCCGGATTCATTGTACCATAACCAATAGGCGTCAGAACTCAATGGTCCACTTTGGGAAACACTAAGTGCGAAAGGTAAAACAGGTGAAAATGTTTTATTACCTGCTCCCAAAAACCGAAGAACAGTTATGTTGTCGCACCGGTTTCTACTTTTTCAGGTTTTGCACCATTGTTAGGGAAATCGACGCTGTCATCTACGTCCAGTGCCCCTGTCATCATAGCAACTACATCTGACATACTGTAGTCTTCGGGATTTATGACGGCCAACCGCTTGCCAAGGCGGATGATATGAATCCTGTCAGCAAGTTCAAATACCTGGGGCATGTCATGGCTAATGATGATAACCGGCAGGCCGTTGTCACGTACCCGCTTGATTAACTCCACCACCATCTTTGATTCCTTAACCCCCAGTGCGGCAGTAGGCTCGTCCATGATCACGACATTACTGGCGAAGGCGGCGCTTCGCGCCACAGCAACACCCTGCCGCTGCCCCCCGGAAAGCGTGCCCACGGTCTGTGTCATAGACTGGATACCAATGCTGAGGTCTTGCATGTAACCGGCGGCCTCTTCCCGCATCCGTTTCTTGTCTAACAGGCGAAACATGGAACCCAGAATACCGTTCTTTCTGATTTCGCGACCAAGAAACAGATTCTCGGTGATGTCAAGGGCCGGTGCCACTGCCAGTGTCTGGTATACCGTTTCAATTCCATGGTGACGTGCTTCGGCGGGATTTCTGAAATGCACTTCCGTACCGTTCAGGTAGATATGTCCTTCGTCTGGGATTAAGGCTCCAGATAGAGCCTTAATCAGCGTGGATTTACCTGCGCCATTATCTCCGATAATCGCGGAGATTTCACCCGGATACAGTTCAAAGTCTGCCCCATCTAAGGCAGTGACTGAGCCATAACGCTTGACAAGACCACTTGCTTCAAGAATAGGTTGTTGGGAACTCATAACTATGCCTGCCCTCTATGCGTGAGCTGGTCAACGGTAACAGCTAGAATGACCAGAACACCGGTAATTAATGTTTGATAAATCGATGGCACCCCGATCAACTGTAAACCATTCCGAAAGACACCAACGATTAGCGCTCCAATCAATGTACCTAGAACGGTTCCACGTCCGCCGAAGAGGCTGGTGCCACCTAATACGACAGCGGTGATGCTATCCAGATTTGCGGTTTGCCCGGCCTGTGGATCGCCGACTGATGTCCGGGCGACAAGTAACAGTGCTCCAATACCGTAGATCACGCCTGCTAACGTATAGACTTTCATCAATAAGCGTTCGTTGGATATGCCGGTCAGCCGGGTGGCTTCGGGTTCGTCACCGACGGCATAGATATGGCGTCCAAATGCTGTAGAGCGGAGCATGAACCACACCACAAAATACAGCACAATCATCAGGACAGAGCCATAGGTTATGGCTGTCTCGCCGATGGTAAATGTTCGGCCAAAATATAGAAGCGGTTCCGGTAAGCCCGTAATCGTTTGTGTGGTATAGATACGAACGGCGGCAAATGCTATGTTCAACGTTCCCAGGGTCACGATGAACGGGGGCAGTTTTATCAATGTCACTAATGTGCCATTGAGCAGTCCGAAGAGTCCACAAACCAGAATACCCAACAGAATAGACAGCAGGGGATGAACACCTAATCGAGCAGCAAAGCTGGTCATGATGATCGAACCAAAGGCCATAATATAACCATTCGAAAGGTCGATCCCAGCCGTCAGAATAATCAGCGTTTGGCCCAGAGCCAACACTCCGACTACCATCACCTGTTGGACAACCAATGAGAGATTTGTTCCCATCAGGAAGCGATCGGTTTGAGTGGAGAAGAACGCACAGGCCATCAGAAGAGCCAGCAGCGGCCCAACACCGGGCAAACTGAAGAATGTTTTAATACCCATCCGTAGATCAGAGGCTCGACCACTTTGTTTAGTCAAGGTCATGTTGCTCATAGAAAGTCCTTTATATAATGATGGTGGCAGGTTTTCCTGCCACCATCCCATCATCATAAATTTATTCGCCCCAGCAAGCATCAAGGCCAAAGACGGTGTCTTCAGCGTCAACGCCTTCAACGGGATTGTCGGTGATGAGAGTCACACCGGTATCAACATACCCAGAGGGAACGTCACCACCGGTGACGGCCTCAACAATGGATTCGACGCCCAGTGAGGCCATTAGCAGCGGGTACTGCTGCGAGGTAGCAGCAATCTTCCCCTCTACAATGCCCCGTACACCGGCACAGCCGCCATCAACGGAAACGATCATGACTTCGTCTTCGCGTCCGACGGCCTGCAAGGCCGTGTAAGCGCCAAAGGCCGCCGGTTCGTTGATGGTGTAGACCAGGTTGATATCAGGGTTGGCTTGCAGGCAGTTCTCCATCGCCAATTGACCCTGGGCCTGGTCGCCCTGGGTGTCCTGCTCACACACCACGCGGGGGTCGTCTTCGTCGATGCCAAGCCCTTCCAGGAAGCCATCACGCCGCAGTTGGCCGACGGTGATGCCGGGCGACAGGTTCAGCAAAGCGATCTGGACATTGTCCGGGTCCTCGACGGCAGCGCGTGCATACTCGCCGATCAACACCCCTGCTTTGTAGTTGTCGGTGG
>JBNKDD010000397.1:0-4442 GCA_050288085.1 Anaerolineae bacterium
ATCGGCCATCAGCACCACGTCCGCCGTTTCGAGGGCCACATCGGTGCCTGCCCCGCCCATTGCAATACCGAGCGTGGCCGTTGCCAGCGCCGGGGCATCGTTCACGCCATCGCCGATCATGGCGACCGGGCCGTACTTTTCCTCAAGCTGTTTGAGCAGCGTGACCTTATCTTCAGGCAGCAAACCGGCATGGAATTCATCAACGCCTAACTGCTGCGCGACCGCCTCCGCCACGCGGGGATTATCACCGGTCAGCATTACGATTCGATCGACCCCATTCCGCTTGAGGGACTTGATCGTGTCTCTGGCAGCTTCACGCGGTTGATCGGCGACACCGACTGCACCGAGCAGTTCATCGCCATGCACCAGCAGCACGGTCTTGCCTTCGCTTTCCAGGCGCTCAACTTCAGCATTCAGACCGTCGGTCAGTTTGTAGCCTTCCGACTCTAAGAAGCGGCGGCTGCCCACCAGCAGATTGAGTCCATCAACCGCAGCCCGAACGCCCATACCGGGCACGGCCTTAAAATCGGCAGCGGGCAGAACGTCCAGTTCGCGCTCCTTCGCCGCTTTGACCACCGATTGGGCCAGCGGGTGCTCGGAACGGGCCTCGACGGCAGCGGCCAACGCCAACAGTTCATCCTCGTTGTAACCGTTGAAGGTCAGGATATCGGTTACGCCGGGGCGGCCTTCCGTCAATGTGCCGGTCTTGTCGAGGGCGATCACTTTGATCGTCGCAGCATTCTCCAGGTGAGCCCCACCTTTGAATAAAACGCCGTTGCGGGCGGCATTGGCAATCGCGCTCAGGATGCTGGCGGGGGTGCTGATCACCAATGCACAGGGCGAAGCGACGACCAGCAGCACCATCCCCCGGTAAAAGACATGCTCAAATGGCTGATTAAAAATCAGGGTCGGGATGGTGATAAACAGGATGGTAGCCGCGATCACGACAATCGCGTAGTACTGTTCAAAGGTATCGATAAAGCGTTGAGTCGGGGCGCGGTGCGCCTGAGCCTCTTCCACCATCGTGATGATCTTCGAGAGCACTGTCTCGGAAGCGTGTTTGGTCACCTGCACTTCAAGCGATCCATTCTCGTTGATCGTCCCGGCAAAAACGGTGTCGCCGGGCTGCTTGAATACCGGTTCCGATTCCCCGGTGATCGATGCCTGGTTGATGGCGGATTGGCCGCTGGTCACCTCGCCATCGATGGCGATCCGGTCGCCGGGCTTGACGATCACGATCTCGCCTGGTCTGAGGTCATCGACTGGAACCTCGACCTCCTGGCCGTTGCGCCGTACCAGGGCGGTATCGGGACGGAGGTCAAGCAGCTTGTGGATCGCCTTGCGGGAGCGGTCCATCGCGTAGTTCTGGAGCACGTTGCTCAACGAGAACAGGAATAACAGCGTGGCCCCTTCCGGCCATGAGCCGATGCTGGCAGCGCCAAACGCGGCAATGATCATCAGCAGGTCAACGTTGATGGTGCGCTGGATCAGCGCCTCGATTCCGTCGCGCAGACCATAAACGCCGCCGGTGAAGTAGGCGGTAATCGCCAGGGCGGTGATCAACCAGCCCGGTGCGCCGAGGTTTGTTGCCAGCACGCCGCCGAGCAGAGCCAGCAGGGTGATCACGACAAAAGCGGGTTCGAGTTTCTCACGCGACAAAAAGCGTTCTTCGGTTTCCTCTGCGGCCTCTTTGACGTTGTAGCCCAGTTGGACAACGGCCTGTTCGATCTGCGGGATCGAGGTCTCCGCCGAGGCATATTCAATGCTTAACACGCCTGCACTGGCGTTGACTCTGGCAGAGGTAATACCCGGCATGTTATGAAGCTGGCGCTCTAATTGTTCACAGGTGCCGCACCGGGTCGAGACGCCCTGTTCGAGATGAACCAGGCAGTCTTCATAATGGCCCTTCAGTTTGACGCCGGCCTGGTTAGCGATCCGGGTTACATGGCGCATTTTGATCAGGTCAGGGTTGTAATCCATCGTCAGGGTGTGGGTATTGGTATCAAGCTGCGCCCCTACTACCCCCTTATGGTTCATCAACGCATTCAGCAAAATCTGTGGGCAGCAGGTCGGATCGTCGCTGCCTTCGATTGGAACATCAATCTTCCGTGTTATTACCGACATTTAGTATTCCTTCTCTTCCTTGTTTATTTATCTCTTTTGAGGTTAGGACCAGCTCACCCCCCATCCTCGCTGGCGCTCGGATTTGCCCCCCTTGCAAGGGGGGCGGATGAGGGCGACCGAGGTCGCCGCTCACAGGGGGTATTGCATTATCCAATACAGATTAATCTTCCTGATCACCCCTACACGCCGCACAAACCCCGTGCACGACTACGCTGTAATCGTGGGCGAGGAACCCCTGCTCGGCGACTGAAGCTTCGATGTGCTTCAGGTCGACGTCCGGCAGGTCGATGATCTGACCGCACTGTATGCAGACCAGATTGACATGAGGACTGGTATCCGGGTCGTAGCGCACACTGCCGTCTTCGCTCTTGACGACCGGGTGCACCAGGTCAAGCTCTTCGAGCAGGTTGATGGTGTTATAGACCGTCGCGAGGCTCATGGTTGGGAACTCGCTCGAAAGGGCGTCATAGACTTCAGCCGCCGTTGGGTGCGATAAGTTCCCGTATAACCAGTTACAGATCGCGATCCGCTGCGGAGTGATCCGCGCCCCGGATGTCTTCAGACCATCAATTAAAGGGTTATCTTGCAACATAGTTTAAGGGTGTCCCTAAGAAAATTATAATGCTTACCTTTTAATAATCATTCTAAATTACCCTTAGATCATAACATGCCTTACCTATAACTTCAAGGATTTATCAGGCGGGTTTACGTTTCTTATGCTCTTCTAATGGCATTTGACCACCGCGAACATGCGTACTATCATGAACAAAATATCAAACACCGTGCTCAGGGAGTGTGTTGAATGATGGATGTACCTTCTCCCCCTATTGATTGGCTATTGGAAGCGGGCGATGCCTGGGTGCAATACCGGACTCGCCTGGACTTGATGGGACAGCCCGCCACCGATCCAGAGGTTCAGGCAGCCCGTGAATCGATGATCGCCGATCCGCGTATCCAGGCATTGATCGCCGAGTTGAAAAGCTGGCCCGGCCCCCCTCTGACCAGCCATAAACAGGCGCAGCATCCTCTACATAAGCTGGCTTTCCTGGCGGAGATCGGTCTGCGAGTCGATGATCCGGGCATGGAGGAGATCGCCCAGCGGGTGCTGGAACGACAATCACAGGAGGGCGCTTTCCAGATTGCCGTCAAGCTGCGCAAATCATACGGGGGAACTGACGAGGCCATGCTGACCTGGATGTTGTGTGATGCGCCAACCGTGTTGTATGCGCTGTGTGAACTGGGGCTGCGCGATGATTACCGGTTGTCCGATGCAGTCGAACACATCCGGGGCCTGATCCGCGAGAATGGGTGGCCGTGTGTGACCGCGCCGGAGTTGGGAATGCGCGGGCCGGGCCGTAAAGATGATCCCTGCCCATATGCCAACCTGATCAGCCTGAAGGCACTGGCGGCCTGGGGAGATACCGGCCTGTCAGATGAAACGGCCAGAGCCGGGATCGATTCGCTGTTGGGGCACTGGGAGACTCGGCAGGAACGCAAGCTCTACCTGTTCGGGATCGGGACGGACTTCCGTAAACCCAAGCTGCCGCTGGTCTGGTATGACATCCTCCACGTGACGGATGTATTGAGTCGTTTCCCCGCCGCCCGGAGCGATTACCGGTTTATGGAAATGCTGGCCGATCTGATGAGTCAGGCCGACGAGAGTGGGAGATTCACCCCGGCATCCATGTACCGGGATTGGAAAGGTTGGGAGTTCGCCGATAAGAAGCAGCCCTCCCCCGGCATCACCCTGGTTGCCTGGCGGACGGCGGCCCGTGCGGCCAGCGCAGAATAAAGCCGTCATCATAACGATAATGTCCTGGCTCATCTCAAGGTGAGTCAGGACACGTTCGTCCCCTCTCTCAACCTCGCCTCTTTGCAAAGTTCCATCTGCATTAATTTTTGGCTTACCCCCCATCGCAAAGGGGGGACAGATACCGCTTTAGCGGTAGCGGGGGGGGGTGAACCAGGAGGCAATCCCAATTGTCCATAGAACCTATCTCGGAAGAACAAGTTTGATCACAGTTCTCAACGATCAAACACTGCTTGAAGAAACCCTCAAATCTGATTTGATGATTTCTTTTTTATAAAAGTTAATATGTCATACAAATCTTTTGATAATTTTGGTTTTTTCAAAATTACAAGATTTGTAATATCCTGTGATTCTTCCAAAATCAAATCCATCTGCGTTTTATCTAAAGTCAGATGATTAAGTGAAATAATAACCAGTGAATCCTTATTTGAAAGTACATCTTTTATGTCATAAATAAGTTTAAGAGTCTTTTCAAAAGAATTCTGGTTAATTACATAATCAAGTCTTT
>JBNKDD010000398.1:0-4438 GCA_050288085.1 Anaerolineae bacterium
TCTCACGCGTCTTCCTGATGGATTAGCAAGTAGAGTGGCTTCTAACCAGAATTGGCAGCAGTGGATAAGCCGAGCAAGAGAGTGGATGTTACAAGATGAGAGCGATGAAGTACATGATCTTTTTTCTCAAGCAGCTGATTGGTGGGATGAGCGGCGCTTATACACATCCTACTTAAATCACTCTCCCAGGATTTGGTTGTGGCGATATGAAGATGTCATTCACCTCCAATGGAATAATCAAGGTTTAATGCGACAGGGTATCCCCGTTTGGAGTAGTCCACAAGGCGAATTTGAACTGCCAGTTGAGGCGTTTATCCAGGAGATAACAGCCTTTGATGAACAATTAATGGCTGAAATGTCAGATAGAATTATGCATTGGGCAAGATGCGATCACGATATATTAGTTGATTTGGACGCCCTCCAGGAGGAACATAAAGATCGCTCAACCTGGCTGAAACGAAGTTTATCAAATCTGACTGATAATCCGGCAGCCTGGAATAATATACTTAGAGCCGTTGAAAGAATAGACAGCCTTATTTCCTTCAGGTGATGGTTCAGTAATCAGTCACGTTTCAAGGGATGCGGTTCAGTCATATTCGCCTGCTTGAATTTCAGCTACTGTCTCAAAGATAGTCCGCAAATTCTCCGGGGGCATGGTGTATTGCAGCATATGGGTCATGCCGAGGATGAAATGATCTTTCCGACGGCCTATCCTGTAATTATCCAGGATGGATTGGCGTAACTCTGCCGGGGTCATCAACTCGCCGAGTTGGGTATCAATCCCCGTGATGAAGGTCAGTTTGTCGCCGTATTTTTCATAGGCAGCAGCAAAATCATTGCCTGCCTTCGGTTGAAATGCCTGTAATCCATCCAGGCCAATCGCCACATAATCATCCAGAAAAGGCATCTGATAACCACAAGAATGCAAAATGATCGGCACATTAGCCAGGTGTGCGGCATCGATAATGCGTTCCAAATGTGGCAGGGTGAATGATCGCCACATCTCCATTGAGATCAGGGTCCGGCCTGTATAGCCATAATCATCGTACAGGAAAATAGCGTCTGCTCCTGCCTCGACCGAGCGTCGAATCGTATCGATTGTCCAATCTGCAAAACGAACCTGGAAGGCTTTGATCTCATCCGGGTGTTTATAGAGTGCCATCATAAACCGGCTCATCTCCCAGATTTGCGTGCTGAACAAATCTTGAACACCATAGACCTCTGCCACAATACAGGCATCCGGGTTTTGTTTCCTGAATTTGCGCATCGCTTTGAATTCGCGCGGGTCGCTGAGGTCCAGGAATTGATATCGGCTCAGGTCATCCGCGTTTTGGATCGCCGGTTCTACGACCACATTGTAGATGCCACCAATCACTCGTGTACTGCCAAACGGGTCCAGGATCTTCATGCGACCATTTTCCCAGTACACCTTCTGTGCCTTAAAAAGCGATGTCGCCGTCTGGAAAGCAATGTCAGAGCCCAGGTCAAGTGTGTATCGACTGTTGGCGAAGACCGTCATCGCAATGGGCAGACCTCGCCACAAATCGGGCGCAGCCATTCCTCCACCCGCCGTGAAGCGATGCCAGAGGAATCGGGCCTGAAGGTTGGCTTTCCAATCGCTGCTGGGCTGATAATCGCTGATCATATTGCAGGCTGTATGTGGATTCAGCCAATGCATCACCGGGACTTGCTCAACTGAGGCTCCCTGTAGTGCAGCCAGGACCCGTTCCCGCGAGGTCATTTTTGTCGAGGGCTTGATGGTTTCCATTTCGACTCCAGAGAATCTATTGAAGCATTGAGATTAATACGACTTGGATTTATGACATCAGTGATTTTACCAGTTAGCCTGAGTAACGTTAAATTTTTTTGGCGGTTTGTATCATAGTACGTCATGAAAAATAACGTGTGAGTTGTCCGTTTGGTTCTATTGACATTCGCAAAGGGAGGCGAATTGCGCTGTGCTCGGTAGTCAGGCCAACAGAAAAAGAGCCACACTTCTAAGAGTTGTGGCTCTCTCATTTTAACTACCACTTACTGCTAGCTTCCGCTGAAATCCTCGCGATACAGATCCATCTGTGGGATGTCAGGTAGCTCTTCCTGATAAAGCCAGGCATCAAACAGATCGTCTAGCTCCTGCCCGCTGATCTCTTCCGCAATGGCGATGAAGTCCTCGATGCTGGCGTTGCCGTTCTGATATTGTTCATAGTAGGCTGGCAGAATCTCGAAGAAAGCTTCGTCACCGACTTCAAGGCGCAGGGCGTGAAGCGTCAGCGCGCCCCGGTCATACACCTGGGAGTCAAACAGGTTATCGGCTGGTGGACTTCCGATCAGCATTGATGTGTCCGTGGGCTCTGTTTCGCTCAGGCCAATTGCCCACTCGAAAACCGCAATTCCATCCATGCGAAGGTCTACCTGATTAAATTGTAAGCTATTGAGCAGTGATGGAAATTCACTGGGAGGTAAGCCCTCTTCGGGCACCTGGGCCACCGCGGCCTCAATGTCTTCCTCGGAAACCGCATCGCCTAGCAGGGCTTTCAGTGCAGTTTCTAATCGATCAGGAGACAGCATGGTATCTTCCGGCACCTCGATCATTAAAGTGTTCATGACGTCGACCAGTGTTGGTTTGTCGAAAACACCTACTACCCCTCCGGCTAGAGAGTTATACAGGTATTCAATGTATTCTTCGAGTGCCTGTTCACCGTATCGGTACTCAGTCCAGAGCATGCTGGCATAGGTGGCGAAGCCTTCGTTCAGCCAGATATCTTCCCACTCTTCCAGGCTGACACTATCGCCAAACCATTGGTGGGATAATTCGTGAACAATAGCTTCCTCGGTGGCGAAGGTGCCCCCGAAGATCGAGATCGTTTGTGTTTCAAGTGCAAAACCGAGGTGTATGTTATGGACAACCGCACCATAGGCCTCGAAGGGATAAGGGCCAAATATCTCACTGTAGAATTCGATAGCATCTGCCGTTACGTCAAACTCTGCACGGACATTGTAGGGAACATCCTGCTGGAAGTAATTACGAATGGGCAGCCCGTCCGGCCCGGTTTCTTCTTCCACATCAAACTCGGCCACGTTGACCGTCACCAGGTAGCTTGCCATCGGGTATTGGGAATCCCAGATATAGGTCACGGTGTCTTCTTCTTCGATAGTGTCCTGAAGCAGTCCATTCGCCGCGACCACATACGGCTTGGGGACGGTGATCTCATAAGTGTAGAGCGCTTTATCAAGGGGATGTTCGTTGACCGGATACCAGTTTGACGACCCAAGCGGCTCCCCGGCGACATACACCCCATCCTCGTAAAAGTTCCAACCGGCACCGAAATCGTAGCCGGGGATGTCTTCCGGCATGTTTTCTCCTGGAGTGCCGCTGTAGTCCACATCAACCGTGAAAGACTGTCCCTCGGCCAGTGGCTCCGCAGGGACGATGGTCAGTTCTCCAACGTTGCGGCTGAATTCGACCGGGCTGTCATCCAGGCGAATCTCGCTGATATCAAGCCCAAAGAAATCCAGGTTGAAAGCGCTCATATCTTGCAGAGCGATCACTTCAAGCGTAGTTGTCCCGGCGATAGTCTCCTGCTCGATATCGACATCCAGCTTGATTGTATAGTGCTGCACATCATAGCCGCCGTTTCCCATTAGCGGGAAGTAGGGATCGCCGATCCCTTCCGCACCGGGCTCAGGAGTAGGTATTTCCGCTGCGGTGGGAGCGGGTTCGGTAGGCGGAAGTTCGGTGGGTGGAACTTCTGTTAGAATCACCTCTACCGTCGGTTCAGTTGTAGCGGTATCCTCCACAACCTCTGGTGTGGGACTATTGCACGCAGTTAGCAGCAGAATACCAATTACCAGAAACAGAGCTAATCGTTTCACAATCCTTATCCTATCTCATATTATGGTCACTCTATTGAAATTGTTTGCCCGACCCAACTGCTCAGCAGCTAAACAGGGTGCAAAGATCAAGCTGCTGAGCTGCAAGATAATGCCAGATTTGTGTAATCTTCACAAGTTGTCTGGACAGGAAGAGACATACCGCTGTTGATGTGTCTCTTCCTGTCGTTTATTTGATTTACCCTGCAAAATCCTCGCGGAACAAACCCATCTCCGGCAAGTCGGGCAGCGTTGACTGGTAAAGCCAGGCATCAAACAGATCGTCTAGCTCCTGCCCGCTGATCGCTTCGGCAAGGGCGATGAAGTCCTCGATGCTGGCATTGCCGCCTTGATATTGCTCATAGTAGGCTGGCAGAATCTCGAAGAACGCCTCGTCACCGACTTCAAGGCGCAGGGCCTGAAGCGTCAGTGATCCGCGCTGGTAGACGGAGCTATCAAACAGGTTATCGGGCGGTGGGCTGCCGATGATCAATGGGGCAAGTTTATCCGCCTCTTCATCCATGCCGATGGCCCTATAGAAGGCCGACATCCGGGCGAACGTCATTTC
>JBNKDD010000399.1:0-4410 GCA_050288085.1 Anaerolineae bacterium
TATCGAGCTTGATGTCACATATTTATATGAATAGCTCACTCGAAAATGTCCTCTCCTTCCTCACCCTGAATTGACAAAACACCCTGATTTGTGGGAACCTTTCTCTAAAGAGTGTCGTCTTAAAGGTAGTCATTCAAAATAGCAATAATATGTGGAGATCAAGAGAGGAAGGCAAATGAACACGCGATGGAATGTCAGATGGATTGTTTCGGTCATCATATTGGGCCTGGTGATGGTTGCTTGTGCTGCACCAGCCGCCAACGAGGCTCCTGCTGAAGAGCAGGCCGGGGAAGTTGGCGAGGTTCACAACAACGAAGCCGATAAAGCGGCAGAAGGCTATGATGATTCGGGGGTGGTGGTAGCAGAAGAACCCGCCGCCGAGGAAGAGATGGCAGAAGCTCCTGCCGCAGAAGCATTGGATGCTGCGACGGATGGTGATTTTGCCGCCGGGGTAGGGGGCGGTGCCGCCGAGGAATCCAGGGCGAGTAATGCTACACCCCTCCCGGCTCCAACCTTTGCTCCGGCAGTGGTCGATGAGCAGTTTGTGCCCTTCTTGCAGGCGGGCGAGACCAATGACAATGATGAGTTCGGCGAGTATCTCCAATACAAGCTCGATTTCCTGCGGTTCGCCAGCACCCCGGTGCATGAGGTGGATGTCAGTGAGCGACATGTTGTCAAGGTGGTGACTTCGAACGGGAGGCCCGTGCTCGGTGCGGAGGTGTTGTTCTATGATGGGCAAGACCTGCTGACCACGCTGCGCACGACTGCGCATGGAACGGTCTATTTCTTCCCGAAGGCTTATACCGGCAGCAGCAGTTCGATCAATGTGCTGGTGCGCAAGGGTCAGGACAGCGCCGAATTCCAACTCACGCGTGGATCGTCGGATGTCGCCTGGGAAATTGCACTGGGCGCACGGCCCACCGAACCGCCGGTCAACCTGGACGTGATGCTCCTGATCGATGCGACCGGCAGCATGGAGACACAGATCGAGCAGTTGAAGAATAATATCCTGAGCATCTCCGCACAGGTCGCGGCGCTGCCCAGCCGTCCCAACCTACGGTTTGGGATGGTCAGCTACCGCGATGTGGGCGATGAGTACGTGACCCGTGTGACCGACTTCACCCCCAAAGTTGATAACTTCCAGGATGAGCTGCTGCATGTCTATGCGATGGGTGGCGGCGATACCCCCGAAGCGATGAATGAAGGGCTGCACCGCGCTATCTGGGATGTGAATTGGCGGGTGGATGATACCGTCAGCCTGATCATCCTGGTGGCCGACGCACCACCTCACATTGACGAGCCGGGCTATGGTCAGGATTATGACTATGCCCAGGAGATGAAGAACGCTGCATCACTGGGGATCAAGATTTACCCGATCATCGCCGATACCGGCAACGTCGAGGCTGAATATCGCAACCAGGCCGAGTTCGTATATCGGCAGATAGCCCAATTTACCGGTGGTCACTTCATCTTCGTCACCAGCGAGGAGACCCCGCAAAGCTCCGGCGAGCAGGGAACCGACCTGAGCGTGCAGGAAGATGATTATACGGTTGAAAACCTCGATGCGCTGGTTGTCAGATTGATCCAAGAAGAGTTGGCAGCTTTGAGCGGACAGTAGTACAATAACCGGCGTTGCGTAGGAATAACACCTAATTAAGCAAAAAGCAACGCAGTCGTTTTTTTCTTGAGGAGAAGAAGTTCAGCCCCCGGTTGCGCCAAACCGGGGGCTGACTCGATCTTTGGGATGCCAGAGCGATTATGGGAACAGCCGCTCGATCCAATAGAGTGCTTTTTGTATGATGGCTGGGAGCATTTCGATCCCCAGCTTGATTATCACCAGACCGAAAATCAACCCATTGCTCACATAGGCCGGTAGACGGTCTACTTGCCAGGGTGGATCGTCGGTCAGCTCCGAGGGTATCTCCCCGCGAAAGCCGGATTTTTTCAACGTGTCGGCGATCCGCTGGCCCAGTTCACGAGTCGATTTTAAGTGGGTCGATAGACCGAAATCTCTGCCGAAATCCTTCTTGCGCAGTTCGACCCAGGTGTATTGGGTGGATGGGCTGGTGAAGGTCAGGCGGATGACAGGTTCTACGGTATGCCGAGCGGAGAAGGTTGCAGACAGGTAGATGGTACTGAGGAGCACGGCGGCTCCCCATCCTAGATAACCGGGCATACCCGGCAGATGCTCCGTGATGCTGAACACAAGCGAGATCAACATTGCTATTTTGAGTAGATGTGCAATCGGTGATAGAAAATCACTTCGATGCAGGATAATCTTGTAGTCGGTGATCTCAGCCGTGTTAAATGCCATGACGGGTTTGGTTCCCAACCCGAAGTAGGCTACCCGGCCCAGCTTAAACTGCCCTTCGTCCCAATTGACGCGAAGCCGGGTAGATTTCCAGTTGGGTTCCCGGCCTTTTGGGTGGGCATAGCGGGCCAGCAGATCGATGCCGGTTAACGCTTCGATCTGCTCAAGACGCGCTTCAAGCTCTCTGTTTTTCTGGGGCGGGTAAGGAAACTGTTCGTTACTCGGTATCCTCATCTTCGCTGTCTACCTCTTCGTCCTCGGTGTCTGCTTCTTTGTCTTCGTCTTCGGCGGCTGCTTCTCCGGTATCTTCCCCTTGATCGGTGGGTAGTTCTGGTGCTGCTTCGATGCTATCTGCTTTTGGCTGCCGGTTATACAGCCAATCAACCCCCTTCTGGTAGAGATGGGCGACCAGCAGCACGATGATCAGCAGCGAACCCTGAACGACCCGCATCAAAGCGCCGGGGGAATTCATGACCTGGAAAGAGATTTGGAGCAGCACGACCGGGATGGTTGCGACTGCCGCACTCAGGACAAATCCGGTCCCGGCTGCGTAGGCGGTTCCTCCCAGCAGCACAGCCAGCAGCGCCATTTCTACAAAACCCATTCCTCCCGAAATCGTTGCATAGCCTATCCGACTTAGCAAAAGTATCCCGCCAGCCCAGGCGATCAGGCTTGAGAAAACATAAGGCAGCCCCCGGAGCAGGAGGTGGTTCACAATGGATTTCTTTTCCGATTCACCGGGTGGGAGTTGTGCGCCGAGTGGAGTCAGTTTCATCAGGATGAACCCCACTCCGATCAACCCCAGCCAGATCAGGACGGTCAATGGGGAGGAGGCTAACTCCAATTCGACAAGCACACGTGGCGCGGGTTCTGTTCGCCCATCGCTGACCAGCAGGAGCACGCCATAAAGCATGAAGGCCATCGCAAAGGTGACGATCACGCCCTTCAGTCTAGCCAGGCCGACCAACAGCCCGTTGATCAGGCCGATCACCAGCGCAACCGCCAGGCTGGCGAGCAGCCCCATAACCAGGTTGTTCTCTGCGCTGAGGAGCGCTGTGACGAACCCGACTAACCCGGCGAGCGATCCCATCGATAGGTCAATCTCACCGGAGGCCATCATGACAGCCATCGGAATTACAAAGAAACCGAAGATGAGAATTTGCGGCACGATGGTTTTGAATAACCGGTCGAGTCTCACCCCGTCACCTGGCAGGCCGAGAAAGACCACAAACATGATCACGGTCAATATGAGTACAATCACCAGGGGGGGGGCCTCGGCCAGCCAGCGCCACTTCGGGCTCTGGTAGTAATGCTTCGGCTTTTGTTCGGGTTCTTGCTGTTCGGAGACTTCAGGCATGGTTACCTCCTGTATGGACTGTAGAAATAAATGCGAGGAATCTTCTCAGGATGGTAAGCAATGCCAGAACAACAACGTACATAAGTGCTCCTCGCCCAAATCAACAGGAGCATTGTAGATGAAGTTTAAACGTGGGGCAACCGGGGTGGAGTGGAATCGCCGATAGCCTCCCGGCGAATATAATCATATAATGAGCGCGTATGTAATGTATTGGTATAGGATCGCAAAAAAGAGTGAGTGTAAGGAGTGAGGCTTATCATGCAAGCTGACTATGTGCTAGATTATGACGTGGTCTCGGTGGCGCGCGAGCAGCGTCTCTACTTGTTGGCGCGGGTCAAGGCCGGGCCAGCCCCCGACACCGGTCAACGCCGCCCGCTCAATCTAAGCGTGGTGCTGGATCGCAGCGGCTCGATGGCCGGGGATAAATTGGAATACGTCAAAAAGGCATCTCAATTCCTGGTGCAGCGGTTAGGGTCAGATGATCGCTTCAGCCTGGTGGTCTATGATAACCTCGTCGAAGTGAAAGTCCCTTCCGGGCCGGTGATTCACAAGGATCAGATCAACCACACTATCCGCGGCTTGCAGGCGGGCAATACCACCAATCTGAGCGGCGGCTGGTTGCAAGGCTGCCAGTTGGTCGAGCAGGAAAAAGCCGATGGACAGGTCAACCGGGTGCTGCTGCTGACCGATGGCCTCGCCAATGAGGGGATCACTGAAATACCCCGACTAGCAAAGATGGCCC
>JBNKDD010000400.1:0-4400 GCA_050288085.1 Anaerolineae bacterium
TTGATAACGCTTTCTTGGCCCGGTAAAACCAAGAATGATCCGTCCAACCAGTGAATCACCACCCCGGCGCATCAAGGTGTCTGCCGATGTGACGGTGGTCGCAGCGACTTTTATCAATACTTCGTTGTCCTTGGGGGTTGGCTTTTCTACCTCTCTAATCTGAAGGACCTCCGGTGGTCCGTATTTTTCATATACAACCGCTTTCATGAATTTTCTCCAGGGTTATTAATCACGTCATCCATTCCCACTTATAACGAAACAAGGGGTTGTTTTATTCGGTTGGGTGGTGTGGGGTAGGTCAGGGGCGAAATGCTGCCGGTTATTGGTGACTATTCATTCTCCCGGCACAATAGGAGAATCGCATTCTTTCAATATCCTATCCAGGATGTTGTCTATATCTAGAACGTGCTGATGCTCTGCAATCTCACCCGGTTCTCCGGCTAATGGTTGGATTTCGTCTAAGCGTAACTGGACATCGCCATTGAGGGCTGGGTGTTGTTGGGCCAGCGCGATCAATTCCATTGCGCCGGATTGATTGTCCTGCTGCAAGTAGAGGAACGCCATCCCTACGATGATTTCAAGGCTAAATGGGATTAACCGGCTGGCCCTGGTTATTTCAAATGCCTGCCTGAACTGGGCGCAAACCCGGTCACTTTTGAGCCTGAGGTGCACAAATCCGAGGTTAATCAGGTTAGCCGCAATGCCCCGCTGATCTCCAATCGCCTGATCGATCTCAAGTCCTTTTTGGAAATAAGCCTGCGCTTGTTGGTAATCCCCTTGCCAATATGCTACCTGACCGAGATTAATCAAGCTCCTCGCAATCCCATACGAATCACCGGACGATTCACGGATAGCCAGACTCTCTTCGTGGAATCGGTGAGCCTGGGCATAGTCTTTTTGATAAGTCAATGCGATTCCCAGGCTGTTGAAAGCGTTGGCGATCCCCCGTTGATCTCCCGTGATTTTGCAGATTGCGATACTATGCTGAAGATAACGGTACGCATCCGTATATTCTGCCTGGAAACAGGCCACCTGACCGAGTCTATATAGTGCCTCCGCCATACCATGCTGGTCATTCCAGCGCTCTGCTAATGCAAAAGCTTTCTGGGCCAGCGTTTCAGCCTGTCCGTAATCCCCTTGAAGCTCGTGACAGGCTGCTTGCCAGTTCAATATGGCTACTCGCCGGGGATCGTCTTCGGGCAGCAATTTTAATCCACGTTCAAGCAAGCTGTAGGCATGTTCATAGCTGGCGGTGACATCGATCATATATCTTGCCACCGAGTCGAGATAGTTGATCTCCTTGTCAAGGTTACCTGCATGGTGCCAGTGATCAAGCAAAAACTCGTGGTAGTCGGTGTCACCTGGATAGACGGCTTCTATAGCTTCTGCAACAGTGCGATGGATTATCGCCTTCTGATCCCCTGATACGTCGTTTAAGACCGCTTCCCTCAGCTTGTCATGGCCGAACTGCCAATGCATACCGTCGGCAGTAAGTATCGCGGCAGATTCCGCTGCATACAGCCATTGCTGGATATCTGCCTCCGGGAAGATATGGCGTAACAGAGGCTCATTAACCTGGCGTCCGATCACGGCAGCATATTGCAAGAGAACATGATACGATGCTGGCAGCCGGTCAATGTGCCGCCGCAGAATGTCTTGCATTCCGCTGGTCAGTATTCCGGCCTGTACTTTCGCTTCTCCGATGCGACCCAGCCCACCGGCTTCTTCCGCGACAGCTCGAATCACCTCAACCAGGAAAAATGCATTACCTTCTGTTTCCCGGCTCAGGAATTCCATGACATCGGTTTCATCTTCAGATATCCGCAGCATGGCACTGCAAAGTTGGGTTATTTCAGCTTCAGAGAAACGGCTCAAAATCAGATGGTGGGCATCGGGCAGTTCATCCGGTAAATCAGGGCGCTCGTCGTTCCGATAGGTTCCGATGATGAGGAGGGGTAGGTTGTCTACAACCAGACTTAATTCCTTAACCGGGACCAGGCTTTCGACTGCCCACTGCAAGTCCTCCAGGATCAGGACAAGGGGCCTCCTCTGGCGTTGAATGACCTCATCAATGGTTGCGACTAAACGCTGCTGCCCGGCCAACCCGGTGAGTTTGGGGACACCGGGGATATCACGCTCTAACAGAGTATCGATCTGGGGGATGATTTCTTTGAGCACGCCCGCTTCCAGATCGCTGATCGGCGCACTGAGGATCAGAGGGGGGAGTGTATCTCGCCATAACTGGTAAGCGCGTCCAGCCCCTTCGATGCCGAGCCCCTTTACGACCATCGCGCCTTTTACCATAGCATTGATGCGAATCTCGTCTATAAGCCGTGATTTACCGACTCCGCTTTCACCGGCTACCAGCCAGAGAGATCCGCTGCCTGCAATGGCGTTATCCAGCGCATCGGATAACTGCGAGAATTCCTTACTTCGTCCGGTGAATGGGGCTGACTGGATGAAGCTCTCACGGATAAGCCTGCTCTCTTGAGGCGGATCCTGGTTGATGGCGCTGCTCAAGTCATGTATCACATCCCTGGCTTCTGTGTATCGTATTGCAGGCTCCTTCGATAGACAGGCCAGCACGACCGCTGCCAATCCAGCGTTTTCGATCTGTGATACGTCCGGTGTAGAGTACAAAATGCTGGATAGGGTTTCGGTCGGACTATCTAAACTAAATGGGTAGCGACCGGTTAAGAGTTGATAGGCAATCACACCAAATGCATAGATGTCTGATGATTGTTCTATGGATTGATTGCGGATTACCTCAGGGGCAAGATATTGGAGGGTTCCGGCTGTCCCAGTCGCCTGTGTGATTGAGCTGGACAAACCGAAATCGAGAACCTTTACATGTCCCGGGCCGGTCACTAAGATGTTGGTGGGTTTCAGATCACGATGAAGGATGTCCCGCGCATGTAGGTAATCAAGTGCCTGCAATAGTTCGATCATCAAACCAACCTGTAGCTCTACAGGCTTTTTCTCCCCGGCTTCCAGAATGGTTAATGGGTTGTCGAGCAAGTCCATCGTGAAATAGGGGCGCTGATCCTGGTCGAAGCCATAGTCAAGCACGCTGATAATGTGAGGATGGCGGAGTGAAGCCAGTGTTCTAAATTCCTGGGCCAGTGCGAGGTTTAGTTCGGGGCTGGGCACAGCGACATGCTTCAGCGCCACGGTGTCACCGGTCAGGCGGTCGCTGGCCCGGTAAACAACACCAAAGCTCCCTTCTCCCATCTTTTCACCCAGCACATAGCGGTGATTGATGAACAGTGGAGAATCTTGCGCGAACATGCTTTCATCCTCGATGGGGTAGAGTCACGGATTTCATGTGGGTTTGGAGACTCAGTTGGTGCATTTTGCGCGCCAGTCTGTTTTGAAACAATTATGAGTATTCATCTAATTATAGCATTTTGGATAATATGCGGCGGGGTAGGGAGAGTCGGCATAATTCGTAAAGCCTATCGTGAATGGCCGGAGCGGATTCACGATAGGCGGCAATACCTGACTCTACAACGATTGCTTTAAGATTTCCTCAAGCGCCGTATCGGTCAACTCAACCGGATTCTTTTTGTAGCTGCTTGCTCGTTTAGTGCGGGCGATGATGTCGGCGAAGTCGTTTTCTGTGATGCCGTAATCCGAGAGGGTGGGGATGTTCAGGGCGCGGCACAGATGTTGTATCCACGCGACACCATCCTGGATATCAGCAGAGTCAGACCCGGTTACCAGTTGGGCGATATGCTGATAGCGTTTCAAGGTATCGGGATTAACGGCCTGGACATTGACGGCCATCGTAGCGGGCAGCAGGCTGCCGCACAGCGATCCATGTGGGGCGGGGAACGCGCCGCCGATCACCCCTGCGAAGCCGTGAACCGCGCCCAACCCAGCATTTGCCAGTGCCAACCCGCTGAACAGGGCCGCCAGCGCCATATCTTCACGCGCGGCTGCATTCTCACCATGCTCGTAGGCACGTAACAAAGACCGTGCTGCCCGCCTGATACCTTCTACGCAGATGGCGTCTGTCAGGGGATTAGGTCGCCTGGTTACGTAGGCTTCGATCAACTGGGTCAGGGCGTCGATCCCGGAGGCTGCCGTCAAGGCTGGGGGCAGCGAGTAGGTCAATTCGGGATCGATGATCGCCAGCGTGGGCAGCATAAACGGTGTCCGCAGGCTGACCTTAACGCCGTGTTCGGGGGAGGCCAACACCGCGTTGCGGGTGACTTCGGTGCCGGTTCCTGCTGTGGTCGGAATGGCGATACATGGGGCGGAGGGTTTCGTAAGTGATTTGCCCTGGCCGATCACCTCAAGATAATCGAGTGGATCGCCGCCATTGGTGAGGATCACGGCGATTGCCTTGGCTGCATCCATCACACTCCCGCCGCCAAACCCGATCACCAGGTCACAGC